>JAZQJO010000064.1:0-2412 GCA_045541695.1 Faecousia sp.
CCTCGGCGTCCAACTATATTGGCGGCGATATCGTCAGCGGCCTGCTGAAACTGGACATTCACAAAAAAGAAGAACCCAGTCTGTTTTTTGACATCGGCACCAACGGAGAGCTGGTCATTGGCAATCAGGATTGGATCATGGCCGGGGCCGGTGCGGCAGGGCCTGCGCTGAAGGGTTACATCAGCCGCTACGGAATGCGCGCGGCGGAGGGCGCCATTGATTCTGTGACGATTAAGGGTAAGGCGCTGTCCTACACCACGATTGGAAATCAACCTGCCGTTGGCATCTGCGGTTCCGGCATTATTGACCTGCTGGCGCAGATGCGCCTGAACGGCTGGATCAATATCGCCGGTGAACTGAATCCACCGGCTTCGGAGCATATCGTCTATCTGGAAGAAGAACAGCAGTACGCCGCGGTGTATGCGCTGACAGAGGAGGGGCAGCCCCTGTACTTCTCCCAGACGGATATCCGGCAGTATCTTGATACCAAGGCCGCGGCCTATACCATGGTGGAATGCCTGATGGAAACGGCAGGAGTTACCGCGGAGGATTTGGCGAATCTGTACCTTTCGGGAGCCTTCACCGCCCATTCCAATCTGGAGTCTGCCATTACCATCGGGATGTTCCCCGACCTGCCTCGGGAGAACTTCTCGGTACTGTCCAACACCTCGTTGGACGGCGCAAGGATCCTTTTGCTGGATCGCTCCCGGCTTCGGGAGGCGCAGGAGCTGGCAGAGAATATTTACTGCGTGCAGTTTGCATCGATCCCGGATTTCCTCGTCCGAATGCAGGCGGCGAAGTTTGTGCCCCATACGGACATGAGCCGCTATCCCAGCATTCAAGCACAATTGCAATAAAAGGATATTTCGCACACGCCGCAAGTTAGCAGAAAGTTCACCCATGGCAGGTCGTGACCATCTTTACGGATGGCAGGATTTCAGATTGATGCAAAGCCGCCCCCTTGATCGTGTATCAGGGGGGCGAGTTTTTCGATGTTAGGTCATGGTGACCGGGTTGCCCTGGGCGTCGTAGGTGAAACGCATGACCAGGGTGTTGCCGATTTTGTCGTAGATATAGGTCACAGTGCTTGGGGTTGTGCCGGAGTAGGTTTTGACTGTGACACGGTCATCATCATTGTAAGTATATTGTATACGAAAACCGTTGCCATACCCATTCTTGGGACGGCGCATATCGGTACGCCGAAAAAGCCGGGCGACAAAAGAAAAGTTGCGATCAATCTATAAAAACCTCTTGACTCGAACGTAACGTCATAGTATATGATAGTGCAAAGAGGAGGGATGCGTATGATGACGGTTGCGCAAGTGAGCAAGCGCACCGGTGTCAGCGTGCGGACGCTGCACCATTACGATCAGATCGGCCTGCTGGAGCCCGCCGAGGTAACCGAGGCCGGCTATCGGCTGTACGATGACGCCGCTTTGGACAAGCTTTATATGATCCTGGTGTATCGGGAGCTGGGATTATCTCTGAATGAGATCGGCAGCATTCTGGATGCGCCGGACTATGACCGAAACCAGGTTTTGGAGCATCAGATCAAGCTGATGCAGGAGCGCATAGAAAAGCTGCAAAACCGAGTCACCCTTGCCAGGGGAATGCTTACGTTAGGAGTGAAATATATGGATTTTGAAGGTTTTGACCCCAAGAAAATTGACGAATACAGTCAGCAGGCCAAGGTGCTTTACGGCAAGACAGATGCTTACAAGGAATTTGAGCAGAAGCAAAAAAGCCGCACCAGGGAACAAGAAAAGGACTTAGGCGCGCAGGTGATGGAGCTGTTTGCAAAGCTGGGCAGGATGCGCCCCTGCGAACCGGACAGCGAAGCAGCCCAAAACTGGGCGAAGGAGCTGCAGACGTTTTTTACAGAGCATTTTTACACCTGCACGCCCCAAATTCTCAAGGGTCTGGCAGAAAGCTACGCCGGTGGTGGCAGTATGACGGAAAATATCGACAAAGCCGGCGGCGAGGGCACAGGCGCCTTTGCCAAGCAGGTCATTGATATCAATCTTTCCCGTCTATAACAGGCAATTGCGGATGCTTCGGCATCCGCTTTTTGTTGCCATGCCTGGAAAAATGCGATATAATGCTTTCAAGACAAAGCACACAGATAAATTTCAATATGTCGAACAGTTCGATAAATTGGAATTTGACGGCCACTTTTAAGATGATTAACAAATTAGGAGGGGATCTTTATGACTAAAAAGAGGAAGATTATTCTTGCAACGGTAGCGTTCTCTATTTTATTGGCTATAGGGGCAAGTCTTACATATATTTTTGCTGTGGCATTGCCGCAAAAGCGAGAGAAGGAGCAATTATTAAAAGCGGTGCAGGAGTATTATGACGCAAAGCTTGCTATGTATACAGCGGAAAACGAGAAATATGATGACTATGAGGTGG
>JAZQJO010000065.1:0-14961 GCA_045541695.1 Faecousia sp.
TGTGGAGCGCAGAAAGACGGAGCCCATCTTCAAGTATGCCCAGATTGCCGGCGCAGCCGGCATGGCATTCATGCACGGTGCGCAGGACGGTCAGAAATTTATGGGTGTGATCCTGCTGTGCGTATATATGTCCCAGGGACAGGCACTGCCGTCGGATATCAGCATTCCCATTTGGCTGATGGTCATCTGCTCAGTGGTTATGGCTGCAGGCACTGCCATGGGGGGCAAAAAGATCATTAAATCCGTTGGTATGGACATGGTAAAGCTGGAGAAATACCAAGGTTTCTCGGCAGACATCGCAGGAGCGCTCTCTCTCTTGTTCTGCTCTGTATTCAGTCTTCCCGTTTCAACGACCCACGCAAAGACCACTTCCATTATGGGCGTTGGCGCGGTCAAGAGCATCAAGGCTATCAATTTCGGCGTTGTGAAAGAGATGTGCCTAACCTGGGTGCTGACCTTCCCCGGCTGCGGCCTGATCGGATTTTTGATGACAAAACTGTTCATGTGGATCTTCTAAACTAAAGAAAGTAGGATAATGATTATGGCAAAAGCAGATATGCAATACTTTAATAACCTCCACGAAAGCGGCCGCTGCGCCTGCAATGTGGCAGATTACCTGGTGGAGTGCCTGTCCAGTTACAACAGCGAAAACATCAAAGAAATGCTGGAAAAGATGCATGGCTACGAGCATGAGGGCGATGTGAAGAAGCATGAGATGTCCCAGATGCTGGCCAAGGCCTTTGTCACGCCTGTGGACAGAGAAGACCTGGCTCTGATCAGCCAGAATATCGACGATGTTACGGACGGCATTGAGGAAGTCCTGCAGAAGATGTATATGTGCAAGATCAAGAAGCTGATCCCCTGCACTCTGGATTTTGCGAAGAAGATCGCCGAATGCTGCTACCTGATGACCGATATGCTGGCTGAATTCGTCAATTTCAAGAAGCCTGCCAAGCTGCATCAGATGGTGGTTGAGCTCAACCGTATGGAAGAGGAGTGCGACGTGCTGTACATGGAAGCATATCATACCCTGGACGAGCATTGCGCCGATGTGCTGGAGATCGTTTCCTGGCGAAAGATCCTGGAAAGCATGGAAAGCTGTGCCGACGCTTGCGAGCATGTAGGCGACTGCGTGGAAACCGTGGTTATGAAAAACAGCTGATAAAGCTTATAAAAAGATCGGATGCAATGCATCCGGTCTTTTTGTTATTGCTTTTCTTTACGCTTACGCAGGCAAAGCGGCACAGCCACAACGGCTGCGATTACTACCGCGCCAATCACATACGCTGCAGTGGAAGGCCCATGCTCCCGGCTGGGGTCCTCAGCGGTTTTGGTGGCCTGCTGATACAGAGTTTCCACATAGCGGGAGGTTTCTTCCGAAAGGAAGGCGTAGGAGCTGCCCCGGGAAAGAACTTCTTGGTCGGGGTATACAACTTCGCTTTCCTTTAAATAATCCTCCATATACTCCTTGGCGGCGGAAACAGGGGAGGCGTAGCAGATATAGTCCATGTTGGCGCCGGAGATCTCCGGGTCGGTGAGGAAGTTGATAAACAGCTCAGCGGCGTCCTTTTCCTTGCAGCAGGTGGGGATGCACATGGCATCGGTAAACAGGTTGAAGCCCTGAGTCTCCGGCAGGTAGAATGCCAGATTCTCGTTTTCCTCCATCATCAGCATACAGTCGCCGGCGTAGTAAGCGGCGATATAGGCTTCTTCGTTTTGCATAGTGGAGTAGATCTGGTCCATCACATACTGCTGCACCAGGGGACGTTGCTGCGCCAGCTTGTCAGCACAGGCCTGCAGCTCCGCCTTGTCGGTGGTGTTGACATCGTAACCCAGCAGGTACTGGGCAATGCCCATGGCATCCCGGGAGTTGTCAATCATCAGGATCTTACCGGCATACTTCTCGTTCCACATCAGCTCCCAGCCGGTGACGTCTGCTTCATCCACGTACTTGGTGTTGTATAGAATGCCCAGTGTGCCCCAGGTGTAGGGAACGGAGTACTTGTTTTCCGGATCGTAGGCAGGATTCTTGAACTGCTCGTCCACATACTTGAAGTTTTCAATGTTGTCGAAGTTCAGCTCCAGCAGCATGCCTTCATTGCGCATCCGGTCGATCATATAATCGGAGGGGATGATCACATCCACGCTGATGCCGCCGTTTTTCAGCTTGGAATACAGCACCTCGTTGGATTCGTATTCCGACATGTTTACGTCAATGTGGGGGTAACGCTTTTCAAATTCCGCAACCAGGTCCATAGTGCCGTCGGAGCCGTCGGCCATGTTCATGCCCCAGTTGTAGACGTTCAGGATGGTCTTTTCCTGGCGGCTGCCGATAAAGAGGAAGCAGCAGCCAATCACCAGCGCCACAGTAGCCGCAACAGCAACGCATCTGCGTGCAATCATAGCTGCCTTGGAGATGGAGCGGGAGGAGGTCTTTTTCTTGTCGGCATGCAGTTGCATGAGGTTCATGGTCAGCATCAGCACGAAAATCAGACCAAACAGCAAGGTAAACATTGCATAAACCTTGGGAGGGATGGGCTTTTTCGTGTAGGTGTAGATCTCTACGGGCAGTGTCACAAAGCCGGAGCCGGTGACAAAATAGCTGATGACAAAATCGTCCAGACTCATGGTGAAGGCCATGATGCCGCCGGCGATAATACCGGGCAGGATCTCGTGGATAATGACCTTGAAAAATGCCTGTATAGGGGTGCAGCCCAGGTCCATTGCCGCATCGGTCAGCGCCGGGTTCATTTGCTGCAGCTTGGGCATAACGTTCAAAATGACGTAGGGGAGACCGAAGGTCACATGCGCCAGCAGCAGCGTCCAGAAATTCAGACTTTCCCGCTGACCCAGCAGACCGCTGCCCACGAAAACGAACAGAAGCGAAAGGCTGACGCCGGTGACGATATCCGGGTTTGTCATGGGGATATTGGTCAGGCCCATGACCAGCTTGCGCATTTTCGGCTTCAGGGAGTGGATACCCACAGCTGCCAGCGTGCCGAAGGCAACGGAAATGGCGGTGGACAGCAGGGCGATCAGGATGGAGTTACCCAGAAGACCCAACAGCTCCTTATCCCGGAACAGCTCAGCGTACTGCCGGAAGGTGAAACCTTCAAACTGGGTGATATCCTTGCCCGTGTTGAAGGAAGCCACGATCAGTACCGCCATGGGGATATACAGAAACACAAAGATCAGAATGGTCAGAATGCGATTGGTTCTTTTCAAATCACCACACCGCCTTCCTCATCACCGCCGAAGCGGTTCATGATGCCGGTGCAGACGAAGACCAGAGCCATCAGCAGCAAGCTCAGCGCAGCGCCCATGTTGGGGTTGTCGCCCTGCTTAAAGAGCCGCTCGATCAGGTCGCCGATGAGCACCGTGTCCATGGGATTGCCCAGCTTCTGAGAAATATAGAAGGTGGAAACGGCGGGGACAAAAACCATGGTAATGCCGGAGAAGATACCGGGCATACTCAAAGGCAGGATGACCTTGCGGAAGGTCTGCACCGGGGTGCAGCCCAGATCTTCTGCCGCTTCGATCAGCCGGGGGTCCAGCTTTACCAGTGTGGCATACAGCGGCAGGATCATGTAAGGCAGATAGTTATACACCATACCCAGCACCACCGCCGCAGGCGTGCGGATCAGCGGCAGCCGACCGATGCCGATTGCGTCAAGAAAGTTGTTGATGATGCCGGTGTCCTGCAGCAGGCCTACCCATGCCAGTGTGCGGAGCAAAAAGCTCATGCACATAGGCAGCATTACCAGCATATAGAGGATCTTCTGCATCACAGGGCCTCTGTGGGCGATGTAATAGGCCACAGGGTAACCCAGGATCAGACAGATCAGGGCAGAGATCAGGCTGTACAGAACAGACTGCCCCAGCGCCGGCATATAAACACCGAGATTTTGAATGTTGCTCAAGGTGAATACGCCGGTGTCCGGGTCGGTCAGGGCATAATAACCCACCACGCCCAGGGGGATCAGCGTGAATACGATCATCCAAAGGATGTAGGGCACGCTGAGAAAACCAGACTTATTCCTCTTCATCGCCGGCATCCTCCGTCAGCTCGTCGTACTCGGCAGAGTAGGAGCTGTAGTCGCCAAACATGCCGGAATATTCACTCTTGTGCATGATGTGAATATCTTCCGGGTTCAAACGAATGCCGATGGTGGCGCCCACGCCATAATAGTCCGTTGTCTGGATCAGCCACTTGAAGCCCTTGAATTCCACAATAATATCGTAGTTCAGACCCTTGAAGGTCACGCTGGTGACTGTGCCCACAAGGTGACCCTGATCCGGCTCAACAATGTCGATATCTTCCGGGCGGATGACAACGTCAACAGGCTCGTTGGGGGCAAAGCCCTTGTCCACACAGACGAAATTCCGGCCGAAGAAACGGACCTTGAAATCCTCCAGCATAACGCCGTCGAGAATGTTACTTTCGCCGATAAAGTCCGCCACGAAGGCGTTTTTCGGCTCGTTATATATATCCTCCGGTTTGCCGATCTGCTGGATGCGGCCCTTGTCCATAACAACCACGGTATCAGACATGGAAAGGGCTTCCTCCTGATCGTGGGTGACATAGATAAAGGTGATGCCGGTGGCCTGTTGGATGCGCTTGAGTTCGTTCTGCATATCCTTACGCAGACGCAGATCCAAAGCGCCCAAAGGCTCGTCCAGAAGCAGGACTTTCGGCTGATTAACCAGAGCTCTTGCAATGGCAACACGCTGCTGCTGACCGCCGGAAAGAGAACCGATCCGCCGATGACCGTAGCCCTTTAAGCTGACGATCTCCAGCATATCGTTGACCCGCTGCTCCACTTCTTCCTTGGGAAGCTTTGCCACCCGCAGACCGAATGCGATATTGTCAAAAACATTCAAATGGGGGAACAGAGCATACCGCTGAAAAACGGTATTGATCTGCCGCTTGTAGGGAGGCAGCTGGTTGATACACTCTCCGTCAAAAGTCACCGTACCGGACGTGGGCGTCAAAAAGCCGCCAATGATCCGCAGGGTGGTGGTCTTGCCGCAGCCGGAGGGACCGAGCAAGGTTAAAAATTCATGGTCATTGATATAAAGATTGATACTGTCGAGTATACGCTCCCCGTCGAACTCCATGGTAAGATCCCGGAGCCTGATGAGTTCCTTGGACATTATCCTCCCCCGTTTCTATGAGTGATTCGTCATAATATGACAAGTATAAATATATCGGAAATATTTTCTTTGTCAATCGGTTTTTTCTTCCGTGAGACCAATATTTTTCGGAGGAGGGACGGTGTGGGCTGTTTTTCGGAAAAATAACCGCCGGCAATTGACTTTTTCCCCGATTTATGCAATAATGATTGGGTTAAATTACAAAATAAGAGGAGATTGAGATTATGCTCCAATCCAGAACACATAATTGCGGTGAACTGCGTCTTGCCGATGCCGGTAAGCAGGTCACCATCGTCGGCTGGCTGGAAAACGTCCGTGAGGTGGGCTCCAACTTTGCCTTTTTGATCATCCGTGACTTCTACGGCACTACCCAGGTGGTAGTGGAAACGGAAGAAATGATGCGCGTTGTCAAGGGCATCAACAAGGAATCCACCGTGTCTGTCTGCGGCGTGGTGCGTGAGCGGGAAAGCAAGAATGCCAAGCTGCCCACCGGTGAGATCGAGGTCGTTCCCACGGAAATCAAGGTGCTGGGCAAGTGTGTCCACAACCAGCTGCCCTTCGAGATCAACAAGAGTAAGGATGCAGACGAAAACGTCCGTTTGAAATACCGTTACCTGGACCTGCGCAACCCCAATGTGAAGAAGAATATTATTCTGCGCTGCCAGGTGGTGGCTGCTATTCGGCAGGCTATGACCGAGCATGGCTTCCTGGAGATTACCACCCCCATTTTGACAGCATCTTCTCCCGAGGGCGCCCGTGACTATCTGGTCCCTGCCCGTAACCATCCCGGCAAGTTCTATGCGCTGCCTCAGGCTCCCCAGCAGTTCAAGCAGCTGCTGATGACCTCCGGCTTCGATAAGTATTTCCAGATCGCTCCCTGCTTCCGTGACGAGGATGCCCGTGCTGACCGCACTCCCGGCGAATTCTATCAGCTGGATATGGAAATGGCTTTCGCCACTCAGGATGATGTTCTGTCCACTCTGGAAGAAGTGCTGCAGCCTATCTATGTCAAGTACGGCCAGTATGACCGTGTTTCTTCCTATCCTTTCCGCCGTATCGGCTTTAACGAGGCTATGGAGCGCTATGGCTCCGATAAGCCCGATCTGCGTATCGACCTGGAGGTCACCGACATTTCCGCGGAAGTCACCGGCTGTGAGTTTGGTCCTTTCCAGAACGCCACCGTTAAGGCTGTGGCTGTGGACAACTTCACCGAAGGCCGTAAGTGGATCGATAAGCTCCTGAATGATGTGGAAGTCCAGACCGGCAACAAGGTCTGCTGGGTCAAGGTGGACGAGCAGGGCGAGCTGACCGGCGGCGTCAGCAAATTCCTCACCGGCTGCAAGGATGCTCTGGTCGCCAAGCTGAATCTGAAGCCCGGCAGCTTCGTATGTATGGCTGCTGCGCCCAAGAAGCTGGCTGCCCAGAAGACCGCAGGCGTGATCCGCACCATGATGGGCAGACGGATCCCTGGCCATTTCGATGAAAAGCAGTATGCATTCTGCTGGGTCGTAGACTTCCCCATGTACGAAATGGACGAAGAGACCGGCAAGCTGGAATTCTGCCACAACCCCTTCTCCATGCCCTCCGGCGGCATGCAGGCTCTGCTGGACGCAGAAGGCGATATGGAAAAGTGCCTGGCAATCAATGCCAGCCAGTACGATCTGGTCATCAACGGCTACGAGTGCGCTTCCGGCGCTGTGCGTAACCACGATCCCGAGATCATGATCAAGGCCTTCCAGATGGTTGGCCTGGGCGAAGAGAACGTCAAGGCAAAGTTCCCTGCTATGTACAATGCTTTCACCTACGGCGCACCTCCTCATGCAGGCGCAGCCCCCGGCATTGACCGTATGGTCATGTTGCTGTGCGGCGAGGAAAGTATCCGTGAGGTCATTACCTTCCCCATGAACAAGAACGCACAGGACTTGATGATGGACGCACCCACCACTGTGGACCAGATCCAGCTGGATACCGTGCACATCGCCATCAAGGAATAATAAAAAACGCCCGGATGCATTTTGTATCCGGGCGTTTTGCGCAATAGGGGAGCCGGCGGAATTTTCCGCCGGCTCTCAAACAGAGGGAAAGAGAATCAATCAAGGTTCAAGAATTCTTCCGGATCCATACTCTGATCGTTGCGGGTGACACTGAAATGAATGTGGTCACCAACAGCGGTTTCCAGAAGGGCAGTATTGCCCACTTTGCCGATGGCCTGTCCCATGGTCACGGTATCGCCGGGAGCAACGGAAAGATCCTTGTCCAGGCTGGAATACCGGGTCACATAACCGTCGGCGTGGCGGATGACTACCGTCATGCCCATGGTCTCGTCCTGGTAGGTGGTGTAGACCGTGCCGTCAGCAGCGGCGCAGACAGTCGTGCCGGCCTGGGCTGCAATGTCAATGCCGTTGTGCACCCGCCAGTCCCGAGTGGTGGGATTGTAGCTCAGGCAATCCATGGCATACTCCGCTACGGTTTCACCGGTTACGGGAAGCGTGGTCTTCAAAGGAACTTTGTCCGGTTGGGCAGGTTTGTCCGTAGACGGATTTGCAGGCTCATCCAGATTGGGCTGCGTGGCAACAGCCTGAACATCGTCCTCTGTAGGATTCATAATGTCCACATCAGAATGGGGATCATTCAGTTGGGGTTCTTGGTTTGCGTTACGGTAATACAAATAGCCGGAAATCCCGATGGCAACTGCGCACAGGATCAGGGCTATGTAGTAGCCCTTACCGAAGCGGTTGCCGATGTGTTTTCTTTTGCTCATGTTAAGCACCTCCGAAGCTAGTATTTCCACATTTTCGCCAGTTAAACCAAATTGCGTAAATATTCCCATACAGTTTCCAAAAATGGAGTGGAGCGGCAGGAAAACGCGCTTCCTCATATTGTAAGTACGCAATTTTCACAAATTTCCGCTCCAGAGGGGGTTTTTTATGTGAATACTATGAAAACTTGTATTTTTTCTGATTTTTAGATTGATTTTGTGGGAAGTTTGACATACAATAAACCAGTACGCAGTTTTATGTAGGCTTGAGGTGATGGTATGCTGAATATCGTGCTTGTGGAGCCGGAGATCCCGCAAAACTGCGGCAATATTGCCCGCACCTGCGCCGCAACGGGGGCAAGGTTGCATCTGATCCGCCCGCTGGGCTTCGATATCAGCGAAAAGGCGGTGCGCCGTGCCGGTCTGGATTACTGGAGCATGGTCGAGGTGCGTGACTACGAGAATTTGGATGACTTCTTCGCAAAAAACGACGTGCGGCAGATGTGGTGCCTTTCCACGAAAGCGCCAAGATGCTATACCGAGGCGCAGTTTGCGGACGAATGTTATCTGTTTTTCGGCAAGGAGACAAGGGGCCTGCCGGAAAGCTTTTTGGAAAAACATAAACACGCCTGCGTCCGGATTCCCATGCGGTCGGATGCCAGAAGTTTGAACCTCAGCAACGCTGTGGCTATCACCGTTTTTGAAGCGTTGCGCCAGCTGGATTTTCCCAGCCTGCTTGACTATGGAAAAATGCGGGGCTGACCCCGGTAATTTGGAGGAATAACAATGAACTACAACAAAAAGTCTATTGAAGATATTGAAGTAGCCGGCAAGCGTGTTCTGTGCCGTTGCGATTTCAATGTGCCCACCAAGGAAGGTAAGATCACTTCCGACAAGCGTATCGTTGCCGCCATGCCCACCATTGAATATCTGGTCAATCATGGCGCAAAGGTCATCCTCTGCTCTCACATGGGCAAGCCCAAGGGCGAATGGAAGCCCGAGCTGAGCCTGAAGGTTGTTGCTGAGCGCATCTCCGAGCTGCTGGGCAAGGAAGTTATTATGGCTTCCGACGTTGCCGGCGAAGACTCCAAGGCAAAGGCTGCCGCTCTGAAAGACGGCGATGTGATGCTGCTGGAGAATACCCGTTACATTAAGGGCGAAACCAAGAACGATCCCGAGCTGAGCAAGGCTCTGGCTGATCTGGCTGATATTTTCGTTAACGATGCATTCGGTACTGCTCACCGTGCCCATTCCTCCACCGCAGGTGTTGCTGACTACCTGCCTGCTGTTTCCGGTTATCTGGTGCAGAAGGAAGTTTCCGTCATGGGCAAGGCCCTGGCAGATCCCGAGCGTCCCTTCGTTGCCATTCTGGGCGGCGCTAAGGTCTCCGATAAGCTCAACGTTATCAATAACCTTCTGGAGAAGGTGGATACCCTGATCATTGGCGGCGGCATGGCTTATACCTTCCTGGCTGCCCAAGGTTATACCGTTGGCAAGTCCCTGGTGGACAACGAGAAGCTGGACTACTGCAAGGAAATGATGGAAAAGGCCCAGGCAAAGGGCGTTAAGCTGCTGCTGCCTGTGGATACCGCTGTCGCAGAGTCCTTCCCCAGCCCCATTGATGCAGAGATCCCTGTGTCCTATGTGGATTGCACCGCAATCCCCGCTGATCAGATGGGTCTGGATATCGGCCCCAAGGCCTGCGCTGAGTTTGCCGCTGCCGCAAAGGCTGCCAAGACCGTGGTCTGGAACGGACCTATGGGCGTGTTTGAAAATCCCACTCTGGCAAAGGGCACCATCGCCGTTGCACAGGCTCTGGCTGATTCTGACGCCGTGACCATCGTCGGCGGTGGCGACAGCGCTGCAGCCTGTGAGCAGCTGGGCTTCGCAAATGCCATTACCCACATTTCTACCGGCGGGGGCGCTTCCCTGGAATTCCTGGAAGGCCTGGAACTCCCCGGCATTGCCTGCCTGGAAGATAAATAATACTTTCACCTGTCATTGTAGGGCGGGGGCATGCCCCCGCCGCTGCATAACCATTTGTTTGTATTCCGGCTGGGCCGTGCCCGGCATACTTATTCATAACTTTGTAAATTCACATCGCCATTGCGATGCATATATAGGAGAATACTGCCATGAATCGTAAATACCGCAAGACCGTCATTGCCGGCAACTGGAAAATGAACAAAACTCCCACCGAAACCAAGGAGTTTATGACCCAACTGAAGGCGATCATGCCCAAGGGCCCCTGGTGCGATGTGGCCCTGTGCGTTCCCGCTGTCTGCATTCCTGCTGCTGTCCGTGCCATGCGTGAGACCCGCATCGGTATCGGCGCAGAAAACTGCAACGCCAACGCTTCCGGCGCTTACACCGGTGAGATCGCTACCAACATGCTGGTGGATGCCGGCTGCAAATATGTTATTATTGGCCATTCCGAGCGCCGTGCCATGGGCGAAACCGATGCAGATGTCAATGCAAAGGTTCTGGCTGCTCTGGATGCCGGCCTGACCCCCATCATGTGCTGCGGCGAGAGCCTGGAGCAGCGGGATGCCGATGTGACCAACGAGTGGATCGCTATGCAGATCAAGCTGGGTCTGCGGGGCGTGCCCGAGGATAAGATCCGCAAGGTGGTCATTGCTTATGAGCCCATCTGGGCCATCGGCACCGGCCGTACCGCAACTCCCCAGCAGGCACAGGAGGTCTGCGAAAATATCCGTACCGTGGTGCGCAAGCTGTACAACTCCAAGAATGCCCGTGCCATCTCTATTCTCTACGGTGGCTCCATGAACGAGAAGAATGCCTTCGAGCTGCTGGCACAGCCCGACATCGATGGCGGCCTGATCGGCGGTGCATCTTTGGTGCCTGAAAAGTTTGTGCAGATCATCGAAGCTGCCAACCAGCCCACTCTGTAATCAAAATACGCAAAGGGCAGCTGCCACCGCAGCTGCCTCTTTTCAAAAGGAGGTGCGCCTTGTGAAAACCTTATATTTATCGGCAGAAGAGGAAAAAACTGCTTCCATTGCGGCTGAGCTGATCCGTAGCGGCGAACTGGTTGCGATCCCTACGGAAACGGTGTACGGTCTGGGCGCAAACGGTCTGAACGAAACGGCTGTGGCGAAAATTTTTGAAGCCAAGGGCAGACCCCAGGATAATCCCCTGATCCTCCATGTGGCGGAAAGTACTGATATGGAAAAATTCTGCCACAGCATTCCCCAGGCAGCATATCGGCTGGCCGAAGAATTCTGGCCCGGCCCGCTGACCATGGTGCTGCCTGCCCGGGATATCGTTCCCAAGCGCACCACCGCAGGACTTTCCACCGTAGCGGTCCGCTGCCCGGACAATGCGGTGACACGGGAGATCATTCGCCTGTCCGGCGTGCCTATTGCAGCGCCTTCGGCCAACATTTCCGGCAAGCCTTCCACCACAACAGCGGAGCATGTACTGCACGATCATGACGGTCGCATCGCTGCCATCGTCGACGGCGGACCTTGCCGTGTGGGTGTGGAATCCACCATTGTGGATCTAACCGAGGAACGTCCCCGCTTGCTGCGACCGGGCGGCATTTCTCCGGAGCAGCTTTTGGCAGTTTTGGGGGATCTGGTGGTGGACAAGGCTGTTACCGCCCAGATCAGTGCCGATGCTACCGTAAAAGCGCCGGGCATGAAGTATAAGCATTACGCCCCTCAGGGCGAAGTTATCATTGTTGCCGGCTCCCGGGAGAAAGCTGCGGCGTATATCCGCCGGCATTATGCGGAAAATGACCGTGTACTGTGCTTTGAGGAGGAGCTTCCTTTTTATGAGGATTGCGCGCCCCTGGCATACGGCGCAGAAGCGGATGTCAATACGCTGTCTGCCGGCCTGTTTGCTGCTTTGCGGGAGCTGGACAAGCCCGGCATCGGCAAGATCTATGCCCGCTGTCCAACCGGTGGCGGCATCGCCTATGCGGTGCAAAACCGGCTGAAAAAAGCGGCCGCATTTCAGATCGTGGATGCGGAGGTGGCGGTATGATCCTTGGAATCACCGGCGGTACAGGCAGCGGAAAGACTACGCTGCTCAAGCTGATCGAGAAGCAGGGCGGCCTCACGCTGGATTGCGATGAGATTTACCATGAACTGCTGAAAACAGATGCGACTCTTTTGGCAGAGATCGAAAACAGATTCCCCGGCACGGTAAAGGCAGGGGAGCTGGACCGCAAAAAGCTGGGCAGCATCGTGTTTGCAGATGCAAAGGCGCTCAGTGACCTCAATACCATTACCCACGGCGCTGTGAAAAAAGAGATCCTTCGCCGGCTGGAGCATGCGCCGGAGCTGGTTGCCATTGATGCCATCGGCTTGCACGAAGGCGGGCTTGCACCTCTGTGCCATGTGACCGTGGCGGTGTCTGCGCCCCGTGAGAGCCGGGTCCGCCGCCTGATGGAGCGAGAGAACATTACGGAAGATTACGCCGCCAGCCGCATCGACGCTCAGCATAGTCCGCAATGGTTTGCGGAACGCTGCGACCATGTGTTGGATAACGGTGGCACACAGGAAGAATTCCAAAAGAAATGCCTTGCCTTTTTACAGGGACTTGGTATAATGAAAATGACAAAATAAGAGGAGGAATCCCCTATGACCAATGATGAACTGCGTGAATCCCTGCTCATGAATGCGAAGAACGGCTACAACCGTATCACCGCAGAGCAAAGAGAAGAAATGGAAAGCTACTGCAAGCGTTACGCTGCATTTATGGACGAATGCAAGACTGAGCGGGAGGCTACCGTCTGGGCGGTTGCTGAGGCCGAAAAGAACGGTTTTGTGGCCTTGACCCCTGATATGGAGATCCGTCCCGGCGACAAGGTCTATATGAATAACCGCGGCAAGAGCATTCTGCTTGCCGTCATCGGCACAGAGCCTCTGTCCGCCGGCGCAAATATCTGCGCTGCTCATGTGGATTCTCCCCGCATGGATCTGAAGCCCAATCCTCTGTATGAGGATTCCGAGATCGCCTATTTTAAGACCCATTACTATGGCGGCATTAAGAAGTACCAGTGGGCAACCATTCCTCTGGCACTCCACGGTGTTGTCTACCGCAAGGACGGCAGCGTGATCACCGTGACCATCGGTGAGGACGACAGCGATCCGATTTTGTGCATCTCCGACCTGCTGATCCACCTGTCTGCTGACCAGATGAAAAAGCCTCTGGCAGAGGGTATCGTGGGTGAGCAGCTCAATGTGATCCTTGGCACCGAGCCTCTGGAGGGCGAGGGCGCAGATCTGGTGAAGCTGCATATCTGCAAGCTGCTGAACGAGAAATACGGTCTGATCGAGCAGGATTTCCTGTCTGCTGAGCTGACCATCGTGCCTGCCGGCAAGTGCCGCGAGGTGGGCCTGGACCGGAGCCTCTTGGGCGCATACGGCCACGATGACCGTGTGTGCGCTTATGCCGAGCTGGAAGCCCTCTTTACCATCGGCACTCCCACCAAGACCGCTGTGTGCATCCTGGCGGATAAGGAAGAGATCGGCTCTGTGGGCATTTCCGGCATGCAGAGTGAGGCCTTTGAGTATTTTATGGAAATGCTGTGTGATGCTCAGGATGTGAAGCTGCGTCAGTGCTTTGCCAATTCCTTCTGCCTGTCCGCAGACGTTTCCAATGCCTTTGATCCCAATTTCGCAGAGACCTGCGACCGCCGGAACAACTCCATGCTCAACTATGGCGTGTCCATCTGCAAGTACACCGGTTCCCGCGGTAAGGGCGGTGCATCCGATGCCTCTGCCGAGGCCATGGGTCACATTCGCTCCACCTTTGAAAAGGCCGGCGTCATCTGGCAGATCGCCACTCTTGGCAAGGTAGATCAGGGCGGTGGCGGCACTGTGGCTGCCTACATGGCCAATCGCAACATCGTCACCGTGGATGCCGGTGTGCCTGTTCTTTGCATGCATGCGCCCATGGAACTGGTGAGCAAGCTGGACTGCTACGAGACTATGCTGGCCTGCAAAGCCATCTATCTGGCATAACAAAACGCAAAAAAGTCCCGGGTCGAAAGACCCGGGACTTTTTATTTGGAAATTATTCCTCGTCCATACCCTCAACGAAGAACTCACCGAACAGTTCCTGATTGGAAGGCATGTCCTCAGCAATGGGACGAGCCACCCAAGTGGTGTTCATGTAGTGCTTCAGAGTGATGTTCTCGGAAACGATGTTGCCGCCCCAAGTGCCGCAGCCCATGGAAGACGTGGGAGGCATGCCGTTGGTAGCAGAACCGGAGTTGCCCTTGTTGTTGGGCTGACGGACCATGATTCTGGAAACGGGAGCAGCCATACCCAGACGGTGAATGTGGTCATCGTCGAAGGAGTAGATGCCGCAGGAGTGACCCTTGCCGCCAACCTCGAAGATAGCACGCATCATATCCAGCGCATTCTCGAACTCGCCCTCGTACTTAAACAGAGCCAGAAGAGTGGTCAGCTTTTCGCTGGAGAACAGGAACTGCTTGCCGATCTGGTTGATGCCGCCACCGGTGACAGCAATGAACTTGCGGTCAGCGGGGATGGTGAAGCCGGCCTTCTCAGCCAGAACCTGAGGAGAGATAGCGACGGTGTCGCCGGTGCGGTGACCTTCCTCGTCCCACATAGCAGCCTTCAGCTTTTCGGCCTCTTCCTCGTTTGCCAGGTAAGCGCCCTCAGCCACCAGAGCTTCCACGAACTTGTCGTAGATCTCATCGCTGATGACCAGGTTGCCGTCGCAGGAGCAGCCGGAACCAAAGTCGGAAGTCTTGGAAATACGGGTGTTTGCAGCAGCCTCGGCCAGACGCTCGGGGGTGTTGCAGGTGTTGTCGATGATGACGGTTGCGTTGCCTGCGCCGGAGCCGTAAGCGGGAACACCGGAGGAGTAGGCGGACTTGACCATGGGACGACCGCCGGTAGCGATGACCATGTCACACTTGGACATCAGGTACTGGGAAGCGGGAACAGAGGGAGCTTCCAGACCCTGAATGATGTCGGCAGGAGCGCCTTCGCGGACCAGAACATCACGGATGATGTTGATGCACTTGTTGGTAACGTTCTTTGCACGGG
>JAZQJO010000066.1:0-12204 GCA_045541695.1 Faecousia sp.
CCGCTTCTACACCGATACCGACGCAGAAATCGCTCTGCTGAAGAAGCTGTGTGCTGAGAAGGGCGTTCGCTGCGCTGAGTCCAACCACTGGCGTTACGGCGGCGAAGGCGCTGCTGAGCTGGCTCAGGTTGTTGTCGAAGCTTGCGAGACCAAGAACGAAGTTAAGTTCCTGTACGATCTGGAGATGCCTCTGCGCCAGCGCGTTGAGCTGATCGCTAAGGAAGTTTACGGTGCTGACGGCGTTATCTGGCAGCCCCTGGCAGTGCAGAAGGCTGAGCGCTTCGAGTCCGATCCCAAGTACGCTGACTACTGCACCATGATGGTTAAGACTCACCTGTCCCTCAGTGACGCCCCCACCAAGAAGGGCGTTCCCACCGGCTGGAAGCTGACCATCCGTGACATCCTCGAGTACGGCGGCGCTAAGTTCCTCTGCCCCATGGCCGGTACCATCTCCATGATGCCCGGTACTGCTGCAGACCCCGCTTACCGTCGTGTCGACGTAGACGTCGAAACCGGCAAGGTCTCCGGTCTGTTCTAAGAAACACAAAAAATTCCGGGTGGAGAAATCCACCCGGGTTTTTATTTTGTTTAGCCAAGCTCCATATACCCAAAGTACTGGGGGCGATGGAAAGACAAAGGCTCTCCCTCTACCCTGCTCCAGGACATATAGTGTTCCTTGCTGGTTTTTTCTGCGCACTTGTAGCAGTTGGCGCGAATGATGTTACCGGTCTTCGCCTCAAAGCTCGGGAAGAAACGGCGGATAAAGGAAAACGGCACACGGTAGGAAACCTCCCAGCCGCCCTCATAACGCTTGACCTCGGGATAAAACAGTTCGTCAATATCCTCCGGCAGCAGCCGCACCAAAGTCTGTACATTTACACCCATGCCCAAATACAGGCAGGCATTGGGATTGTATTCGATATTAAAATACCGCAGATCACCTTCCACGGGGGCAAAGAAGAATTCCAAACAACTATCCTCACAGGGTGTGCCCACAGGGCCGGTCTCCTCAGCACGAATCTCCGGCTCGACGGCACGCAGACGGACGAAGAAATACTCTTCATTCCATGCCACCTGCGCCCAAGCCTTTACCTCAGGCACGGGAGTTTTGTAATATACTTCC
Organism: Faecousia sp.; assembly: GCA_045541695.1. Classification (GTDB taxonomy): domain Bacteria; phylum Bacillota; class Clostridia; order Oscillospirales; family Oscillospiraceae; genus Faecousia. The sequence goes on from JAZQJO010000066.1 coordinate 1,124, forward strand.
ATGGAAAGAGAAGGGATCTTTTCCCAATCCGGACAGTCGCCGCATTTTTGGATCATATATTGTTTCATAGCAACCTCCAAAGGAAAACGGCAGCCGTGTTACCACGGCTGCCGCATTTTACAGCTTCTTTTGCCGCGCAGTTATGCCGCGGAATTAGTAGCCGACCTTCTCCCAGCACTCGAAGGGAGCAGCCAGCTCCTCGCTGATGTAGACCTGAGTCTTCTTGGTCTGCAGCATGGAGGAAGGCAGGTAGGGAGTGATGGGGCCGTGAGTGCACAGACGAGAGGTCATTCTCTGCCAGGAGGAGAAAGTACCGCAGGTAGCCAGTGCGTGGACCTCGATACGCTCCTTAGCACGCATCACATCGATGGGGCCGATGGTAGCTGCGCAAGGAGGAACGTTGGCGATGTCGCCGGACTGACCGAAGGTGCCGTTCAGGGAGTTCTGCATGATGGTCATGGGATGCAGTTTCACGATCTGAGCGGGCTGATTCAGCCACTCTTCGATGTCGCCGCTGCCGATGAACTCGGGGATGGGGTCAACGAAAGCCATGTGGCCTGCCCAACCGGGAGAGGTGGAAGCGATGTCAGCGCCGCCTTCGGAGACGTCGTTGATGATCTTGGAGTAGTCCTTAATATTCTCGTTGGTGGGGAAATGGACATTTTCCATGGGCATACGCAGCTTCTCGTCGATCTGGTAGTACAGATACTTGATCATGGAGTGAGCAAAGCCAGCCTCATAAGTAATGGGGGCGATGTTGCCGTCCTGGTCTGCCCACTCGTCCTCTGCGAACAGATGGACCTTGGAGCAGTCGATCTGGAAGTAGTTGATCAGCTGTGCCAGGGGGATGTAAGTATCGGGCTCGGGGTTGCCCAGGATCATGCTGAACTTCTTGCCAGCCTCGGAAGCTTCCTTCAGGCGGGAGAACAGGGTAGCGATCAGGACAGGATGGGGATTCATCATGACCTTAACTTCGAACTCGGGATGCCACCAGGGCTCACGCTGTTCCAGTTCCTTGCCGCTCATCTTGCGAACACGCTCGCAAACTTCCTTGTCCTTAAAGGGGACAAAATCAGCAGGCTGGAAGTCAAACTTGGTTGCGGGATCGACAATAAAGTCTTTCATGTTTTACTTCTCCTTTGGAATTCTTATTATTTGCATCCGGTGAAACCACCGATTCAGCACAAATTCTTGGTCTCAGCAGACCTCGCCGTTCAAAATGACGGTCTTAACATTCATATTGTAGTCTACGATGATCAGGTCAGCACGCAGACCCTCACGGATCTCGCCACGGTCCAGCAGACCGATGGCACGGGTGGGGTTATAGGAGGCGTAGCGGAACACATCTACGATGGAAGCGCCGGTATGCTTCATCATGTTGCGGCAGGCAACATTCAGTGTCAGCTTGGAGCCGGCGATCTCGCCTGCCCAGTCGAAGCACAGATCGTTGACACCCTCATAGCCTTCGGGCTGGGGACCGTCGAACTCGCAGGCGTCGGAGATCAGCATCAGCCGGTCCTCGCCCTTGATCTTCCGGATCAGGCGCTGGATATAGGGGTCCACATGGATACCACGGCTGTCGCAGATCATTTCCGCGAAGATGGCATGGTTATAGTTGACCGTTTCGTCCACGCAGACACCACGGCACTCGGGATACTTGGGCAGGTCGCCGGTGGCGTTGGTATGGTGGGTGCCGATGCACAGACCGTAAGGGATCAGCGCCTCGATCTGGGCGGGAGATGCCTCGCTGTGACCCACAGAGAATCTAACATCGGGATTAGCCTTCTTGGCATCCAGCACAAACTGCTTGATGTTCTCCCGCTCGGGAGCAATGACCCAGACCTTAACATCCGTACCGACCTTGTCGATCAGCGGCTGATAGTCATCCTTGTTGACCACTGCCTTCCAGGGATTGTTTTCCCGGTCAGCGCCGAACTTAGGGTTCATGTAGGGAGCTTCCATGTAAAAGCCTGCCATGTTTGCGCCCTCGGGCAGCTTCATGGCCTTCTGCACCCGATCCATCTGCTCCAGCAGCGTCTCACGGGTTGCGCTGAAGTACAAGGTGGGCAGAACAGTGGTAGAGCCGTGAGCCAAGCTGTACTTGGCAGCGGCAATGGGATCATCCTGGAACCACTTGCCACCGGCGGCATGGATATGAATATCCACCAGGCCGGGGCCTACGAACTGACCCTGCGCATCCAGAATCTCACAGCCATCAGGCACAGGGGTAAAGCGCATTTCGCCGAAGCCTGCGATCACGCCGTCTTCCACAAACAGCACAGCCTCGGGGATCAGATGGTCACGCATGACCAAAGTTGCATTGATAATTGCCAGCATAATATCCCTCCTACGAGTAATCGGCATAGTCATATAGGCTATTGTATCACAGATTTTCCCTTTTGCCTAGCACAAAAGGGGCAGAACTTACATTTATTTTTCATCTTTATCCCAGAAAATCGCACCGTTGAAGGTAAGAACGGTTTTGCCATCCAGATACAGCTTTTTCAACCCTCTCTCCAGCCGGGTGTTTTCCGGCAGAGACTCCATGACCTCGCGGCTGGGCAGCTCTTGATTATTCTTCAGCTTCATCTTAAACACGAAGGAGAACACTGCTGTGCCGGGGCTCAGGATAGGATAGCTGTTAAACAGCTCGCAGAAGCGCATGATCTTGGACTCTTTGCCCACAATATCCGCCAGAATCGGATTCAGCAGCCAGGAACCGCTGTGAAGCGCCACAGGATCCCAGCCGGGATAATGCTTGCGAATGTAGGGGCGCACATCGTGGATCGCCTGCATCACATATTCTGCGGTAATGTCTGCGCCCTCCGGAATATGGATCAGCATGATCTGATCGCCAGGCTTCAGCACACACTCCCACTCGCTCTTAGGGTATGCGCGGCGCTGGGTGATAAATCGATAATTCTCCGTCTGGTGGCCGTAATAGCAGTCCTCAGTCTCCTCAAACTCCGCAGAAAAACTGCCTTCCGGATCGGTATAGCCGGCAGAGCCCAGCACCATACCGTCCCGATGGAAAGTGCCTTCCATCATGAGTGGAACGATCTGACCGGATGCCTTATTTTTCAAATAGATCACCGGTCGTTCCAAAATTCTGAGTTCAAACTCATATCTATCGAATTTGAATAGCAATTCGCTCTCTGCCATGGCACTTCCCTGCCCTTTCTTCTTGATACAAAAATTATACCAAGTATTGCTGCGCTTTGCAACCCGTTTCCCAAAAGAAAAGAGCCCGAAAAAGCTTCGGGCTCTTAGTTTTATACCAATGTGGCTGCCATAACAGCCTTGATGGTATGCATACGGTTTTCCGCTTCGTCGAAGACGATGCTGCGCTCGCTCTCGAACACCTCGTCAGTAACTTCCATGCAGTCGATGCCGAACTTTTCACCCATTTCCTTGCCCACCCTGGTCTTCAGGTCATGGAAGGCAGGCAGGCAGTGCATGAATTTGCACTGCGGGCCGGCGATATTCATCAGCTCCATAGTCACCCGGTAAGGGGTCAGTTCGCGGATGCGGTAACCCCAGACTTCCGTAGGCTCGCCCATGGAGACCCAAACATCCGTATAGATCACATCAGCGCCCTTGACAGCAGTGGCAGGATCGGTGATAAACTCCAGCTTTGCGCCGGTTTCCTCGGCGATGGCCTGACAGGTCTGACGCAGCTCCTTATTGGGGAAATAATCCTCGGGAGCGCAAGCCACAAAATGCATGCCCAGCTTTGCGCATCCCACCATCAGAGAGTTGCCCATATTAAAGCCGGCATCGCCCATAAATACCAGTTTTTTGCCCTTCAGCTCACCGAAATGCTCCCGAATGGTGAGCATATCCGCAAGGATCTGTGTGGGATGGAACTCATTGGTCAGGCCGTTCCATACGGGAATGCCGGCATACTGCGCCAGTTCTTCCACGATGGTCTGTCCGTGGCCACGGTATTCAATGCCGTCATACATCCGGCCCAGCACCCGTGCGGTATCAGCGATGGATTCCTTCTTGCCCATCTGAGAGCCGGAGGGCCCCAAATAGGTCACAGACATGCCCAGATCCGCACCGGCCACCTCAAAAGAGCAGCGGGTACGGGTGGAGTCCTTTTCAAACAGCAGCACGATATTCTTTCCCTCGCAAAGACGGTGGGGAATGCCGGCCTTCTTCTTTGCCTTCAGCTCCGCCGCCAGATCGATCAGTCCCAGAATCTGCTCCGGCGTGAGATCCAGCAGCTTCAAAAAGCTTTTATTCTTTAAATCCAACATGTTAAATGTCCTCCTCGGCGCATGCCGCCTTGATGGTTTCCACTGCCTCTTTCAGCAGCTCCATTGGAATATTCAGCGCAGGCAGCAGCCGCACCCGATCCTTTGCGGTCAGGCACAAAACGCCTTTTTCCATGCAGGCCGCCACAACAGCCTTGGCTTCTTTCTTGGTCTTGATGCCGATCATCAAGCCCAAGCCCGCAACGCTCTCCACACCGGGTGCACCTTCCAGCGCACGGAAAATATAGTCACTCTTTGCCTGTACATCAGCCAAAAATGCATCGTCCAGCCGGCTGAGAATGCTCAATGCGCCGGCGCAGCACACGGGGTTTCCGCCGAAGGTAGAGCCGTGGTCACCTGCGCCCAGAACATTTTGCACCTTTTCGCCCAGCAGCGTGGCGCCAATGGGAAGACCGCCGCCCAGGCCCTTGGCAGTAGACACGATATCCGGTGTAATGCCATAGGTCATGTAAGCGTACAACATGCCGCTGCGGCCATTGCCGGTCTGCACCTCATCGATGATCAGCGGAATATCCTGCTCTTTGGCAAGCGCTGCAGCAGCGGTGACAAATTCCTTGCTCAGAGGCAGCACGCCGCCCTCTCCCTGCACACATTCCATCATGATGCCGGCAGTGGGAATGCTTGCCACCATGCTACGAAGCTCATCGATATTGTTGGCCTCCGCATGGGCAAAGCCGGGGGTCAGCGGCTGGAACAGCTCATGATAATGCTCCTGACCGGTCGCTGCCAAGGTAGTCAGCGTTCTGCCGTGGAAGCTGTTTTTCAGGGTAATGATGGTATAGCAGCCTGCGCCCTTTTTCTCGGCAGAGTACTTTCTTGCCACCTTAATGGCGCACTCATTGGCCTCAGCGCCGGAATTGCCGAAAAAGACCTTCTTCATACCGGTCTTTTCGCACAGCGCCTTTGCAAGCAGAGCGCAAGGACTGGTATAGTACAGATTAGAAGTGTGCTGCAGCTTGCCCAGCTGCTCTTTTACTGCATGCTGCCAGGTCTCGTCCGCAATACCGAAGCTGGATACGGCAATGCCGCTTCCCATATCGATATAGCGCTTGCCGTCTGCGCCCATAATGATGCTTCCTTTGCCGGAGACCAGCTCCAGGGGAAAACGGGCATACGTGCCGGCAATATACTCTTTGTCAATTGAAATAATGTCCATCATATCAGCCTTTCATGACCATGGTACCTGCGCCCTCATCGGTCAGCAGCTCCATGAGGATGGAGTGGGAAACCCGGCCATCCATAATAACTACGTTGTTGACGCCCTCGTTCAGCGCCTCGATACAGCAATCCACCTTAGGGATCATGCCGCCTGAGATCACGCCGCTGGCGTACAGCTCCTTGGCTTCCGCCACCGTGATATGGGGGATCAGTGTGCTGGGATCGTCCTTGTCCCGGAGGATGCCGGCAATGTCCGTCATCATGATCAGACGCTCTGCGCCCAGCGCACCGGCAATGTGGGCCGCGGCGGTGTCGCCGTTAATATTGTATACGTTGCCCTGCCGATCGCTGGCGACGGTGGAAACAACAGGAATGTAGTTTTTCTCCAGCAGATCGGTAATGGGCTGGGTGCGGATCTTGGTGATCTCGCCCACATAGCCCAGGGCTTCGTCCTTGACCTTGGCTTCGATGATGCCGCCGTCAATGCCGGAAACGCCTACCGCGTGACCGCCCTTCATTTGCAGCAGATTTACAAGGGACTTGTTGACCTTGCCTGCCAGAACCATCTGGACAATGTCCACAGTTTCTTTGTCGGTTACCCGCAGGCCGTTTACAAACTCCGCCTTCTTACCCAGCCGGGCCATAGTCTCGCTGACCTCCGGGCCGCCGCCGTGGACAAGAACCACTTTGACGCCGATGAGCCACAGCAGCACCACGTCCTCCATGACCTGCTCTTTCATCAGCTCATTGACCATGGCATTGCCGCCGTATTTGATGACAACGATCTTGCCGCTGTATTTTTTGATGTAAGGCAGCGCAGCTGTCAGCACCTCTGCCCGCTGGGCATTGGAAAACATACCTTCCATGATAAACTCCTTTATGTACGGTAATCGCCGTTGATCTTCACGTAATCATAGGTCAGATCGCAGCCCCAGGCAGATGCGCCGTAAGGGCCATCACCCAAAGTGATACGGATCTCGATCTCATTTTCCAACAGGATCTCCTTTGCCTTCTCCTCGGAGAAAGGAACGCCTGCGCCATCCCGGCAGACCTCGATCTCGCCCTTGGCAGATACGAAGAACACGCCGATCTTGTTAACATCCACCTCAGCGCCGCTGTAGCCGATAGCGCACAGCACGCGGCCCCAGTTGGCATCGGCGCCGAACATGGCAGCCTTCAAAAGGCTGGAGCAGACAACGCTCTTGGCAGCGATCTTGGCAGCTTCCTCGGTGTCTGCGCCGGTGGCGACACACTCAAGCAGCTTGGTAGCGCCCTCGCCGTCGCCGGCAATCATGCGGCACAGGCTGACGGTAATGGTATTGAGCGCCTTCATAAACTGGGCAAAATCCTCGCCATCAGCGGTGATCTCAGGGTTTCCTGCCATACCGTTGGCAAGCACCGTCACCATATCGTTGGTGGAGGTGTCGCCGTCAATGCTGAGCATATTGAAGGTGTTTTTGATGTCGGCAGACAGCGCCTTTTGCAGCATTTCGGAAGAAACAGCCGCATCGGTGGTAATGAACACCAGCATGGTGGCCATATTGGGATGGATCATACCGCTGCCCTTGGCGATACCGCCCATACGGCAGACCTTGCCACCCAGTGTAAACTCCACAGCGACCTCTTTCTTCTTGGTATCCGTGGTCATGATAGCTTCTGCGGCAGCTTCGCCGCCATTTTCGCTGAGACCGGCAGTCAGCTCTGCCATGCCGTCAGCAATGGGCGTGATGTCCAAAGGCTGACCGATGACGCCGGTGGATGCCACCACCACGTCCTGAGGCTTTACAGGTACGTACTGAGACACCAGCTTAGCCATTGCCTCAGCGATCTCAATACCGTTGGCATTGCAGGTGTTGGCGTTGCCGCTGTTGCAGATCACCGCCTGTGCCTTGCCGTCAGCCAGATGCTTCTGGTTCACCAGCAGGGGCGCACCCTTGACCAGATTGGTGGTATATACAGCCGCAGCGGAAGCGCTCACTTTGCTGACGATCAGCGCCAGATCCTTTTTGGTGCGGTTCTTGCGGATGCCGCAATGCACGCCGCTGGCCTTAAAACCCTTTGCGGCGCAAACGCCGCCGGAAATCATTTTCATAGTTGTTACTTCCTTTGCTTAAACATTCAGTCCGGTGGTTTCATCCACGCCCAGCAGAATGTTCATATTCTGAATGGCTGCGCCGGATGCGCCCTTGCCCAGGTTGTCAAACCGGGAGGTGAGGATGATCCTGTCTTCGTTGCCGAACACGGTGACCTGCATATCATCTCTGCCGGAATAGGCGGCAGCAGACAGCATGCCGTCTGGGTCTGCCTCTTCGGTATAGCGGACAAGACCGCTCTTGTAATAATTTCTATAAAGCGCCCGGATGTCTTCCATGCTGCCTTTGATATCACCGGCGAACAGGGAAACCGTTGTTTCCATGCCGCTGTAGAAATCCGCCACGATGGGGCAAAATACAGGTGCGTTTTCCAAACCGCACAGCTTCATCATTTCCTTCAGATGCTTGTGCTGCTGGGTCAGCGCGTACTGCCGGGGAGCTTTCAGCAGGGGGCTTCTGTCCGGCGATTCATACTCAGCGATCATTTTCTTACCGCCGCCGGAATAACCGGTGAGGGAAAAGCAGCAGAGCCGGGCATTTTTGTCCAAGATCCCCTGCTCCACCAGAGGGGCAACCAGCGCCACAAAGCCGCTGGCATGGCAGCCGGGGTTTGCGATGCGGTTGGAATTGATGATTCTTTCACGCTGGCCGGAAAGCTCCGGGAAGCCATAAGCCCATGCTGCATCTGTTCTGTGTGCGGTGGAGGTGTCGATAATCTTCACCGCCGGATTCTCCGCCAGAGACACTGCCTCAATGGCAGCCGCATCCGGCAGACACAAAAACACCACATCGGCGCTGTTAATAGCCTCTTTCCGGGCGGAAAGCTCTTTGCGCTGCTCCTCGGGCAGCTTAATGAGGGAAATATCCTTCCGAGCAGCCAGCCGGTCAGCGATCCGCAGGCCGGTAGTGCCGGCGCTGCCGTCAATAAATACGTTTATCATAAGCCAAGTTTCTCTTTCACGAATTGGATCTGCGCACGGACAGACGATGTGGATGTACCACCCTGGCTGATCCGCTTTTCCACGCAGGTCACAAGATCAATTTCGCCGTAAATATCTTCCTCGAACAGCTGGCTGAAGCTGCGAAGCTCTTCCAGCGTCAGCTCTTCCAACACTTTATCCTTTTGCAGACACAGCGCCACCAGCTGACCGGAGATCTTATAGGCGGTGCGGAAGGGCATACCCTTCTTCACCAGATAGTCAGCAAGGTCCGTAGCATTGATAAAGCCCTTTTGGGCGGCCCGCTTCATATTCTCGGTCTTTGCGTTCATGGTGGAGACCATGCCGGCACAGACCTGCAGGCACATTTTCACCGTATCGCAGGCATCGAAAACGCTTTCCTTGTCCTCCTGCATATCCTTGTTGTAGGCAAGGGGCAGACCCTTGAGGGTGGTAAGAAGCGCCATAAGATCGCCGTAAACACGGCCGGTCTTGCCACGGATCAGCTCGGCCATATCGGGATTCTTCTTCTGGGGCATGATGGAAGAGCCGGTGGTATAGGCGTCACTGAGCTCCACAAACTGGAACTCCCAGCTGGACCAGAGAATGATCTCCTCAGAGAAGCGGGAAAGGTGCATCATGAGAATAGAAATCGCACTCATGAGCTCTGCGCAGAAATCCCGGTCGGAAACGCCGTCCAAAGAGTTGCGGCAGATGCCGTCAAAGCCCAGCTTTTCCGCCTCGAAATTGCGGTCCACATCATATGTAGTTCCCGCAAGAGCGCAGCAGCCAATGGGCGACATATTCATCCTCTTGCGGCAGTCTGCCAGCCGGTCCAAATCCCGCAGAAGCATCATCACATAAGCCATCAGGTGATGACCAAAAGTGATGGGCTGGGCACGCTGCAGATGGGTATAGCCGGGCATGATGGCATCGCAGTAGCGCTCTGCCTGATGCGTCAAAGCGGCGATCAGGTCACGGGTAAGCGCACTGATAGCATCCGTTTCGTCACGCAGATACATACGCACATCCAGCGCCACCTGATCGTTGCGGCTTCTGGCGGTATGCAGCTTCTTGCCTACGTCGCCCAAGCGCTCGGTCAGCACCTGCTCCACGAACATGTGGATATCCTCGCAGCTCATATCAATAGCAAGCGCACCGCTTTCGATGTCCAGCAGAATCTGCTCCAGACCTGCGGTCAAAGCGTCTGCATCCGCCTGAGATATGATGCCACGGGCAGCCAGCATGCCGGCATGGGCCATGCTGCCGGTAATGTCCTGGCGGTACATCCGGCTGTCAAAATGGATGGACGAGTTAAAATCATCTGCGAGCTTTTCCGTTGCGCCGTCTGTTCTTCCGGCCCACATCTTAGCCATGGTGATAATCTCCTTTAAAAAGTCGGTATGGGGAGGGCATCGGCCCTCCCCTACTATACGAACTATTACAGTCTGCCCTGCTCCCGGAGAGCCTGGACCTTGGTGGGCAGACCCCAGAGGTTAATGAAGCCCTCAGCCTGGTTCTGATCGTAGTCACTTTCACCGAAGGTGACCAGATTCTCAGAATACAGAGAGTAAGGAGAGGTAGTGCCGGCAGGAATGATGTTGCCCTTATACAGCTTCAGCTTCACGCTGCCGGTAACGAACTTGTTGCTTTCGTTGGCAAATGCGGTCAGTGCCTCCTGCAAAGGAGAGTACCACTTGCCGTTGTAGATCAGGTCGGCATAGTCCACAGCCAGCTTCTGCTTGACGTGGAGGGTATCCTTGTCCACAGTCAGCATTTCCAGCTGCTCGTGAGCAAAGTACAAAATGGTGCCGCCGGGCGTCTCGTAAACGCCGCGGTCCTTCATGCCCACCAGACGGTTTTCCACAATGTCGATAATGCCGATGCCGTTGGCGCCGCCGACCTCGTTGAGCTTCTCAATGATCTTGGAAGCCTTCATCTTCTCACCGTTGAAGGCAACGGGAGCGCCGGCTTCAAAGTCGATGGTCACATAGGTGGGCTCGTCGGGAGCCTGCATGGGAGAAACGCCCATTTCCAGGAAGCCGGGCTTCTCGTACTGAGGCTCGTTGGCGGGATCTTCCAGATCCATGCCCTCATGGCTCAGGTGCCACAGGTTCTTATCCTTGGAATAGTTAGTCTCACGGCTGATCTTCAGAGGCACGTTGTGAGCCTCAGCATAGTCGATCTCTTCTTCACGGGACTTGATATCCCACTCACGCCAAGGAGCGATGATCTTCATATCGGGAGCAAAGCGCTTGATGGCCAATTCGAAACGGACCTGGTCGTTGCCCTTGCCGGTAGCGCCGTGGCAGATTGCGTCAGCGCCCTCTGCCAGCGCGATCTCTGCCAGAGCCTTGCCGATGACAGGACGGGCAAAAGCCGTACCCAGCAGGTAGGTCTCGTACTTGGCGTCCATCTTCAGAGAAGGGATGATGATCTCGTCCACCATCTCGTCCACCAGATCGGCAACAATCAGCTTGGATGCGCCGGTCTTCAGAGCCTTCTCTTCCAGACCCTCCAGCTCGTCGGCCTGACCCACATTGCCGGCCACGCAGATGATCTCAGGGTTATTGTAATTCTCCTTCAGCCAGGGGATGATGATGGAAGTATCC
>JAZQJO010000067.1:0-3279 GCA_045541695.1 Faecousia sp.
TGCATTGAAATCTTCGAGTCTCGCACCCATCAAAAAGAAATAAGCAGAAACCGCATAAAGCCGATTCTGCTTATTTGGTCCGAGTGGCGAGACTCGAACTCGCGGCATCCTGCTCCCAAAGCAGGCGCGCTACCAACTGCGCTACACCCGGATATTCAAAGACATGAAAGAACGTTGCCATTATACAGTATGCGGCGCAAAAAAGCAACCACAACTTTCCGGGAAGGTGAGACGAGTTTAGCGGATAAAGGGCGCCCATATGCGGCTTTTTTGTGAAAAAGTAACGAAAAATAATGTTTATTTTTTCCACATAGAGGTGTTAAATGGCAATGTGATGACTTGACTATTTTTTATCTTTGTGATAACATATAGACAATGCTTTATGAAAATGGCAAAAGAGAATCTAATAAAGGAGCAATCATTATGTTAAAAACCGCCGGACGCGCAACCCCTATTTTGAATTATATCGCTGTTTTGCTGCTGTTTGCGCTGTTTGCGCTACAGCTGATGCCTTTCTGGAACAATGCTGATGCTGTTGCCGCTGGTGAAGAGGTAACCGAAATTTCCATTCAGGGCTTTACTTGGTTTAACAGCACCAAAGTGACTGTGACACCCGGTAACGTTATGTCTAAGTATTTCACAAAGTATTATGATAAGCAGGCTCTCGACATCATTTGGATGCCCTTTATCGTTACTGCTTGCTGCATCATCACCATTTTCTTCGGCATTAAAAAGCCCACCAGACTGTGGATGAACATTGTTTATCTGGTTGCCGGCGGTTATGCTATGATCACCTACCTGACCGATCCGATGTTCCAGCTGAACAGTAATTATATCTTCCATCTTATTGTTGCTGCATTGCTCGTTGTTGCATCCTTGCTGAACGTTGCGATTCGCCCCTGGAAGAGAATTATCCACTTCATGAAGACCGGCGACTAATCGATACATAGGAACTGCTGCGAAAACCGCAGCAGTTCTTTTTTTACAAAAAAAGAAAGCGGCGCAGGAAACTGCGCCGCTTTGTTATTAAGAAAAATCGGAACTGTTATCATGGGTCTGCTCTCCGTTGCCGGAAATGGGGATCGCATCACCCAAATAGGTCGGTTCCGGCTTGAAGATGCAGCTGAAAACATCCTTCACTCTTGCTAGCACTTCCCGCAGATCCCGGCTGGTCTGGCCGGAATAGCTGCGATAGTCCGATGACACACCGTAGGCTTCCAGCCCAAAAGCATTTGCGATATACAGCGCCCGGTAAAGGTGATATTCCTGGGTCACGATAATGATCTTCTTGGCCTGGAAGATTTCTTTTGCACGGTAGATGCTCTCATAGGTGGAAAAACCGGCGTGATCCATAAACACATCTTCTGAAGCAATTCCGGAATCCACGGCAAACTGCTTCATGGCGTCTACTTCGTCGTAGTCCACACGTCCGTGGTCACCGCTCATGAGAAGCTTTGGCGCAGCCCCGGCCTGGTACAGCTCCACGCCCCGGGTGAGCCGGTCCCGCAGCATATCGCTGGGTATGCCGTTGCTCTTTACCAAGCACCCAAGAACCAGAATGCAATCCATATCTGTCAGCTCGGCTGCCTGTTCTGGGGAGAGGATACGCTGGTCAGTGCTGCTTTTTACCACGGCGTTCAGCGTAGCCAATGCACTGACGGCAAGAATGGCCAGGCACAGCAGGGTGCATACCAGTGTGCGGAAAATATGTCTTTTACGTTTCATAGTTACACATTGAACAGGAAGTTGACGATGTCGCCATCTTTCATCACGTATTCCTTACCTTCGCTGCGCACAAGGCCTTTTGCCTTGGCGGCGGCCATGGTGCCGCATTCCTTCATATCCTCAAAGGCAATGACCTCCGCACGGATGAAGCCACGCTCGAAATCGGTGTGGATCTTACCGGCAGCCTGCGGTGCTTTTGTGCCTTTTTTAATGGTCCATGCACGGCATTCGTCGCTGCCGGCGGTGAGGAAGGAGATCAGACCCAGCAGAGCGTAGCTGCTGCGGATCAGCTTGTCCAGACCAGACTCGTTGACGCCCAGCTCTTCCATAAACATGGCCTTTTCCTCGGGATCATCCAGCTCTGCAATGTCAGCTTCCAGCTTGGCGCAGATGGGGATCAGCTGGCTGCCCTCTTCGTCGGCGAGAGCCTTAACAGCCATGAAATGGCGGTTATTCTCCGGCTCGTTGATCTCAGCTTCCGCCAGATTGGCAACGTAAATGGTCTTTTTCAGGGTTAGCAGATCGGAGGTGGCGATCAGCGCCAGATCTTCTGCATCGTCGGTATAGGTTCTTGCCAGCTTACCGGCGTTCAGATGCTCCAAAAGACCGGAGAACAAGTCGACTTCCCGCTGGAACTTCTTGTCGCCGCCCTTCATAGCCTTTTGCGCCTTGTCGATCCGGCGCTCCACCATTTCAATATCTGCCATCACCAGCTCCAGGTTGATGATATCAATATCACGCAGGGGATCGGTGCTGCCCTCCACATGGGTAACATTGGAATCTTCAAAGCAGCGGACCACATGGACGATGGCGTCGGTGGTGCGGATATTGGAGAGGAACTTGTTGCCCAGACCTTCACCCTTGGATGCGCCCTTTACAAGACCGGCGATGTCCACAAATTCGATCATGGCAGGGGTGGTCTTCTTGGGCTGATGGAAATCTGAAAGCCAGGTCAGCCGCTCGTCGGGCACGGACACCACGCCCACATTGGGGTCGATGGTGCAGAAAGCGTAGTTATCCGCAGGCACGCCTGCGTTGGTGATAGCGTTAAAGAGGGTGGACTTGCCAACATTGGGCAGACCTACGATACCTAGTTTCATTTCTTCTTCTATCTCCTTAAAAATCCTTTATTTATCAAGGTTTTTTGGCACCCCGGTTTTCCGTATACACCTTTTACACACCTTTTGTACACCTTTTTACACGGTAGCGGTGGGGGAGCTTTCTTCAAACAAGGATACGGCCTTTAGCATAGAATCGTTGGTGACGTGCACATATCGATCCATGGTAGTTTGAATACTCGCGTGTCCTAAAAGCTTCTGCAAAACCTTGGGTTGCATTCCGCTTTCAATTGCTCTTGTCGCATAAGTGTGGCGAAGGGCGTGCATACAAAAACGTTTGATGCCTGCTTCGTCGCACAGCTTATACAGGTGGGTATCATAGGAACTGTTCTTGGCCGGCTCGCCCGTTCTCCAGTTGATGAAGACAAGATCGTTCATAACAAGCTTAGACTTTGCTCCTGTGTGCCTGTCTATATACTCCAGTTCCTGAGAGAGG
>JAZQJO010000068.1:0-9186 GCA_045541695.1 Faecousia sp.
GGTAGTTGCTGCCCAGCTTCTCATTGACCTTACCCATGTACTTCTCAACGATGGCGGGCAGAGCGTTGTAGTACTTGTTGCAGGCTTCGCGGTGCTGGAAGAAGATATCGTCGTTCTCGTGAGAGCCGCGCATTGCGGGGCGCCCGGGGTTCAGGGAGTGCTTGCGGAACTCAGCCACAGCCTCCATGTTGGTCATTTCCTTCAGATCCTCGTAGTCCCAGATAGCGACCTTCTGGATCTCGTGGGAGGTACGGAAACCGTCGAAGAAGTTGATGAAGGGAACGCGGCCCTCAATGGAAGCCAGGTGAGCGACAGCGCCCAGGTCCATAACTTCCTGCACATTGGTCTCAGCCAGCATAGCAAAACCGGTCTGACGGCAGGCGTAAACGTCGGAATGGTCACCGAAGATGTTCAGAGCCTGGGCAGCCACGGTACGGGCGGAAACGTGGAACACGGAGGGGAGCAGCTCGCCGGCGATCTTGTACATATTGGGGATCATCAGCAGCAGGCCCTGGGAAGCAGTATAAGTGGTGGTCAGAGCACCGGCGGCCAGAGAGCCGTGAACGGTACCTGCGGCACCAGCCTCGGACTGCATCTCGACGACCTTGACAGTGTCACCAAAGATGTTCTTCCGACCGGCAGCGGACCACTGGTCCACGTTGTCAGCCATGGGGCTGGACGGGGTAATGGGGTAGATGCCAGCAACCTCGGTAAAGGCATAGCTGACGTGGGCGGCAGCGGTATTGCCGTCCATGGTCTTAAATTTTCTTGCCAAAATGAAATACCTCCTAAAGTATTCAAATTCTTACTTACATATCATATCACTTTCGTTTTGATTTGTAAAGCCGTTAAGCATAGCCTTTCGAGGAAAAAAGTGCATAAAATTCAAATTTCGCCAATATCATTTGCGGGGAAAATATGCAAATGTCCATTGGAAGGGATTGTATTTTCGCCCGGAATGAAGTATGATAAGATGTAATGATGAGAAAAGGGGCGAAATCTATGATCTGCAGCATCAGAACGCTGGGTATTACGGGAATATACGGCGCAGCGGTTATGGCGGAGTGTTATATTTCCAACGGCCTGCCCGGTTTTGATATTGTGGGACTTCCCGATGCGGCAGTGAAAGAAGCCCGGGAACGTGTCCGGGCGGCGGCGAAGAACTCCGGCTTAAGCTTTCCCACCAGCCGCATCACCGTCAACCTTGCCCCTGCTAATTTGAAAAAAGCGGGCACCCATTACGATCTGCCCATTTTGCTCAGCATTATGGCAGCGGCCGGCAGTGTCCGCAAGCCCCGCAGCACCAGTGCATTTATAGGCGAGGTGAGTCTGGACGGCACATTGCGGCCGGTTTCCGGCGTGCTTCCCATGGCACTGGCCGCAAAACAAGAGGGAATCAAGGCCCTGTTTGTGCCAGCTGAAAATGCAGCAGAAGCTACCCTTGCCAGAGGCCCGGCGGTCTACGGTATTCACAGCGTAACAGAACTGGTGAGTGCCCTCAACGGAGAATCGAACCTGCAGGAAGAGCCTGCCTGGATGCCTGTTCAGCAGCAGATCAACACCCCGGATTTCAAGGACGTTTTCGGCCAGGAAAATGTGAAGCGTGCGCTGGAGGTGGCAGCCGCCGGCAGCCATAATGTGCTGCTGATTGGACCTCCCGGCTCGGGCAAAAGCATGCTCAGCAAGCGGCTGCCGTCTGTTTTGCCGGATATGACCTGGGAGGAATCTCTGGAGATCAGCAGAATTTACTCTGTTATGGGCCTTCTGACGGCGAAAGAGCCGCTGATTACACGCCGGCCCTTCCGCAGCCCTCACCATACCATTTCCAACGCCGGTTTAGCCGGCGGCGGTACCAATCCCAGACCCGGCGAGATCTCTATGGCACATAAGGGTGTGCTATTCCTTGACGAGCTGCCGGAATTTCGCAAGGATACGCTGGATATGATGCGCCAGCCGTTGGAAGACGGTCAGCTTACCATCTCCAGAGCCACAGCAGCGGTGACATATCCGGCGGAGTTTATGCTGGTGTGCGCCATGAATCCCTGCAAATGCGGCTGGTACGGCGATCCGTCCGGGCGGTGTACCTGCTCTGAGCAATCGGTGCACAATTACAGAGGCCGGATCTCCGGTCCGCTTTTGGATCGGATCGATATTGTGGTGGAAGTGCCTGCGGTGAAGTTTGAAGACCTGCGCACCAGAGCGGAAGCAGAGCCTTCTGCCGCCGTTAAGGAACGGGTGGATGCCGCCCGGGAAGTCCAGCACAAGCGCTTTGCCGGCGACGGAACCATGTGCAATGCCCGGATGGGCCCGGAGGAGATGCGTAAATTCTGCGAGCTGGATGTTGCCGGCGCTGAGCTGATGAAGCAGGCGTTTGACGCCATGGGATTGACCGCCCGCAGCTATGACCGAATTTTGAAGGTCGCCCGTACCGTGGCGGACTTGGACGGCAGCGAGAATATTCAGCCCCAGCACATTGCTGAAGCGATCCAGTACCGTGCCGTGAATTTGGGAAACCGATAACAGAAAGGTGAAATTATGAGAGAAATTTTTCTTTTGAAATTGGGCGAGATCGTCCTTAAAGGCGCAAACAAGCGTCAGTTTGAGAGCAAGCTTCGCCAGAACGTCCGCCGCCGCATGAAGGCCTACGGCAATTTTGATGTATATATTATGCAATCCACGGTCTATGTTGAGCCTATGGATGAAATGGCGGATGTGGATGGCGCATGGGAGGCCTGCCGCAGCATTTTCGGCGTGGTGAGTCTTTGCCGCTGCCGTCCTTGCGAGAAGGATCTGGATGCCATCTACAACGCCGTTGAAGAGTATCTGGGCGAAGACCTGGATGCTGCCGAATCCTTTAAGGTGGAGAGCAAGCGCTCCGATAAGTCGTTCCCTTTGACCTCCATCGGTATTTCCCAGGAAATCGGCGGCAGATTGGCGGAAGCGCACCCGAATTGCCGGGTGGATGTCCATCATCCTGATTATACGGTCTATGTTGAGGTCCGCGATCTGGCGGCTTACGTCCACGGACCTGCTGTGCCCGGCGCAGGTGGCCTTCCCACCGGCGTAGGCGGCAGAGCCATGTGCCTGCTCAGCGGCGGTATCGACTCTCCCGTGGCGGCATATATGATCGCCAAGCGTGGTGTGGAGATCGAGTGTGTCCACTTTTTCTCCTATCCTTATACCTCCCAGCTGGCAAAAGACAAGGTCATTGAGCTTGCCCGTCTGGTGACCCGCTACTCCGGCAGAATGACACTGAATGTGGTCTCCTTTACGGAAATCCAGGAAGCCATCCGGGATAACTGCCCGGAAGAGTTCTTTACGTTGATCATGCGCCGGTTTATGATGGAAATTTCCCAGCGGATCGCGAAGCATGACGGCTGCGGTGCGCTGATCACCGGTGAAAATCTGGGTCAGGTGGCAAGCCAGACCATGGAGGCCATGACGGTTACCGGCGCAGTTGTGGATATTCCCGTGTTTATGCCGCTAGTGGGCATGGACAAGGAGGAAATCGTCACCATCGCCCGAAAGATCGGTACGCTGGAAACCTCCATTTTGCCCTATGAGGATTGCTGCACCGTGTTTACGCCCAAGCATCCCAAGACCAAGCCTACGCTGGGTCAGGTCATCAACGCGGAGCGCAAGCTCAACCGGGAAGAACTGATCGAAAAGGCTCTTGCCAGCGTGGAAAAGATCCAGGTGAAGTATCATGATGAAGCTGGCAACTGATGTACTGAGCGCCCTGCAGGCCAAAACACTGGTGACAGCGGAAAGCTGCACCGGCGGCGGGATTGGGGCAGTGCTGACAGCCGTTCCCGGTGCGTCCAATGTCTTCAAGGGCGGGATCATTAGCTATTGGGGTGAAATTAAAAACAGCGCCCTGGGTGTTCCCCAGACGCTGTTGGATTCCTTTGGCGCAGTGTCCGCTCCTGTGGCAGAGGCCATGGCCGCCGGCGCAAGACAAAAGCTGAATGCAGACTTTGCAGTGTCCGCCACCGGCCTTGCCGGCCCTTCCGGTGACGAATTCGGAAATCCGGTGGGAACGGTGTTCATCGGCTTTGCAGATGAAACGGCTGCCATTTCCAGAGAATTTCATTTCTCCGGAGACCGTGAATCCATACGACAGCAAGCCATCCGGGAAGCGCTGAAGCTGGTGAAAGAAATGGTATCAAAAGAGGCAGATCTCTAAGAGATCTGCCTTTTTTACGTTTTTTATCTGGGGGTGTAGTTGACGACTACGTCATATTCTTTCAGCGCAGATACGTCGGTAACAGGGTTGCCGTAAACATCCACACGGATCAAATTGGGGCAGGTAACCAGGGCGTTGACGGAGGAAATGTTATTGTAGTCCATGACGACCCGGTTAAGCTGCGGGTAGCCGGCAAGGCTGGAGATGGTTCTCAGCTTGTTGTAAGAGCCGTTGATCATAACCAATGCGTTTTCATTGTCCCAGATGGGCAATGTGGTGACGCTGTTTCTGGAGAAATCCAGACTTTGCAGCTTCACAAGGGAGAACAGACAGCTGATATTTGTCAGCTCATTGTTGGAGATGTCCAGATGACCGAGTCCTTGGCAGCTAGTCACGGCAGTAATGTCTGTCAAATGGTTGTATGCTGCAAACAGGGTGGACAGCTTGGTAAGGGATTCAATTCCGGTGAGGTTTGTCAGCAGGTTGCCGCTGATGTTCAAATAGGTTAGGCTGGTGCAGGCGGTCAGGGGAGCAGCGGATGTGATGGAATTGTAGGACACATCCAGGGTATCCAAGCCGGTCAAAGCGCTCAGATCGTTGAGGTTGGTCAGCGCATTGTGGCTCAAATTCAGCGTTTTCAGCTGCGACAGGAAAGAAAGGGAAGACAGATGCTTAATGGCATTGTCGCTCAGATCCAGGTAGACAAGCTTTTTGGCATTGGCGAGGGCGTCAATGCCGGAAATGCTGCAGCCGGTAATGGTCAACTTTTGCAGATTCGGCGCAGATGCGATGGTCATTAGATCCTGACCGGAGAGAACGCAGTTGCGAATGGTCAGCTCGGTCAGTTGGGTCAGCTTGCCGAGAGCGGCGTAGCTTTCGGCTGTGCAGTTTTCGATCACAAGGGTCTGCAGATAAGCCAGATGGGCAAGGTCCTCCACAGATGTGGCCTCTGCCGGCACGGTGAAGGAAGTGATGTTCCACAAATCGGTGGACAGAAGCTTGGCGTTTTCATCCATGCTCAGCATCTGCCGGAGAGCGGTGTTAATGCTGCTGTCTTTGAGCTGCAGCTCTTCCACCACGTTGCCCACCGTGTAGAACAGAACGGAAAGGGGACTGACCAGTCCGTTTTCACCAATGCTCAATGCGGTGATGGTATTTTCGCCTGCCACAAGATCAACGGTATTGTTGGCGGCAGGATTTTTGACGGTGGGATACTCCCGGGAGGTGGACAGATACAACGTGCCGGAGGCCGGGGTGACAGTAACGGAAAGATACTGGTTGTAAAATCCGGGAGGAGGGCTTGCGGTGGGTGCTTCCGGACGAATGGCGTCCAGCTGGGCCTTCATGGCGGGATCCTCAATAGAATCCAGCATGGTCACAGCATCCAGAAGCTTATCCTGTTCCACATATGTTTTGCAAAGCGCGATGTACAGATTCACAGTAGGGTTGTTGGCAATGGCGCTCGAAAGGGTGGATTCCGCTTTGCTGTAGTTACCGCCGGTTTTGTATTGCTCTGCCAATTCTATGGCAACGGCTTCGTTGTCATCGGACTGGGTATAGGCCTGGTTATACAGCCATGCAGCAAGGGAATGGTTGCCCTGAGACTCGAAAAATCTGGCCTGATACACCAGCATATCCCGGGTGAAGTCCGTATCATAGATAAACAGATACCACAGCAGGCTGCATATTACGATTATAGTAAAAAGGATCGGTAGGATTCTTCTGAATTTACTGTTCATGGTCTACTCCGTTTCGCAGTATTCTACAATAAATTATACTTGAGCGCAGCAGCAATGTCAAGAACCGGGCAAAATTTGGGAGCGGCATGCCAAGATGCGGCAGATTCCTGTCATAGCTCAATGCTACAATGGCGTTGGGAGGGATGGGCATGGACAAGTTCTGGAAAGAGATTGCCTTGGCGGCGATGATTGGAATGATTTTACCGTGGCTGCTTTTGCTCCTTGGCGCAAAGGAAATGCTTGGCCGGGAAAGTGCAGATATATCCCAGAGCCTGCCAACGCAAGCTATCCGGGATGAAATATCGGACAGCCCGGCGCAGCGCTATATTGCTGTGCAGTTGGGCGAAAACATGGTCAAGACCATGGAACTGGAAGAATATGTGGCCTGCGTGGTGCTGGCGGAAATGCCTGCTGCCTTTCATTCGGAGGCGCTGAAAGCGCAGGCCGTCGTTGCCAGAACATACGCTTTAAAAAGGCTGACCGAAGGAAACAGGCATACTTATGCAGCAGTCTGTACAGATCCGCAATGCTGCCAAGCCTATATCACCCGGGAAACCTATCTTGCGGAACGGGGGCAGCAGGAGGATCTGGAGAAAATATGCGCCGCAGTACAGCAAACGAAAGGTGTGGTACTGACCTACCAAGGGGAATTGATCGAGGCCACCTATTTTTGCTGCTCCGGTGGCAGAACCGAGGATGCCGTTGCGGTTTGGGGAACGGAAATTCCCTACTTGCAGTCGGTGGACAGCCCCGGGGAGGAAACGGCAAAGCAGTTCTGGAACAGCGAGTATTTCAGCACTGCTGCATTTTCTCGGGCGCTGGGGCGGTCTTTGACAGGCAGCCCCGGGGAGTGGCTGGGAAAAGTGAACTATACCGATGGCGGCGGCGTGGACACCATGGTGATCGGCGGTATTCAGTACAGCGGCACAGAGCTGCGACAACTGTTGGGGTTAAGCTCCACCGTCTTTCAAATGACGCCGGGAAATAGCGGCGTGACGGTGGAAACCCTGGGGCAGGGACACCGGGTGGGCATGAGCCAATATGGGGCAGATGCCATGGCGCAAAACGGAAGCGTCTGTCAGCAGATTCTGCTGCATTATTATCAGGGGGTGGTCATTGACAAAGCCGGCAACATCGGTTAGAATATAGCAGAAATCTGCCGAAAGGGGGAGTAAGCTTGCCTATCCGAATTCCAAACGATCTGCCCGCTGCGGAAACGCTGCAGCAGGAGAATATTTTCGTCATGCCGCAGGACCGTGCCATGACTCAGGATATCCGTCCGCTGGAGATCGTACTGCTGAATCTGATGCCTACGAAGATCGCCACGGAAACCCAGCTTTCCCGCCTTTTGGGCAATACGCCTTTGCAGGTGAATCTGGAGCTGATGCATACCACTTCTCATGTTTCCAGAAACACATCTCAGGAGCATCTGCTTTCTTTTTATAAGAGCTTCGAGGAGCTGAAGGACCGGAAGTTTGACGGCATGGTCATCACCGGTGCTCCGGTGGAAATGATGCCCTTTGAAGAGGTGGATTACTGGCCCGAGCTGTGCCGAATCATGGAGTGGAGCAAGACCCACGTCCATTCTACGTTCCACATTTGCTGGGGCGCACAGGCCGGCCTTTACTACCACTACGGCATCAACAAAAAACAGCTGCCCAGTAAGCTTTTCGGCGTATATAAGCATACGGTGGACTATAAGCGCTCCATCTTGCTGCGGGGTTTTGACGATACTTTCTGGGCGCCCCATTCCCGGCATACCACCGTGGAGCGTGCGGATTTTGAGTCGGTTCCCGATCTGAAGATACTGGCATCTTCCGAAAAGGCCGGTGTCTACGCCGCCATGACCAAGGGCGGACGGCAAATTTTTGTGACAGGCCATTCCGAATATGATCCCCACACGCTGCAGACAGAGTATCGCCGTGACAAGAATCAGGGTCTGCCCATTGCCGTACCGGAGAATTATTACCCCAATGACGACGATACCCAGGAGCCCATCGTCCGTTGGAGAGGACATGCAAATCTGCTGTTTTCCAACTGGCTGAACTACTTTGTCTACCAGACAACGCCCTACGACATCATGTCTATCGGCAATACAGAAAACGTATAATGCAAGGCGGGAGCAACAGGCTTCCGCCTAGTTTTTTGCGCCAGTATACATACGTTACAAAAAATGTCGTTTTATGTTGCAATTATAGCCATTGTTTGATATAATTACGTAAGTTTGGGAAAGAATGAGAGGTATTACTATGGCAAAGATCAAGCGCAAACTGGGCGACCGCAAGGACGGTATCTGGCTGAAAGACATTCCCGCCATGAACCGCATTATGCCCGCTCTGATGCCCAACCGTGCAGACAACGAAGCGTATATCAACGTGGATATCGACGCACGACCCCTCAACGCATATCTGGAAAAGCTGAACGCCGGCCGGACGGAGGATAAGTATACCTTTTTCCATCTGATCAGCGCTGCTGCCGGTAAGGCATTCGTCCTGCGGCCGAAGATGAACCGCTTTGTTTGCAACAATAAGGTCTATCAGCGCAGAGATATTACCGTCGCTTTTACCGTTAAGAAGCGTTTTGATGACCATGCGGAAGAGGCTCTGGCCTTTTTTAAGTACGATAACAATGAAACTTTGGAATCCTATCATGAAAAAATCATGAAAGTGATCCATTCCACCAAAAGCTACGAGGAAAAGGATACCTCCACCGGCGCAATGGATATTGTTTCAAAGCTGCCTCAGTGGCTCATTACTGCCATCGTCAAGTCTGTTCTGTGGCTGGATAAGCACGGATGGGCCCCGGAATTCCTCATAGGCAGCGACCCCAACCATGCGGCGATCTTCCTGACCAATCTGGGCTCTATCGGTTTGCCCGGTGGTTATCACCATCTGGTCAACTGGGGCACAAATTCCTGCTTTATCGTTGTGGGTAAGAAGTACATGAAGGCAGAGGTGTGTGCTGACGGCACAGTGGATGCCCACGAGGTCATTCCCATTGGCATTACGTTGGATGAGCGTATTGCTGACGGCTATTATTATTCCGGTACTGTGGCGCTGGTCAAGGAGCTTTTGGAGCATCCGCAGCTTCTGGAAATGCCTGCGGATACGCCGGTGGAATATGCCATCAAGCGCTAAAATTCCCTTGACAAGGAATCTACACTGACATATAATTTAGCTGCGGCAAATGTCGCAGCATACGGGCTTGT
Source organism: Faecousia sp. (assembly GCA_045541695.1). Lineage (GTDB taxonomy): Bacteria > Bacillota > Clostridia > Oscillospirales > Oscillospiraceae > Faecousia. Next base: position 9,134 of record JAZQJO010000068.1, read on the forward strand.
AGCGCAGCTGGGAGCGCACCACATTCGCATTGTGGGGGTCGGGAGTTCGAATC
>JAZQJO010000069.1:0-6841 GCA_045541695.1 Faecousia sp.
TTCGTTGCCCTCAATGGTCAGATCGCCGTTGTTGGTGATCATGGTCTCGCCCTGAGTGGTAGAGGTGAAGGTGATGTCGAAGTCACCGATATCAATGGTGAGCTTCTTGCCCTTGGCGATGACGATTGCGGACTCCAGCTCTATATCAGCCAGCAGGACGATGGTGTCCCCGGTAACGGCAGCATCGATAGCAGCCTGCAGGGTCTCGAACTTCTGATCGCCGATCTGGGCGACGTAGTTCTTGATCTCAGGAGCTTCTACCAGAGAATCGGTGTTGATGGTGCCGTCCTCGTTCAGCTCGGTGTAGTAGGGATATACGCCAAGTTCGATCATTCCTGCGGCGTCCGTAGGCTGCTCATTGTTCCAGTAGATTCTGCCGGTAGGATTGGTATCGTAGTAGTTCTTGGAAATGTCGGTCTCGCCATTGATACCCCAAGTGCAGATATACTGGCCGGAAATGTTCTCGAAGATATTTTCTGTGATTGCAATCTTCAATGTATCGGTGCCGGCAGGAGTCCAAGGACCGCCATCCGGGCCCTCTTCGGTGCCGTAAATCTGCAGACGGGTAGTTTTGGAGATCTTGTTGTTGGAAATCACGACATCATCTGCCACACCGTCGCAGTCAAGGATCTTAGCCAGAACAGGACGGAACAGGATGTTGTCAAAGGTGTTGTTCTCAACGATAAGGTTGCCGGTAACAGTGATATACATACCGGACTTATTGCCACCGGTGAGGTTCTTCACCACATTGTTGGTGAAAGTCAGATTCTTCACACCAGCCTGAGTGATATGTACAGGCGCCATGGTGTCCGCGTTGTCCAGATCACGGAAAATACAGTTGTTGACAGTGAGGTCAGCAATGGTGGAGTTGCCGTCCCAAGGAGTCAAAACAATGTAAGCATCCTCAAATACGACGCCCTCGAAGGAGAGGCCGGTGAGATTAAAGTTAGAGCCGTTCTGGATCAGATAGCCGTTCTTGATCATGGAGGTATGGCCTTCAGCGCCCTTGATAGTGACATTGGTCATGATGAGAGGCAGCTGCATACCGACATCACCCAGATCGATGGTCACATTGGGCAGCAGCTCGATGGTCTGGCCGGCCTGAACAGCCTTCAGGGCCTCTTCCAGAGTCTCGAACTTCTGGTCGCCGATCTGGGCAGCATAAAGGCTGGTAACAGTCCAAGTGCCGTCGGCGTTCTCAGCGACCTCGAAGCCGTCAGCAATCTTGATCAGGTTGCTGGCGTGAAGTCCGGAGATGCGAGGATCGGTGGAGAAGATGCCGCCCTTGATGGTTGCAGAGGGATTTTTGGAAGCATCGCCCAGATTGTTGGTCATAGCCAGAATGCTCTTCAGGCCATTGAAGGTACCGCCATTGATCTCAACAACCGCACCGGTGTCTGCCTCGATTACACCGCGGGCTGCGGTAGCCAGGCTATTATCGCCGAAGTTATCGTTAGTGAAGGTACCGTCGTTAATAATCAGGGTGCCGCCGGAATTCATAATAATACCGACGAAGGAACCATGAGAAGTACCCTGATTATTGCCATCCTCAGCAGTCTTGGGAGTTGCGTAGTAGCTACCGGAGTTGATAGTCATCTTACCGCCGCCGGAAATACCGAATGCAGCAGAGTTCCAGGGAGCGCTCGCGTCCAAGCCATACTGATTGATGGTAACGTTGTTCAGGGTAACTTCGCCGCCACCAGCAGCAACACCGCCGCCGTAGGCGTTGGCAGTGATGATACAATCGGTCACGGTGAAGACAGCACCGGTACGAGCGCGAACTGCAAAGTCGTTGCGCTTGTTAGCCTCAATCTCCAGACCATTCAAAATGATGTTGGTCTTGGTGTCGGCATTGCTGCCAACGGAGATAGCGCTCCAAGAGTTTTCGGTAGAAATGATCTTACCATTCTTGATGGTAATGGTATTCTCTGCGCCGCCTTCTGCCTTCTGGAAGCGGAACACAACGTTGGAGGTGTTGCCGGTAACAGTCTTGTCATTCAGGTCGATGGTAAAGGACTTATCGCCGGTGTAGTACACAGCATTGTTGTTTGTAGCCTGTGGCTCTTCGACGGTCACATTGTCCAGCAGGACGATGGTGTCGCCTTCCACAGCCGCATCGATGGCAGCTTGCAGAGTCTCATAATAGGTATCGCCGATCTTTGCGACCATGCCCTCAGGGACGGTGGCCTCTTCTGCTCTTGCAGGCAGATAGATCATGCCGAATACCATGCACACGCTCAGCAGCAGACTAAGTGTGCGCATCAGAAGGGTCTTAGTGCTCATAATCTCTCAACTTCCTTTCAAAACTTTACAAATTGTGTACCAATAAAACACCAAAAGTGTTTTAGTCACCATGATATAATAGCACAATCAAAATTGGATTTCAATGGAAAATCCTTCATTTTGGAGTTTTGCACAAATATCCCTGAAAACGGTGTGGTTTTTTTTACCACTGTGAATTTTATCCACTTTCTGTAGACAAAAAACCGTTATTTTCTATCCGTTGTGGACATCACCGCCAAGTGTCGGGATTCGTTTGCGTTTTCGTCTGCAAGCAGACGAAAATTAAGGTTGCGCTCCGTCGAGACGCCGCGCGCAACAGTCCACCGAATTGTTGCATTTAGATCTTCGAATCTCTCCATAGAAAAGAAAAATACCGAAGGAGCAAATGCTCTTTCAGCTTTTTGGTCCGAGTGTCGAGATTCGTTTGCATTTTTGCCTGTGGCAAAAATAATTGTGTGCCTCCGTCGAGCCGTCGGCGGCAACGCTCATCCGCGTTGCATTTAGATCTTCGAATCGCTCCAACTAAAGTAAAAAAGCTGAAAGAGCATTTGCTCTTTCAGCTTTTTTGGTCCGAGTGTCGAGATTCGAACTCGAGGCCTCTTGAACCCCATTCAAGCGCGATACCAAACTTCGCCACACCCGGATTTTGCTTGCTGTTTTCGACAGCTTGAACATAATAGCATACCCTGCAGAAAAATGCAAGCATTATTTTTAAGTTTTTGAAAAGTTTTCTTTTATTCGCCGTTGTTGCCCCGGATCACCTTGCCCAAATTCCAAAGTGTTACGACTTTAGACTCGGCCTCGGCACGTTCAGTCTCATTGTTGTACTCTATAAAAACGGTATGGCTGCCACAATCGGCGCATTCCACCTGCACATTCCAACCGCCTTCATGCATTACTATGCCGTTGCCACGACAGATGGGGCATTCTTCCAATTCAAACATGTTTTCCATAACAATCTCCTTACTTAAATGGATTTCCTTCCAGATCATAAAGCGCTTCCCGGCGACAGGCCGTGTAATCCGGCGCAAGCTCCGGCAGATACTTTGCCACCGCTGCGCTGAGCAGCATGGGGTTTAAAGAAGGATTCTGACAACAGACACGCACCTGAAGCGACAATGTGTTTTCGTCTGCCTGCTTCACATGGATACTGCGGATCATGGGAATGATATTTTGCTCCACAGGGCCGTTTTTGCTTTTCTTCTCCACGGAAACACATTCCTGTGCAAACAGCTTTTCAATCTCACAAGCAGCATTCCCGGGAACACCGGAATCGTATTCAAAATCTACAGTACAATCCAAAAATGCCAGCTTACCGATCTTTTTGCCGTCGTCGTAGACAGACAGGACACGGATGCCATCTACGAGCGTCTCGTTCAGTCGGGCCTGAATATCTTCGTTTGAAGTGTTTTGGCCGTCCAGTTCAAAGTCCAGCAGCTCACAGCGGCTCTCAATACCCACAGACAGCGGCAGAGCGATGGAAACCGAGGGGCGGGGATTGAAGCCCTGGGTGTGGATCAGGTGCAACCCGGCGCGCTTGAAAGCTCGCTGAAACAGCCGCATCAGATCGAGATGAGAGATCCAGACCGCATTGCCCAGCTTTTCAAACAGCAATCTACGCATCGCAGGCCACCTCCTTCAGCAGGCAGTTTGCGCCGCAGCCGGCGCAGCCTTCCCGGCAATCCGGGGTAACAAGAGCTTCGTAGGCACGTTTTCGTTCCCGCAGCAGGAATTTCTTGCTGACACCGATATCAATGGTGCCCCAGGGCAAAACTTCGTTTTCCTCGTAGCCACGTGTGGTATAAAAGGATGGGTCGACACCGCATTTTTTGAAGGCATCCAGCCAGATGGCGTAGTTAAAATATTCGTCCCAGCCGTCCAGCCGTGCGCCGTTTGCGGTGGCTTCTTCCAGTACAGCACCAAGCCGGCGGTCGCCTCTTGCAAAGATCGCTTCCAAACGGCTCAAATCCGGGCTGTGGTAATTGTATTCTATGGATTTTGAGTAAAAATGTTCCTTCAGCAGCTTGCCGCGCCGCAGGTATTCCTGAGGCGTGATCTGCTTTGCCCACTGGAAAGGTGTGTTGGGCTTAGGCACAAAAAAGGCGGTGGCAACATGCACACGTAGACCTCGCTTTTTGTTGATAGCGTGCTCCTTCCAGGTTAGGATGACCTTGTAAACAAGATCGGCAATACCCAGAACATCTTCGTCCGTTTCCGTGGGTAGACCCAGCATGAAATAGAGCTTGTCGTTGTCCCAGCCGCCGGAAAATGCGTTAGCGCAGGTCGTAAGGATCTCTTCTTCGGTCAGGTTTTTGTTGATGACATCACGCAGCCGCTGTGTGCCGGCTTCCGGCGCAAAGGTCAGGCCGCTTTTGCGAACGGTCTGCAGCTTTTCCATCAGCTCCCGGGAGAAATTATCCGCCCGCAGAGAGGGAACAGACAGGTTGACCTTGTTGTCACAGCAGTAGGGGATCATATGATCCGTCAGCTCACGCAGCTGCCGGTAATCAGATGTGGACAGGCTGGACAGCGTGATCTCGTTCATGCCGGAATCCTCCAGAATCTCCACAGCCTGGCGGTAAAGCACATCATGGCTCTTTTTCCGCAGAGGGCGATAGGCAAAGCCAGCCTGACAAAAACGGCAGCCCCGGATACAGCCACGGAACAGCTCCAGATTGGCTCTGTCGTGGACGATCTCCGTGGACGGAATTATTATTTTTGTAGGGAAGTAGGCGCTGTCCAGATCCTCAACGATCCGCTTGGTGACCTTTTCAGGTGCGCCGGGAGCGGGGACAATGGATGCCAGAGTGCCGTCATTATTATAATTGTGCTGATAGAAAGAGGGAACGTAGACACCGGAAATTTTGGAGACCTCACGCAGGAACTGCGCTTTGCTCCAGTCTTCTGTTTTTGCCCGGTCGTAGAGCGATACGATCTCAACAGTAATCTCTTCGCCTTCACCCAGAGAGAAAAAGTCGACAAAATCTGCCAGCGGCTCCGGGTTCAATGCGCATACGCCGCCGGCAAAGACCATATTCTTCAGCCCTGTGCGGTCTTTGGCATGGAGCGGAATGCCGGAAAGACGGAGCATGTTGAGAATGTTGGAATAAGACATTTCATAGCCGATAGTAATGGCAATCATGTCAAAATCTTTCACCGGATCCTGGCTCTCCAGCGCCCAAAGAGGCAGGCCATGCTTACGCATGGCTTCTTCCATGTCAGCCCAGGGAGTGAAAACACGCTCACACCAGACACCGTCCATTTGGTTCATCACTCCGTAGAGAATCCGCATGCCCACATTGGACATGCCGATCTCATAAGTATCAGGAAAACAGAATGCAACACGAACCCGGACTTCATCCTTGTTCTTTTGAATTTCGTTGAATTCACCGCCGGTGTACCGCGCCGGTTTTTGCACGGTGGGCAGGATTCGCTGTAGTAATTGGGTCATAAGCATACCTCATTTATATATGTAGCACTATTGTACCCGCAAAAAGCGCTATTTGCAAGGGATTTTTCCGTTTGCGCCTTTGAGAATCAGAATAATGCTGAAAAGGACCGGAAGCAGACCCAATTTTTGTACGAAGGTAAAATAAAGTCCGGCAGCGACACAAGCCACAAGCAACCCAATTTTGATGAGTCGGGTTAGCGTTTTTGCGACCTTTCGCGGAAATATCCAGTGGCAAATATAACGAAGAGCATGTCCTCCGTCCAAACCGGGAAGCGGCAGCAGATTGAAGCCGGATTGTACAGCGGCGCAAAGCGCCAGCCTGGGAAACCAGTGGGCGAAAGGAAGCAGCAAAAGAGATCCTAACGGACCGGCCAAAGTACACAAGAATGCTTTTAGGGAAGAAAGTCCATAAGCTTCCATGGTAGCACCGTTGTTGCCGGCGCGAAGCAGGGGAACGGTTCCTCTGCAGAGTCGAACAGCGGCATAGTGACATAGTTCGTGGAAGAGACTGGCAAAAAAGAAGGCTAAACACCATTTTAGCGGAATGAGTAACACCATCAAAGCCAGCATCAGATAAAAACCGGGATATGCATCAAGCCGGAGTGAGCTGCGCATGGGCAATGATCTGCTGACAGAAGGCAGTGAGGCTCTCATAGAACGGTTGACCGTCTTTTAAATTGGAAACTAATGCCTCCAGTGCGGTTTCGGATTCGGCTACGCTGTCTGGCGGAAGCAAAAGCTGACGCAGCGCCTGACTCCCTGCGGGCCAGGCAGTTTTAATGCTTGCAACGAACAGTAAAAAGAAAAGGCAGGTCATTAGTGGCATTGGCCAACGGAAGCGGGAAATACTGTGTTTATGGACAGGGGAATGGTAATCAATGCGGTAAGCCATGAAAATCACCTCATGAAAGCCTATGAAGCAAAGGGAAATTCATGCAAACAACGGGGAAAATAAGGAATTTTTCTGAAAATAATACTTGATTTTACAAGAAAGGTGTGCTAGAATAAATCGGTCTGAAAACAAGGTGAGTCCTCTGCGGTGCCGGGAACCATATCGCCGGATGCTAACACCGTACGAACGCCCAATATTAAGGAGGACAAAGATAT
>JAZQJO010000070.1:0-5646 GCA_045541695.1 Faecousia sp.
ATGCCATCAAGCGCTAAAATTCCCTTGACAAGGAATCTACACTGACATATAATTTAGCTGCGGCAAATGTCGCAGCATACGGGCTTGTAGCGCAGCTGGGAGCGCACCACATTCGCATTGTGGGGGTCGGGAGTTCGAATCCCCCAAATTCCACAAAAAAAAATGCCGCCATCAGGCGGTATTTTTATTGGTGGACTTGAGAACAGGAGATTCGAAGATCAGAATGCAACAGTCCGGTGGACTGTTGCGCGCGACGGCTCGACGGAGCCCAACCATAATTTTCGCACAGCGAAAATGCAAACGAATCTCCTCAAGTCCACCAAAAAAAGACCACCTTTTGGCGGTCTTTTCTTTTGGTATGGTAATATCAACGATAGAGTCAACCAAATGGTTGCACCAATGTGCCGAACCAGAAAAAGGACGCCTTAGGCGTCCTTTTTGCATATCGTAAGCAGTTAGAGCTCTTCGGCCACAGCCAGCAGCAGGATGCCGACGATCACAACGCCAATGAAAACATATGTCTTCCAGTTGAGCTTTTCCTTCAGGAAAATGCGGGAAAGCAGCAGGGAAACAACACAGACAGAGGAAAGAATGGGGGCAGCAACCGCATCCATTCCGCCAAGGGCGTAAACATAGGTGAACTGACCGGCAGTTTCAAATACGGCGGCCAGGATCTTGTCCTTGTGCTGCGGAACAGGGCCGAATTTGACTTTCTTGGCCTTCATGAAGAGGAACAGACCCAGAGCAAACAGCGCAAAGGTCAGCTCGTAGCTGGTGTTGGCCACAGCCTCGATGGTCTCTTCGGTGACATCCACCAGAGGAGAACTGGCCACATCCTCGATCAGGAAGAATGCGTCGTCCAGGAAGGTGCCGAAGGCATCCAGCAGAGCATACACAAAAGGCATGCAGAAGGAAATGATCGCCAGGGCCTTGCCCAGCTTCTTTTTTCTGGTGGTCTCGCCGCGGTTTTCCAGGAAGCTGACACCCAGCACACCAACGGTAATGACGCCAACAGCGACCCAGGTCAGCCAGGAGAATTCATCACCCATGAAAATGGCGAACAGCAGGACACAAATCACACCGGCGGTGTTCTCGATGGGGTCAGAAATGGATTCTTCCAAAAAGCGCATTCCAAAATAGGAGAAAGCCATAGAAACAATATAGAACAAGGATACCGGCAGATAACGCAGCAGGTTGATGGGGTTATAATTGATATCCTGAGTCAGCAGGGTGAAGATGGCATGAGCACCCATAACCACACCGACCCAGACACAGATCTTTAAGTGGGAATATTTCTCGTTGGGCTGAGCGCCTTTTTTATAAAAAAGCTCCGCTGTGCCCCACAAAAGGGCGGTTGCAATAGAAAAGAATAACCAAGACATAGTTGTTTTCTCCTTATATTTTTACGAGGCCAGCGTCTACCATTTTCTGCAGGCTCATGAGAATACCCAGTTTTGCATGGCACCAGGTCAGACCGCCCTGGAAATACACGGCGTAGGGCGGGCGGATCGGTCCGTCGGCGGAAAGCTCGATGGAGCTGCCCTGCACGAATGCGCCGGCGGCCATAATGACTTTGTCGCTGTAGCCGGGCATGTCCCAAGGCAGGGGAGTGGCAAAACTATCCACAGGGGCAGCTGCCTGAATGCCACGGCAGAAGGCGATCATGCCCTCTTCGCTGCCAAGCTCGACAGCCTGAATGATATCGTGACGGCTTTCGGTGGAATTGGGCACGCAGCGGAAGCCAAGAGGTTCATACAGATTTGCAGCGAAAACAGCGCCTTTTTCTGCGCTTGCAGTAACGGTGGGAGCCAGGAAGAAGCCTTGGTACAAAGAGGTCATCAGACCCAGGTTTGCGCCCACCTCCTGACCCAGACCGGGTGCAGAAAGCCGGTAAGCGCAGCGGTCGATGCAAGCCTTTGTGCCGCAGATATAGCCGCCAATGGGGGCAAGACCGCCGCCGGGATTTTTGATCAAAGAGCCAACGGTCATGTCGGCACCAACGTCGGAGGGTTCCATGGTTTCTACAAATTCGCCGTAGCAGTTATCTACCATCACGAGAACGTCGGGTTTGACGCTCTTGCAGAAGGCGATCAGCTCGCCGATCTGCTTCACAGAGAAGGTGGGGCGGGTGGCGTAGCCCTTGGAGCGCTGGATCGTGACCAGCTTTGTCTTCTCGCTAATGGCTTTGCGGATGCCTTCGTAGTCGAAAGTGCCGTCTTCCAGCAGATCCACCTGACGGTAATTGACACCGTACTCGGCAAGGCTGCAGGGACTGGGACGGATACCAATGACTTCCTGCAAGGTGTCATACGGCAGGCCAACAGGGGACAGCAGCTCGTCACCGGGCAGCAGATTGGCGGAAAGGGCAACTGTCAATGCGTGAGTGCCGCAGGTGATCTGGGGACGCACAAGGGCGGCCTCGGTGTGGAACACGTCGGCGTATACACGCTCCAAATTATCTCTGCCAAGGTCATCGTAGCCATAGCCGGTCGTTGCTGCGAAGCAGGCAGCGGAAACACGGTTTTTCTGCATGGCGGCGATAACCTTCGCCTGGTTATATTCTGTGATCTGGTCAATGGCGGCAAAACGTTCCGCCAGCTTTTCAAGGGTCTTCTCACCGTATTCATAAACGGCGGGGGAGATACCCATTTGCCCATAAAGGGAAAGTAATTGTTCCATAAGATTAGTCCTCTTTTTTTATCGTATTCAGGATCTGGTCAGCCAAATTATTCAGCACTTCCGGGCGGGAGACGATCAAGCCTGTGTCCGCATCTCCAAGGATCAAAAGGGTGTCGCCGGGTTTAATGCCGAAAAGCTCACGGGCTTCCTTTGGGATCACGATCTGTCCACGGTCACCGACTTTCGCCGTGCCATAGACCCGGGGTGCGCTGTGCTTGCCGAGAATGTGTTTACCTCCAGGCATGTCACCACTCCTTTCATACTTTTCATACTTTTCAAACAGGCAGATTATAACAAAATCCGCCCCGGTTGTCAATACCGGGGCGGTAAATTTGGGTTTAGTCATTACGTCTTCTTCCGCCGCCGAAAATCAGCACCAGCCGCAGAAGCTGCGCCAGAGAAACAGCGGTGGCTGCCACATAGGTCAGCGCAGCAGCGGTAAGGGTTTTTCTTGCGCCTTTTTGCTCCTCCTGGGTCAAAAGCTCTGTGCGTTCAATGGCCTGCATGGCCCGGCGGCTGGCATTGAATTCCACCGGCAGCGTCACCAGCTGAAACACCAGAGAAAGACCGAAGCAGGCGATGCCCAGATAGACAAAGGTGTAGGACATTTCGCCCAGATAGCCCAGAAGCAGACCCAGAAGAATCAGCGGCATTGCAAGCTTGGAGCCGATGTTGGTAACAGGAATGATGGCCGCCCGGAGCTTGATAGGGCCGTAATTGTGGGCATACTGTACGGCATGACCGGCTTCATGGCAGGCAACACCGATGGCAGCGGTAGAGGTGGCATCGTAAACACTGTCGGACAGGCGGATTACATTGGTTTTGGGGTCAAAATGGTCGGTCAGATTGCCGCCGACACGCTCAATTCGGACACCGGAAACGCCGTTGGCGCTCAGCACACGCTGGGCGGCCTGGGCACCTGTGATATGGCGCAGGGAATGTTGGGAAGAATATTTTTTAAAGGTGGAATTAACATTGCTGCTCGCCCAAATGGACAAAATAATGCAGGGCAGCACAAGGATCAGATAGGTCCAATCAAAACCGTAATAATATAACATGAAACACCTCCGTTTTGGTAAAGAAAGCAGCTTCTGTAGGTAGTATACCCGGATTTTGCTTATGCCTAGGATACCATGTTTTCTCTGGGAATTCAATAGTTTCAAAATTTGTTTACATCTAGAAAAAGCTGTGATAGAATAATGAAAAAAGGAGGGGTGCGCTATGGCAACACCGAAGGAAATGTATTTTGAGAAACGTGGCGTTCAGCTGGTGAAAAACCTGAAAAGCCGCCATTTTGACGCATGGTACTGCGCAAACAGGGAAGAGGCGCTGAAAAAGGCGCTGGAACTGATTCCCGAGGGCGCTGTTGTGGGCTGGGGCGGCGCAACCACTGCGCAGCAGATCGGCCTGCTGGACGAAGTGGGCAAGGGGAATTTCCATCCCATTGACCGAGATAAGTGTGCTACCGCCCAGGAGCGGGAGCAGGCTATGCGAAATTGTCTGCTGTCTGATGTGTTCATCACCGGCGCAAACGCCCTGAGCTTGAACGGCGAAATGGTCAACATCGACGGAAACGGTAACCGTGCCGGCGCTATCGTCTACGGCCCGAAAACGGTTTTAGTTGTGGTCGGCATGAACAAGGTTGAGGACACTCTGGATGCTGCCCTGAACCGTGCACGCACCGTGGCTGCGCCCATGAATCAGCAGCGTTTTCTGCTGAAAGGCAATCCCTGCACCGTTAGTGGCACCTGCAGCGACTGCAAGAGTGACGATTGCATCTGCAACCAGATCGTTATCACCCGCAACTGCCGTCCCGCAGGACGGATCAAGTTCATCCTGATCGGGGAGGAGCTGGGCTTTTGAGGCGGGTGATCCGTGAATACAGCGAGGTTTTGACCTATCTGCTGTTCGGTGTGCTGGCCACGGCGGTCAACTATCTGGTCTATCTGCCGTGCTATAATTTGCTGCATCTCAGCGCCGGCGTCAGTAATATTATCGCATGGGTGATCGCTGTGGCATTCGCGTTTGTGACCAATAAGCCGTTTGTGTTCAAAAGCCATGATTGGTCAGCAAAAACCGTACTGCCGGAGCTTGCAAAGTTTGTAAGCTGCCGGATCGCTTCCGGGGTTTTGGAAACGGCGATCCTGTTTGTCACCGTGGATATTTGGCTGTGGGACGGCAACTGGATTAAGGTCGTGACCAGTATTCTTGTGGTGATTCTCAATTACGTGGGCAGCAAGCTGCTGGTCTTTCGTAAGAAATAAGGAAAGCCCTGTGCTTGAAGCACAGGGCTTTTACTATGTAATTTAAATAACGATACCGGCTTTGTCCAGAATGATGGGGACATTCTTTTCTGCGCCGATAGCCATGATATGCACACCGTCACACAGCTTTTCGTCACGGATCTTGGCAATCATTTCTGCTGCCATTTCGATACCCAGACGGGCGGCAGAACCCTTGGTGCCCTTTGCCTTGTCTTCAGCGGCGGCGGCAGCCAGACGGTCGATCATGTGCTGGGGCACATCGATACCGGGCACATTTTCATTCATGTACTTAGCCATGCCGGCGGCCTTTAGGGGAATGATGCCCGCCATGATGTGGGTCTTAATACCGGCCTTGTCCACCTGCTCCAGGAAGCGCTTAAAGGTGTCAAGATCAAAGATGCCCTGGGTCTGCACATACATTGCGCCGGCTTCTACCTTCTGGCGCAGCTTGTTGATCTGCAGGAAGATAGGCTCGGAAACGGGAGTGACGGATGCGCCCTTGTAGAACTTGGGAGTAGCGGACTTGTCGGTGATCTCGCCGGTCTCCTTGTCTTTGACGTTGCCTGCCAGGACGTTGCCGCCGCAATCGCAGCCGGTCTCCTCCATCTTGGTCAGCATCTTCAGGATGCCGACGGAGTCCAGGTCATAAACGGGCTTAGAGTCCTTGCAATCGCCCACAACAGGATGGTCACCGGTGAGGGCC
>JAZQJO010000071.1:0-2608 GCA_045541695.1 Faecousia sp.
CTTCTCCTGCTCCTTGTAATACTGGGCACTCTGAGGGAAGCACACCATAATGGCACCCATCATAGGCGCAACCAGCCGGGTAGTCAGGCCCGGTTCTGCGTTTGCCTCATGGACACAGCAGGGAATCTTCAGTTTACCGGCTGCCACCAGAGCAGGCAGGCTGGCATAACCGCCGGTACCGACCACAATATCTGCGTTAAAGTCCTTAAGAATCTGCTTACATCTATTGATGGAAGAAAGCATCATATGCAGCGCTTTGCAGTTGTTGATGAGGCTTCTGACACCAATGCCCCGGTAGATGCCGTCCACAGACAGGGTGACCAGCTCAAAACCGGCTTTAGGCACCAGCTGTTCCTCCATGCCACCGGCCGCGCCGATAAACAGGATGTTGCTGTCGGGGTATCTTTCCTTCCATCTGTTTGCCACGGCAATCGCCGGGTTGATATGTCCGCCGGTACCGCCGCAGGTAAAAATCACATTCATATTACGTCCTCCATTTTGGATGCCCGGTTTTCTCCACGGGAGATGCCGAGCAGTATCCCCATCTCCCCTAAATTCACCGCCAAAGCCGTACCACCATAGGAGAAAAAGGGCAGCGCAATTCCGGTTGAGGGAAGCAGGTTGGTGACCACGCACAAGTTTAAAACCGTTTGTACGCAGATCAGGGTGATAAGCCCCGCCGCAAGAACCGTGGAAAACCGGTCCGTTGCCTGCAGCGCAATCCGGTAGCCCCGTAGAATCAGGGCAATAAATAATAAAATGATCAGCAAGGCCCCCAAAAGCCCCACTTCTTCACAAATGATTGCAAAAATATAGTCGTTATACTGAAAGGGCAGGTACAGATACTTTTGCCTGCTTCGCCCCAGTCCTAATCCCAGCACACCGCCGGAGCCGATGGCATACAGCGATTGCAGGATCTGATAGCCGGTATCGGAGGGGTCAGCCTCCGGATGCAGCCAGGCAGTAACCCGGTCGCCGGCATAACCCATAAAAGAAATATAGACAAGCACAAAGGCAACTGCCGCCCCAAAGCCGGCCAGCAGCCATTTCGGGTGGGTGCCTGCCACAAACATCATCACAACTGCCACCATACCCATCAGCATAATGGCAGAAAGGTGTTTTTCCAATGCCAGGGGCACAAGAATACCCAAAAGCGCACCACCAAAGCCCAGCACACCGTAGCGGAATTTTCTGGCGTCGCTTCCATAATCCCTCGTAAGCCTGCTAAGGCCCAGGATCATGGTGAATTTGGCAATCTCAGAGGGCTGAAACTGCAGACCCGCAATGCTGATCCACCGTTTGGCCCCGTTGACGGACTGCCCAAACAGCAGCACCATCAGCAACAGCAGAATGCTGACTCCATAAAGAGGCCATGCCATCCGATACCAAAAATCGGTTGGAATTTTACTGAGCACAGCAAGAGCGCCCAGGCCCACCAGGGCGCAGGCAGCCTGTTTCTGCAAATAGCGGGTGCTGATAGTATAGCCGGTATCGTACTGGCTTTGGGCAGAGCTTGCTGAATAAAGCATCCCCAGCCCTACCGCCAGTAATACCAGCAGCAAAATCAAAAACGTTACATCAATTTGTTCTCCCGTCTGAAAAAAGCTCAGACGGCGGTTCTCTTTGGCATGCAACCGTTTATGCAATGCCGCAGAACTCCTTTCAGACTAAACCGGAAATACCGAACCAGGCCAATACGCACATCACAGCGGACACAGCGGAGAAGACCAGAACTACCTTCTCCTCTTTCCAACCGCACATTTCAAAATGATGGTGGATAGGAGACATCTTAAACAGCCGCATGCCATGGGTCAGCTTGAAGTAACCCACCTGCAGGATCACGGACATAGTCTCGCAGATATAGACAAAACCCACCAGGATCAGAATCAGAGGCATATCCAGGGCAAAGGCCATAGCGCACACAACGCCGCCCAGGAACAAAGAACCGGTATCACCCATGAATACCTTGGCAGGATGCCAGTTATAGAACAGATAGGCAATCAGACCGCCAATCAAAGATGCAGGCAGCAGAGCCAGGTCGAATCTGCCCATAGCTACCGCAGCAGCGGTAAAGAAAATCATAACGGGAATGGTGACAGAGCTGCTGAGGCCGTCCACACCGTCAGTCAAATTCACCGCATTGACACAGCCGACCATCACGAACATGGCAAAGAAAATGTAAACCATGGGGTGAACCGTCAGGCTGACATTCACGAAGGGAATGTAGAGGTTGCAGCTGAGGCTGCCTTCTTTATAAAGAAGGTACAGATACAGCACGGAAACGATCAGCTGCAGGGATGCTTTCTGCCAGCTGGTCAGGCCAAGATTACGTTTGAACTTAATCTTGGTGAAGTCATCCAAAAAGCCGATGAAGCCAAAGCACAGGGCCGGAATCAATGCGTAAAAAACCGTATATTCCTGCATTGTGGGGATGCAGATCAACAGGCAGATGATGGATGCGAAAATAAACATCAGACCGCCCATCATGGGAGTGCCTGCCTTATTATTATGCCAGGTAGGGCCCAATTCCCGGATGGACTGGCCAGCCTTCAGCGCACGCAGCACCGGCAGCAGCAGACGGCCTAAAACACCGGACAGCACCGCAGCC
>JAZQJO010000072.1:0-4060 GCA_045541695.1 Faecousia sp.
CACGCCGCCGTGCGTATCATTCCAAGCCATGAAAAATGGCCGACGCAGGGCCGACCTTTTTCTGTGCCTCGGCGATATACGCAAGCGCAAACAGAAGCAGTTCAGCCGCCCGATGACCGGACATACTCCGCAGAAGTTACCGATTTCTCGCAATCTCCTGCATCATCGCATTGCGCGCAGGGCATAGTTCGCCTACACGCGCTCGATTATCGTACCATTGATTGGCACATTTGTCAAGCATTATTTTCATAAAATTTGAAGTTTTTCTTCATAAAAAGGCAGGAGGTTTTCCCTCCTGCCCTATTGTTCTTTTTCAGAAGATCATGATCACGCCGCTGATGAGCATCAGTATGTAAATAATCTTTTTCAGCAACTCGCCGTTGAGCTTGTCGAATACCTTCTTACCTATGAAGTCGCCGGCAAAGCAGCCCAGCAGACCCACAGCGGTGTAAAGCAGCACCTGCCATGTGATCAGGCCGTTGATCACACGCACGCCAACCGCATACAGATTCGTCACGGCAAAATACATCTGGATATTTGCGAAGTAGGTCATCTGCCCGGATGCCACATTGGTCAGATACAGCACCACGGGAGGACCACCGGTGGAAAACAGGCCGTTGAGCATACCGCTGGCAAGTCCGGCGATCACACCACCCAATCGGGTCGCCTTAAAGTGGATGCGTCCGCCGAAGAAAATAAAGTAGATACTCAGCAGGATCAGCACGATGCCCAAAATGACGGTGAACACGTCACCGGATATGTACTTGGACAGCGCAACTGCCACAGGAATAGCGCACAAGGACGCAAGAATCATAGACAGCAGAGTCTGAAAGTCGGCAGACTTTCTGTATTTGATACCGTTATACGAGGAGGTCACGCAGGAAAACAGCGTGGACACCGTGGCCGCCGCCTGTGCGGTAGGTGTCAGATATGGCAAAAACAGCATAGCAAAAATGCCCAGGCCGAAGCCGCTGACCCGCTGCACGAATGCTGCGCCGAAACCGACCAGCGCCATCAGAATGCCCTGGATGGGTTCCATATGTCCTCTCCCCTTTCCAAAAATCTACCGGGGACAATTATAGCAAGAAATACATAAAAAGCAAGGATATCCTTATAATGTACAGAAAGTCTTCCTTGTAGGAAGCTGTCAGCGCAGAGCTCGCCCCTACAGCACCGGCGTCACCGCAGGTATACTCCTGACCACGATAGTCGTGGCGATCACATTTTGAATTTGTCTGTCTCCTTTGCATTTAATTGTTTTATAGATTTTCTGAACTGAACAGCAAAAAGCACCGCTGTGAAAGTCACAGCTATGATATCGGCAACCGGTTCAGCCATATAAACACCCATAGTTTTGTCCGACATCAGATTGGGCATCAAATAGATCAGCGGCAGGAGCAGAATGAACTTACGCACGATGGCCACGATAATGGAGCATGGCGCGTTGCCTGTGGAAACAAAGGTCATCTGGCAGGCGATTTGAATGCCGAAAATGCACAGAACGCCGCAGTAAATGCGAAGGGCCTTTGCGGTAAATGCGATCATTTCCGCATCCGGTGTGAATATCCCGGCAAAGACATTAGGGAACAGCATAATCGCGCCCCAAATCACGAAAGAGTATACTAAGCAGGAAGTGAGCAGCAGCTGAAAAGTTTTCTTGACACGGTCTGCGTTTTTGGCACCGTAGTTATAGCTGGATATGGGCTGCGCGCCTTGGGCGATACCCTGCATAGGCAGCATGGCAAACTGCATTACACTGGTCAGGATCGTCATAGCGCCCACCGCAATATCACCGCCATACTGCAAGAGCGAAGAATTGAAGCATACGGAGATCACACTCTCGCTGCCCTGCATAATAAATGTGGAAAGGCCTAGAGCCACACAAGGGAACACCAGCTTGCCGTCGATTTTCATATTCTTGGTTTGCAACTTAAGATAGCTTCGTTTGCTGCAAAGGAAGGCAAGAACCCACACGCAGGAGATCGCCTGAGAAAGAATCGTGGCAAGGGCAGCACCCTTTACGCCCATATGGAAGCCGAAAATAAAGATGGGATCCAGAATGATGTTGCTGATGGCACCGATAAGCACCGTCACCATACTGACCTTGGTAAAGCCCTGAGCGGTGATAAATGCGCCCATGCCCAGCGTCAGCTGAACAAAAACCGTGCCGATGGCGTAGATATTCATATAGTCAGTGGCGTAGCCGATGGTGTTTTCACTGGCACCAAACAGCAATAGCAGATCCTCGTTCCAGATCAGCAGAACTACACTCAGTACTGCGGAAATGACAAGCTGCAAGGTAAAGCAGCCGCCAAGGATCTTTTCTGCAGACTCATTGTCGCCCTTGCCCATATAAATGGATGCCTTCGGCGCACCGCCGGAGCTGATCATCGATGCAAAGGCAGAGACGATCATAATGATCGGCATACATACGCCGACACCGGTAAGGGCAAGACTGCCGTCCCCCGGTATATGGCCGATGTAAATACGGTCTACGATGTTATACAGCATATTGATCAGTTGGGCAACCACCGTGGGAATCGCCAGCTTGAACAGCAATTTCCCAATCGGCGCGGTGCCGAGCAGTTCTTTGTTATCGTTCACGAGAAGAATCCTTTCTGTATGGTTTTATATTTCATATTTACCTATTATAAACGATATAGCGATAAATGAACAGACTTTTTGTAAATAATTCTATTTTTCCTGCAATATTGGCAGAATGTGCAAAACTGCGCCCTTAAGGGTTCCGTTAAATAACGCTCTGTCCGGTTCTGCTGTGTAACCAAACGCAAGCGCATGGAATATTTACATATTATTTTCAAAAACCGTCCTGGTTTTGCTATAATGAAAATGAAAGAGGTGATTGGCTATGAGAATCCAATTTATCGGTGCGACCCATGAGGTGACGGGTAGCTGTACACTGCTGGAGGTGTGCGGTAAGAAATACTTAGTGGACTGCGGTATGGAGCAAGGAATCGACGTGTTTGAGAACGTGCCGATCCCTGTGCCTGCTAATACCATTGAAGCGGTGTTTTTGACCCATGCGCATATCGACCATTCCGGTATGCTGCCGAAGCTGTATAAGGACGGCTTCCGGGGCAGTATTTATGCAACCTCCACCACTTGTGACCTTTGTAACATTATGCTGCGGGACTCCGCCCACATTCAGGAATCCGAAGCGGAGTGGCAGAACCGGAAAGCGCAGCGTGCCGGTGATGAATTAGTCGTACCGGTATACACCGTGGCAGATGCCATAGGAGCTATCTCCCGTTTTCGTCCCTGCGAATACGGCCAGGTGATCCAGGCGGAAGAAGGGGTTGTTGTCCGCTTTTCCGATATTGGACACCTGCTGGGCTCTGCCTGCATTGAACTGTGGCTGACCGAGGATGGTGTGACTAAGAAGATCGTCTTTTCCGGTGATGTGGGTAACATCGATCAGCCACTGATTAAAGATCCTTTGCCGGTGGAAGAAACGGACTATCTTGTTCTGGAATCTACCTATGGCAACCGGCTCCACGAAAAACCCGGCAATACCGTTGGGGAGCTTGCAGATATACTGCAGCGGACCTTAGACCGGGGTGGTAATGTGGTGATTCCCTCCTTTGCGGTGGGAAGAACGCAGGAGATGCTGTATGCCATCCGGCAGATCAAGCAGGAAGGGATGGTCAGCGGTCACGATGGATTCCCGGTGTATGTGGATAGTCCTCTGGCAGTAGAAGCTACCGGCATCTTCCTGCAATGCGATCAAAGCTGTTTCGATGAAGAAACTGCAGCGCTGGTCAAGCAAGGCATCAATCCCATCTGGTTTGACGATATTTGTCTGTCCGTAACGAGTGATGAATCCAAGCAAATCAATTTCGATAGACGACCCAAGGTGATCCTCTCTGCCAGTGGTATGTGCGAGGCAGGCCGTATCCGTCACCATTTGAAGCACAACCTATGGGGCGAGGAAAACACCATCCTATTCGTTGGTTATCAGGCAGAAGGTTCTCTCGGCAGAAAGCTCCAGGACGGCGCACAGTATGTCCGGCTGTTCGGTGAGGATATTACTGTCAATGCG
>JAZQJO010000073.1:0-27443 GCA_045541695.1 Faecousia sp.
CCACCACCGTGCTGATGAAGCAGGTTGTGGAAGCTGCAGAAAAGATCTGATTTATGCATTATCTCCCCCCGCCGCCACCCGGCACCGGGGTGTTTTTTAAGCCTCCCTTGCCTAAAGGGAGGTGGCTTCGCCGCAAGGCGAAGACGGAGGGATACATCGCCGTGTAGGCGATGTGCCGCTTTGCGGTATAAGTATCCCCCAGCCTCACTGCGCTCGGCAGCCCCCTTTAGGCAAGGGGGCCTTTTTGCTGCAGTTATGGCAAAAAACAGGCGATTTCTACAATGCGTTCATGTAATTCTCCGCAGATGCCGATGTGCTGCATAATAATATCCCGATGTCGGGGAGAAAGACTTTCCATAACCGTCAAAAAGCAGGGTTCGTTTTCGCCAAAATGGGCTTTCAAGGCAAGGTATTCTTCGTCTGTATCAAGCGCTGCGCATATGGCGCTGTAGCGGTTATAGGCTGTTTCTGACACAATATTCGCCTCCTTGTGCATAATATATCTTGTTTACAGATAAAATGCAATATCTTAATTTAAGATTTTGTATCTTATTTGTGGGTGATATTATGCGTTATGAGATGATGAAATTTGAAAATATCCGCAATTTGCGGGTAGACCGTGGCTTTACGCAGAAACAAATCGCCGAGTATTTGGGAATCAGCCAGAACACATATTCTCAGTACGAGATCGGTGTTCTGAATTACTCGGTGGATGCGGTTATTAAGCTGGCGGATTTCTATGGCGTAAGTGTGGACTATCTGCTGGGCAGAACCGCAAGGAAAGAACCCTATCCCAAAAAGTAGGGGAGAGAAATCTCTCCCCCAGTCTTTTTGCTCCGCAAAAATCCAGCCCCCTCGTCAGAGGGGGCCTTTTGCATGAGAATATCTTTACATTTTTCGCAAAATCTGCTATGGTTAGGAAAACAAAAGAAACGAGGAAACCGATTTGAAAAACTTATTTCAAATGAACATGGAAAAGCGGCAGGTGGATGCCATCTCCAATCTGGGTCTTGCCCATGTGGGAGATGGGGTGTATGAGATCATGGTGCGCAGCTGGCTTTGCGCTGCCGGTGACCACACTCTGAAAAGGCTGCATCATGACAGCATCGAGCTGGTGAAAGCGCCTGCCCAGGCAAGGCTTATGGAAAAGCTTCTGCCCCACCTGACGGAGGAAGAGCAGGATTACTACCGCCGGGGAAAGAATTCCCATACCCACGCCGCACCCAAGTCCGCCACACCCAAAGAATATGCCATGGCTACCGGTCTGGAAACTTTGTTTGGCGCACTTTATCTGGCGGGAAAGACGGAGCGGCTCAATGAACTGTTTTATATCATGATGGAGGAGAAGGTATGAGCATTTATATTGCGCCTAACGCTACCGTGGTTGGAGACGTGGCGCTTCAGGAAAATGTGAATATTTGGTACGGCGCGGTGCTTCGTGGCGACTTCGGCCCTATTTCCGTTGGCAGCGGCACCAACATTCAGGACAACTGCGTCATTCACGATGCCACCACCTTGGGCAAATGCTGCACCGTGGGTCACGGCGCCATCGTTCACGGCTGCACCGTGGGGGACTACTGCCTCATCGGCATGGGCGCGATTGTCTTAAATGGCGCGGTATTGGGGGATCATTGTCTGGTGGGAGCCGGCGCTGTGGTCACCGGCAAAACCAATGCCCCGGCAGGCAGCTTGCTTCTGGGAAGCCCTGCCAAGGTTGTGCGTCAGCTTTCCGCCGAACAAATGGCAGAATTGGAAGCAGACGCGGCGGAATACATCCGAAAGGCGGCGGCTGCGCTGCCGAAGCAGAAATAGTTTTTGTATATTTTGCTGGATTTCTTTGCTCGAAAAGCACGAAAATCCGCCCGTGAAAATCATTTGTCTTTGGCAAAACGACAAAAATATAGAAAAGAGGCAGTTTTTCATTGACAGACAGGAATAGCGGTGCTATGATTTACACATGCAAAAATCCTGCGAAAAAGGAGAATTATTTATGAAAAAACTGATTGCACTTGTTTGCGCAGCCCTCATGGTGGCTTCCCTGGCCGCCTGTGTACCTGCTGCTAACACGACTGACGACGGCAAGTACGTAGTGGGTATTTGCGAATATATGCCCCACCCCGCACTGGACCAGGCTACCGCCGGTTTTAAGGCCGCTGTGATCGCCGGTCTGGGCGAAGAGAATGTTACCTTTGAGGTCGGCAACGCCGCCGGTGAAGCCACCAACTGTACTTCCATCGTCACCGATCTGATCTCCAAGAAGGTGGATCTGATCATGGCAAATGCCACGCCCTCTCTGGTGGCCGCTGCCAATGCAACCGAAACCATTCCCATTCTGGGTACTTCCGTTACTGAGTATGGCGTTGCTCTGGGCATTGAGAACTTCAGCGGCACCGTCGGCGGCAACATTTCCGGCACTTCCGACCTGGCTGACCTGGATCAGCAGGCACAGATGATCCTTGATTGGGTTCCCACTGCCAAGAAGGTGGCGCTGCTGTTCTGCAATGCAGAGCCCAACTCTAAGTATCAGGTGGACGAGGTCCAGGATTATCTGGAAGCCAAGAGCATTGAAGTGAAGCAGTATGGCTTTGCAGACACCAATGATCTGAGCGCTGTTACCACCCAGGCTGCCGATTGGGCCGATGCCATTTATGTCCCCACCGATAATGTGGTCGCTAACAACGCCGCTGCGATTTATGACATCTGCAAGCCCAAGAATGTACCCATCATTGCCGGCGAGGAGAACACCTGCGCAGGCTGTGGTATCGCTACCATGTCCATCAGCTACTACGAGCTGGGCTACGCAACCGGCGAGATGGCTGTTAAGATTTTGAAGGGCGAGAAGAACATTGCCCAGATGCCCATTGAGTACGCACCCACCGCTACCAAGAAGTACAACGAGACCATTTGCCAGGAGCTGGGCATCCAGCCTCTTGACGGCTACGTAAAAATCGGGTAATATAACAATAATCGGCTCGGGGCGAGGTGGTTAACCATCTCGCCCCATCCGCCTGAAAATGGAGGAAATGCTCTATGTCAGCTCTTTTGGAAAGCTTCATGAGCTTCGGCAATGCACTGCCCGGTGCGGCATCCCAGGGCCTTATCTGGGGCGTTATGGCCATTGGCCTGTATATTACCTACAAGGTGCTGGAACTGTCCGACCTGACGGTGGACGGATCTTTCTGTACCGGCGGCGCCGTTTGCGCTGCTATGATGGTGGCCGGCCACAATGTGTGGGTGGCGATGCTGGTGGCTCTGCTTGCCGGTTTGGTCGCAGGCGCCGTCACAGGTTTTTTGCACACCAAGTGCAAGATCCCTGCCATCCTGGCCGGCATTCTGACCCAGCTGGGTCTGTGGACGGTAAATATGGCCATCATGGGCATCAACACAGGGGACATGCGCTCCCTGCTCAGCTTGCCCTCCAGAACCTATAAGGTGCTGGTATCCCTGTCCTTTTTGGAGTCTGTGCCCGCAGGCACAAGGCCCTTTTATTACTACCCTCTGTTTTCCGTAGGCCTGGTCACGGTGGTAGTGATCGGTGCGCTGTACTGGTTCTTCGGTACGGAACGGGGCGCTTCCATTCGTGCCACCGGCGCCAATGAGCACATGGCCCGGGCCCAGGGCATCAATACCAACGTCAATAAGCTGGTTGGTCTGATGGTGGCCAATGCGTTGGTTGCTCTTGCCGGCGCCCTGTTTGCGCAGTATCAGGGCTCTGCGGAGATCAACATGGGTCGTGGCGCCATCGTCATCGGCCTTGCTGCTATCATTATCGGCGATGTGCTGTTTGGCAAGCTGTTTAAAAACTTTGCATTGAAGCTTTTGGCGGTGAGCCTTGGCGCCATTGTCTATTTCGTGGTGATCCAGGCGGTTCTGAGTCTGCTGAACGTGGATCCTCAGTACCTCAAGCTGTTCTCCGCCATCATTGTGGCCATTTTCCTGACTGTGCCCAACATCAAGACAAAGCCCAGAAAGCACCATAAAGCCGAAAAGGAGGAAAAGGTATGCTGAAACTGATCAATGTTTGCAAGACCTTCAATCCCGGCACCATCAACGAGAAAAAAGCGCTGCAGGGGCTGAATCTGGAGCTGAAGCCCGGCGATTTCGTCACCGTCATCGGCGGCAACGGCGCAGGCAAGAGCACCATGCTCAACTGCGTTTCCGGTGCCTACGATGTGGAAGAGGGTCAGATCCTCATCGACGGCGTGGATGTCACAGCCCTGCCGGAGCATAAGCGGGCCAAGTTTATCGGCCGTGTGTTCCAGGATCCCATGATGGGCACTGCCGCAACCATGCAGATCGAAGAAAATCTGGCGCTGGCTGCCCGCCGTGGCAAGGTCAGAGGCCTGCGTGCCGGCATCACCAAGGCCGAGAGGGAGGAATATAGAGAGCAGCTGAAGATCCTGGATCTGGGCCTTGAGGAGCGGCTTACCGCAAAGGTGGGTCTGCTTTCCGGCGGACAGCGCCAGGCGCTGACATTGCTGATGGCCACCTTGCAGAAGCCCAAGCTGCTGCTTCTGGACGAGCATACCGCCGCCCTTGATCCCAAGACCGCGGCAAAGGTGCTGGAAGCCACCCAAAAGATCGTGGAGAAGGACAATCTTACCACCTTGATGATCACCCACAACATGCGTGACGCCATCGCCTACGGCAACCGCCTTGTGATGATGTGCGACGGCCGCATCGTGGTGGATGTGTCCGGCGAGGACAAAAAGCACTTGACGGTGGAGCAGCTGATGAACCTGTTCAGCCAGGCAAGCGGCTCTGATGTGGTCAATGACAAGCTGGTTCTGTCTTAAAAAGCAACCGCGCTCCCAACCGGGAGCGCGGTTTTTCTTTAGTCAAAAGCCAGACCGAAATATGTGGGAACGGGTGCGCCGTCCTGCAAGGGCAGGAACATGGCAAAGGGGCGGTCATTGCCGGGGCAGCGGAAGCTGCCCTGTTTTTTGCCCAACGCAGCTACGATTTCCGGCGCAAGCCGGGAATTTCCCAAAAGCTCGATGCCGCTCAGCGCTTCTCCGGACAGATCGGCGGCCAGCAGGAATCCCTCACCGGCGAAAAAGCGGGCGAAGGTTTGTAAAAAGGCCAGATTTTCCTTTTCCTGCACCACGCCGCCGTCGCTCAGAAGCTGCCGTCGCAGAATGGCGTATTCGTCAGCAGAAACCTCCCGCAAAGGCAGGGGAGCGCCGGCTGCGCAGGAAAACGCCCCCATGTGGCTGCAGACCTGATAGCCCATTTTTTCGTACATTTCAAAAAGGGAAGCTTCTCCCGGCACCAGCACCGCACCGGCGTAGCCCAGCGCCTGCAGATGCGCATGGGTGCTGTCCATCAACGCACGGCATAAGCCCTTTCCACGGTGGGCGGCAGCGGTGGCAACGGCGTAAATATAGGCGATCTTTTCGCCGCCGATGCTGCAATCAAACCAGTAAAGCGCTGCGGCAGGGGAGCCGCCCGCAAAAACGCAGCGGCTGCGCTCCGGCGCAAAAGCGGCAGAAAAGAAGCTGTCTAAGAATGGGTCTGTATCGCCGAAGGCTTCCTGCCAAAGGGAGCGCAGAGCGGGAATGTCCCCAGACGTGGCATTTCTAATCTTCATCGTCAATCTCCAAGGGGTTTGCCCAGAATTTTACGATCAAATGGTCCGGATAATAGGAAAGCTTTGCCTTGCGCAGACCGGGCAGACCCATATCGTCCTCCCGGTTGAGGAAGCGCAGCTCCGGGTATTTCTCCCGCAGGTATCCGGCAAAGGTCTGGTTGATGGCGGCGTAGGCACCGTCAACATCCTCCCGGGCCTTCTCAAAATGAATGTCAAAGGTGGTTTGGGAAAGACGGCTGCCCATGGTCATGGCGAGAATTTCGCCGTTTTCCACCAGAGCGATGCCCTCCAGACCAAATTCCTCCCTGTGGGTAAAGGCCCGCTTGATGGCTTTGCGCTCCATGTGGTAGTCGTTTTGGGGATCTTCTGCCATGCGGTTTTCATACCACCGCTCCGCCATGTCCCAAACTGCCTGCAGATTTTCCGGAGAGATCTCCACCGCCCGGCAATCCGGGTGGCTGAGCCGGAATTTGTTTACATGGTTGCGCTTGCGCTGATATTTTCTGCCGGGCAGATCTGCCAAATGATCGATGGCGTAGACGTAATCACAGCCGTTCCTGTCCGGGTGGAAGCAGAATTTGCCGGGATAAAGCTCTTCCAGGGTGACGCAGTCCTGGGCCGTCAGACCGCTGAGCCGGCAGACGATGCCACGGTTGCGGGCGTCTTCCAAAATGGCATCCAGAACCGGGCGCAGGTCGCCTTGTCCGACGGGGAAGGGGTAGACACTGCGGCGCTCAAACTGGGAAAACAGCACAAGGAAGTCCTCCACAAAGGCAGCCCGCTGACGACCCCACAAATTCAGATTCACAAAAGAGTATTCGCAGCCCCGCTCGCCGCAGTTCATAAGATAGCGATCGTAAGCGGCTTTATTGTCCAGGTCAAATTTTTCAAAATTGATCATCGTTACACATCCTTCGCCCTTAGTATACCACATTTTCCCGCTGTTGCAACCGTCTCTGGGGAAGGTTGACATAACATTAAAAATCCGGGATAAATGCGGTGTCGGCAGCAGCGGCTTCCTGGGTGAAGCCGTGAAGTCCCAAAAGCAGCATCCAGCTGAGAACGCCGTCGTATTCCTCCTGGGTAATGGCACGGTCCATAGGCGCAGCCAAGCCGGGCATGGGCGTGTACTGGCGCATCAGGCTGACCAAAACCTGCCCGGGTAGGAAGGTGTCGGCGATCCAATCCAGCACCTTCAGGGAGTTTTCCACCTGCCCCGGCAGGATCAGATGACGGATCACCACGCCACGGCGCAGCCGGTCGCCCTCCCAGAGAGCCGGGCCGGTCTGGCGGTACATTTCCAAAATGGCGGCGGTTGCGGTCTCAAAATAATCTGCTGCGCCGGAAAGCCGGCCTGCCAGGACGTTGTCTGCATATTTCAAATCCGGCAGGTAAATATCCACCTTGCCCTCCAGCATTTTTAAGGTTTCCGGCAGCTCGTAGCCGCCGCAGTTGTACACCACCGGCACGCTCAGCTTGGGCGTAAGCGCCGGCAGAATGGTGGGCAGAAAATGGGTGGGGGTCACCAGGTCGATGTTCTCTGCGCCCCGGGCGATCAGATCTTCCATGGCCTGGCGGAGCTGCGCCGAATCCATGGGTGTTCCCACGGCGCCGCCGCTGATGGCCCGGTTCTGGCAATAAGCGCAGCCAAGGGTGCAGCCGCCGAAGAACACAGCGCCACTGCCGCCGTTGCCTGCCAAGGCCGGCTCTTCCCATTTGTGGAGCATGGTCTTGGCCACCAGCGCCGTATCCGGACAGCCGCAGAAGCCCAGCTTGCCGGCGCTGCGGTTGGCGCCGCACTGCCGTGGGCAAAGCCTGCAGTTTACATAATCCATAAACAACACATCCTTTTCCCTATGATACCATCTTTTCAAAAATATCTCAAGTGGGCCGCTTTACCTGCAGAAAAAAGTGTGCTATGATATAAAAATGAGTTTAACCACGGAAAGGAAGCGCTTTATGAACATCCGCATTGCCTGTGAGGCCGACATTCCCCAGCTCATGCATTTGCTGCGGCAGGTGGCCCAGGTGCATCACGAGATCCGCCCGGATATTTTTCGCAGCGGCGCACAGAAATACACCCACGCCCAGCTGCAGGAGATCCTTGCGGACAAGGAACGCCCCATTTTTGTGGCAGAGCTGGACTCAAAGGTGGCAGGCTACGCCTTCTGCATCCGCAAAAGCGCTCCCGCAAGCGGGGTTATGCACCCCAGAACGGAGCTTTACATTGACGACCTTTGCGTGGAAGAAGCGTTGCGGGGGCAGGGGATCGCCTCTGCGCTTTACCGCCACGTTTGCACCGTCGCCCGGGATATGGGTTGCGGCTCGGTGACGCTGAACGTCTGGTGCGGCAACCACAGCGCCATGGGCTTTTACGAAAAATGCGGGCTGCGGCCCCGGAATGTGACCATGGAAATGGTTTTGGAGGAATCCGGATGCTGATGAAAAATCAGATCTACGAAACAGTGATCGAAGATTATACCGCCGAAGGCCAGGGCGTTGCCCGGATCGAGGGCTGTGCGGTGTTCATCCCCAATGCCATCGTTGGGGAGCGCTGCCGTGTGCGCCTGGAGAAGGTGGGCAAAACCTGGGCCGCCGGAAAAATGACGGAGATCCTGGAGCGTTCACCCCACCGCATCAACCGCATTTGCCCGGTGGCAAAGCTGTGCGGCGGCTGCGATTTTCACCACATGGATTACGAAGAGGAGCTGCGGCTGAAGGCAGAGCGGGTGCGCCAGGCCTTAAACCGCATCGGCGGCGAAGCGTTGGAGGACGTGCCGATTTTGGGCGCTCCCACCTTGACCGGCTACCGCAACAAGGCCCAGTATCCTGTGTCGACCCACAAGGGAAAGGCTTATGCAGGCTTTTTCCGTGCCGGCAGCCATGAGGTGATCGAGAACGAAAAATGCCTTATTTTGCCCGACGAAATGGACCGGGTCAAGGATGTTATTATAGATTATGTAAACCAATTTAAGGTTTCCGTGTACGATGAAGCCGCCCACAAGGGCCTTTTGCGGCATATTTATGTCCGCCGGGGCGCCGTGTCCGGGCAGATACTGGTCTGCCTTGCGGTGAACGGCCGGAAGCTGCCCCACGTTCCGGAGTTGATCGGACGGCTGGAAAGAATCACCGGGTTTACAACCCTGGTGCTGTCCGTGAACACCAAGCGGGGCAACGCCGTGCTTGGGGACGAGTTCATTACCCTCCACGGCCCGGGCTATATTGAAGACACCCTCTGCGGTCTGAATTTCCGGCTGTCACCACGGTCGTTTTATCAGGTCAATCACCACCAGGCCCAGCGGCTGTATGCCGCCGCTATCCAGCAGGCGCAGATCACCAAAAAAGATACGGTGCTGGACCTTTACTGCGGTGTCGGCACCATCACCCTTGCCATGGCTTCCGCCGCCGGAAAGGTGATCGGCGTGGAAGTGGTGGAGCAGGCGGTGGCGGATGCCCGGGACAATGCTAAGCGCAACGGCACCCCCAATGCGGAATTTTTCTGCGGCGACGCCGGCGAGGCTGCGCTGGCCTTGGAGCGGCAGGGCGTGAAAGCCGACGTGGTGGTTGTCGACCCGCCCAGAAAGGGCCTGAATGCCGATACCATTGAAGCGCTGACCCGCTTTGCGCCCCGGCGGATCGTCTATGTCTCCTGCGACCCAGCCACCCTGGCCCGGGACGTGGCGCTGCTGAAAAATCGCGGCTATGCTTTGCAAAACGCCATGGCCGCAGACCTGTTCCCCAGATGCGCCCATGTGGAATCTATCGTTACCTTAATAAAGTGAGCCATTATCCCCATAAAAAGTCACCCGGAAGATTTTCCTTCCGGGTGTTCGTTTAGCGTTTTAAAACGTTTGCATAGAGATCCAAAGCGTAGCCGCCGGGGGACGATGGATGACTGATTCCAAAGACCTCCAAATCGTGCTTAAGTGTGACCGAGGCATGCTCGTGCGGAACATTGGCCTTATAAAGACAGCTCCTTAGGTACACATTTTTCTTGCCACGCTTTCCGATTGTTTCACATCGGTCATACTCTTCACAGACTCCTTTCGCAATGCTGGGAAGGCTGCCATACGCAAGAATACTGAAGCAGTAAATCTTGGAGATTTTATGTGTGTTGACATAGGTAAACAGTTGGTCGTTGCATTCTTGCCGTTTTTTCTCACATTTTAGGGTTTCTTTTGCAAAACTGGTTTTAACACCGCATACCACATCTATATAATTACCAAAATGCACAGATTCCCAAAAGGTTTCTCGTTCCAACTCAGGATCATAGCCAAATGTCTGTGTGATTTTATCGAAAAAACGATAATTCTGGTTTTGAGGATTTTTTAAATAATCACGAACTACACCCTCCGTTGTGTACGAAGCCGGGACACCCGGTTTGCAGTCAACAGAGTCCTTTTTATCGTTGTCGTGATGCGATTCTCCCAAGATCAAAATCCGGTTTTCCCTTTCGTTCGCATATTTTCCTTTAAATTCCCCATGGTGCATAGTATATTTCCTCCTGTTGTTTTTTCACTATCTAACCGTTTGCCAGAATCAAAATAGTCTTCTCATTGGTATTGCTCCAACGCTGCCTGCAGATCGGATTTGACTGTCTCTGCGAGATCGTTTGGCGACAGAATTTTCATGTGTCTGCAATATTGCAAAGCCCAGTGGCGCATGGCGTGCCAATTGACAGTGACACGTGCGGTGACTTCGTCCTCAGTTTCGTCAGAGAAGGCGACATCCATACCGAACCAGTCAATGACATCTTTTACAATGTCCTTCTTCATCCGGAAAGTAACGGGAACGCTCTCGCCGCTAAACATATACAGGTGTTCCGCCATATGCTGGGGGAGGGAAAATTGTTTTCCACCCTGCACCTGCTCCTTGGGCTTTGCCGGTGTGTCCAGCAGGCGAATGTCGGTGATCCGATCCAGACGGCAGTTTGCAAGATTAGGCTTTTCATCGTAATTACAGACCAAATAGTACCGTCCGTTGGTGGCAGCCATTTGATAGGGATTTACAACAAACGCCCGTGCCGTTCCGTCGGGATTCTCTTTGGGATGCATTTTTTTATCTGTCAAGTAGGTATTATAGTGGAATGCGACCTGCAAGCCTTTTTCAATAGCCTCGTCTAAAACCTCAATTGTCCAAAACAACTGCTTATTGGGTGATTCTGTTTCCGGCAATGCATGAACATGTTTCACATGGGCGCTGAAATACTTGTTGCTTAACCCTTCAAGTTTCTTCACCAGTTCCTGACACTGCTTATAGGGAATATGCTTGGAGAACAACAAACTGTCGATCAGCAGCCGCAGCTCAGCATCCGTAAAGTCTCTTTCTAAATAAAAATCTGAGAGAATGTAGCTAGTTTCCTTCTCACCCTTTTTGTTGATGTAGGTGCGGGCAATGTCATCCCTGCATTCAATGGGATAACCGGCCTCCATCAGATTTGTCAAATTACGGGCAACGGTTTTACGGTATGTAGCCATATTATAGTCAGACCATAGATAGTCCACAATCTGCTTTTGGCTCAACGTATGTTCCTCGTCTGTGTATCGCTTCAAAATGTCGAGAATGTTCATCATGAGCATTTTCTTTGCCGGTGCGGTTTGTGCCATTTCAATCACCTCGTGTTTAGTGTATCATATTTGACATCATATTACAACACCCGATGTGGCATTTTTGCCCCATCGGGTGTTGATTGTTATGAAGTAAAACCGTTAGCGTTCATCCGAAGGCTGAGCTTATCTGCCAAAAGAGCAATAAACTCGCTGTTTGTGGGTTTGCCCTTTGTGTTGCTGACGGTGTAGCCGAAGAAGCTTTGCAGGGTATCCAAATCTCCTCTGTCCCAAGCAATCTCGATTGCCCGTGTAATCGCATTCCGTACTCGTTTTGGTGTAGAGTTATCCTCCAATGCAATCGGCTTATAAATGTACTCGGTCATATTGTTCATGCGGTCAAGATCCTCCACCGCAAGTTTAATCGCCTCGCGGAGATACCGATAACCCTTGATATTTGCGGGCACACCAATGTCGTGAATCATTTCTGTAATCTGCTGATTAAGCGACGGAAGTTTTTCTTCAATGGGAAGGTCGCTGTGTTTCAACGTTTCATTGATTCTATCTACAATGCATTGTGCGGTGCAGGGCTTTTTCAGCAAAGCCGAAACCCGTCTTGCTGCCAATGCAGATACAATGTAGTTGCTGATAAAGCCGGTTGCAACAAACACTTTGCAATCAGTATATCGGACAGAAATCAAGTCCAAAACACTAATGCCATCGTACTGCGGTAGCAACAGATCAAGAATAACGATATCGGGCCGGTGCTCACTAGCTATTTGGAGTGCCTCTTGACCATCTTTTGCCACACCCATAACTTCAAATTCGTCATTACTTTCCAAAGCCATTACCAACTCATTGAGAAACTGCTCGTCAGGGTCTGCGATCAACACTTGCTTTTTCATATGTACATCTCCTTTCTGGCGGAAGTTTTTCTCTTCCTGCCATAAGGATACACCACCCGACGGGGCATTTTCGCCTCATGCCGCAGGAAGAGTTTTTTATTTTGGGCATTGTACCCGGCGAAGAATCGTGTTATTATAGACGTAACTATGGCGTTTTTGCGCTTGCGTGCCTTGTAGTGCCGCAAACCCGTTCCCAATTCAGAAAGAAGGCCTATCCATGAAGAAAGAAACAATGCAGCAAGACAGCCGGCGGCTGATGATGCTGAACACACCGATCCCCAAGCTGGTGATCAAAATGGCAATCCCGACCATTATCGCTTTTTTGATCAACGCCATCTATTCTCTGGCAGATACACTGTTTATTGCCATGCTGGACGATACCAATGCCACCGCTGCGGTAAGCGTCAATGCCACGTTGGATCAGCTGATCATGATGTGCGGTTCTATGCTCGCCATCGGCGCAAACAGCTATATCGCCCGGCTTTTGGGGGAGGGCAACGAGAAAAAAGCCAGCCAGACGCTGTCCTTTGCTTTCTTTGTGGCGCTGGGCATCGGCGGCCTGCTGATGATCTTTGGCAGCATTTTCATGAAGGATATGGTGCGGCTCATGGGCGCAAAGGATGCGGCCGTGGAAGGCTTTGCCGTTGACTATGCTACCTATGTTTTGCTGGCTGCGCCCTTTATGGCCAGCAGCTTTGTTATGAACCAGTGCCTGCGCAGCGAAGGCAGCGCTATGCTGTCTATGGTCGGAATGAGTATCGGCGGCGTGGTCAACTGCATCCTCGACCCCATCTTTATTTTTGGTTGGGGCTTTGGTATGGGTGTTGCCGGTGCATCTTTGGCGACAGCAATTTCCAAGGTGGTTAGCTTCGCGGTTTTGATCTTCCCCTATATTACCCATCGGAGCATGCTCCGGCTGTCTGTGAAAAACATCCGCTTCTCCTGGGATATCATCAAAAATGTGGTGTCTGTGGGCTCGTCTTCCATGCTGCGAAACGGCCTGGCGGTAGTCTCCGCCATGATGCTCAACAACATTGCCGGCGATATTTCCACCTCTGTGCAGGCGGCAGTGGGTGTTTGCACCAAGATCATGATGTTCCCCTTCAGCATCGTGCTGGGCTTCGGCACTGGCTTCCAGCCGGTGGCAGGATTCAGCTGGGGCGCAAAGCGCTTCGACCGGGTGAAGGAGAGCTACCGGTTCGCCTCACGGATCGCCCTGATCGGCGCTGCGGTTATGGCGGCGCTCCTTGTCGCAATCGCCTATCCGCTGATGACGGTGTTTGCCCGAACCGATGCCCAGGCGCAGCAGATCGGCACGGTCTGCATCATTTTGCAATGTGTCGCTTTGCCCGTCCATGCCTGGGTGGCGGTGGTAAATATGCTGTGTAACGGTCTTGGCAACGCCAAGGGTGCTGTGGTGCTGGCCACCTCCCGCCAGGGCACATGCTTTATTCCCTTTGTACATCTGGCAGCTTACTTATTCAAGGCCATTGGCGTTGCCGCCATTCAGGCGGTGGCGGACGTGCTGAGTCTGGTACTGGCCATTCCCATTGCCATTTCCATGAACAAAAAGATCAATGCTGCGCTGAAAACGCAACAAGAAGAAAGGGTAGACAGCTGATATGGACGCTTTGATCATCATGCTGAAAAATGTGCTGATCTTTGTTTTGCTTGCCGTACCCGGCTATTTGCTGGTCAAAGGCAAGGTACTGAAGACGGAGGCATCTGCATCGTTTTCCAAATTGCTTACGGAGATCGGCGTTCCGTTTCTGGTGTTTTCCAGTACCCTGAAGCTGGAATTTACCCAGGAGCTGACCCGTACCATGCTCATTGTTGCTGCTCTGACGGTGGTGTATCTGCTGGCGATGCTTGGAGCAACAGCGCCCATTGCCCGGCGTGACGACCCCAAAAAGCGTGGCATGGAGCGCTTTTGCATGATGTTTGCCAACAACGGCTTTATCGGCATACCCCTTGCCCAAGCGGTGTTCGGGGCAGGCTCTGCTGTGACTGCCTATGTCATTGTTATCAACATTCTCAACAACGTGCTTATGTTCTCTTTGGGGGCGCCGCTGATCGCAGGCGACAGCAACGCAAGAAACCTGAAAAAGGCTGTCTTTAACCCGGTGGTCCTGGCCTTTGTGCTGGGCATCGTGCTGAATTTGCTTAGCATTCACGACATAGTTCCTGAGATTATGACATACGCTGCCTATTTTGGCAACATCGTCACGCCGCTTTCCATGGTCATTCTGGGCATGAAGCTGGCTGGCGTGCAATTCAGCACGCTGTTTTCGGCAGCGAGATTTTATTGGGTGGCATGTTGGCGGCTGCTGCTTTTCCCGGTGCTGGGAACGGCTGCCATGCTGGTGCTGCAGCGGCTGGGTCTGCTGTGGGTCACAGCGGATGCGGTGTTGGCATTTTTTGTGGCAGCTGCCATGCCCTGCGCAGGGCTGTCCTCCGCCATTGCCGACCAGTGCGGCGGCGATACGGAAAACGCCGTCCGGTTCACTTTGGGTAGTACGATCCTGTCTGTCATTACCATCCCGCTGCTTTACTGGGCACTGCGGCTGCTGGTATAACAGAAAAAACAATGAAAAAAGCCGGCGCTTTTGTTGCCAATGGAAAACTGTTGTGCTATAATGCGCCGTAGACGAAAAATAGAAAGAAGGGAAAGTCTGTGTTATTCGGTAAGCATATCAACCGATATTATCTGAAATATGCGCCGTGGCTGATCTTGGGCGTGCTGACGCTGACCATGGTCGACTATCTGCAGCTTCGGATACCGAATTTGTATCAGATGGTCATTAACGGTGTCAATGATGGCTTCGTTATGGTGGACGGCGTGCAGGTGCCTTTTGATATGGCTTTCCTGCTGGACCGGATCTGCATGCCTATGCTGAGTGTGATACTGTGCATTGTGGGCGGTCGTTTTTTGTGGCGCATCTGCTTTTTCGGCAGCGGTCACCGCACCGCCAACGGCCTGCGCAATCAGATGTTTGACCATGCCAAGGAGCTGAGTCAGGAGTATTATCAGGTCAACAAAGTAGGCGACCTGATGAGTCTGTTTACCAGCGATCTGGACACGGTGCAGGAATGCTTCAGCTGGGGTCTGCTGCAGCTTTTTGATGCGGTGTTCCTGGGTGGCCTTGCCATCGCAAAAATGTGGAATATGGACAGCCGGCTGACCTTGCTGTCGGCCATTCCGCTGGTGCTGCTTTTCTGTATGGCGAAAATCATCAGCCATCACATGGAAAAGCGTTGGGATTACCGGCAGGAGTGCTATGCCAAGCTGTCGGATTTCTCCCAGGAGAGCTTCTCCGGCATTGCGGTCATTAAGGCCTTCGTCAAGGAAGCCGTGGAGCTGATGGCCTTCAAAAAGCTGAATAAAGACTACGAAAAGGCCCACCTTTCCTATACCAAGGTATCCGTGCTGATGCGGATCCTGGTCACTGCGTTCGTGGAAAGTGTGACCTGTATCATTCTGGGTTACGGTGGCTGGCTGGTCCATGAGGGCCGCTTCAACGCCGGCCAGCTGATGGAATTCATTGGCTATTTCGGCGCTACTACCTGGCCGGTCATGGCACTGGCGGATCTGTTTGATATGACTGCCCGGGGCAAAGCCTCCTATAAGCGTGTGGCAGAGCTTTTGGACGCCAAGCAGGACGTGAAGGACCGGCCCGGCGTGCAGGACCTGACGGATGTCCGGGGAGACATTACGTTCCGGGATCTGACCTTCCGCTATCCCGACGGCGAATTTGACATTCTGGAAAACGTTTCCTTTACCATTCACGCCGGCGAAAGTGTGGGTCTTGTGGGCAAGACCGGCTCCGGAAAGACCACGCTGGTGGATCTGATCCTGCGTACATACAATGTGCCGGACGGCACGGTGTTCATCGACGGGCAGGATGTCAACGACATTTCCATCCGCAGCGTCCGGGAATGCTGCGCCTACGTGCCCCAGGACAATTTCCTGTTCTCCGACACTATTGAAAACAACATCACCTTTGCAGCAGGCCGCAGGGACAGAGAGGCTGCCCGCCGGGCCGCGGAACTGGCAGATATCCACAGCAACATCGCCGAGTTCAGCAAGGGCTATGATACCGTGCTGGGCGAACGCGGCGTCACCGTTTCCGGCGGCCAGAAGCAGCGCATTTCCATCGCCCGGGCGCTGATGAAGGACGCACCCATTCTGATTTTGGACGACAGCGTTTCCGCTGTGGATACCAAAACAGAAAAAACCATTCTGGAAAACCTGCAGGAGACCCGGGCAGGTAAGAC
The DNA here is from genome assembly GCA_045541695.1 of Faecousia sp. Lineage (GTDB taxonomy): Bacteria > Bacillota > Clostridia > Oscillospirales > Oscillospiraceae > Faecousia. Next base: position 16,317 of record JAZQJO010000073.1, read on the forward strand.
CACCATCCTCATCGCTCACCGGATCTCCACCATCGAGCGGATGGACAAGATCCTGTTTGTGGACAATGGCCGGGTAGCCGCCTTCGGCGCCCACGAAGACCTTTACGAAAGCTGCGCTGAGTACCGGAAAATGGTGGAGCTGCAGCGTCTGGAGGAGGGAGGACAGAGCCATGAATGAGTATCTTCCTATTTTGATCATCGGCGCTATCATCGGCCTGTTTTCCACTGCGTTTATCATCACCTGGATTATCACAAAGCGGATCAAGGATCCCCACCGCCCGGACCGCAACATGCCCGATGGCGAGCTGATCCGCAGAATGGCGGTGTATGCCAAGCCTTATTGGAAGCGCTTTGTGCTGGTGTTTTTCGTGATGATCGCCGCCATCAGCTTCGATGTGCTGGCACCGGCGTTCGTTGGCAATATCCAGGGCATTATCAAAAACGATTTTGAGATGTCGTACCTGCTTTCTCAGGTGGCGATCTACTGCGCCATCATGGTGGTATCCCTGACGTGCACCTACATCCAGTCCCGGATATTGCACCATTTGGGCCAGAAGATCCTTTCCGGTCTGCGGCAGGATATTTTCCGGCATATCGAAAGCCTGTCTCATGAGCAGCTGAACAATCAGCCTGTGGGCAAGCTGGTGACCCGTGTGTGCAATGATACCGCCGCCATTTCCACCTTCTTTACCAATGTTTTGGTGCAGTTGGTGAAAAATTCCATGGTGATCTTCGGCGTTCTGGGCGCCATGCTGGTGCTCAACTACGCCATGACCCTTATGGTGCTGTGCTTCACGCCCTTTGTGGTGCTGTTTACCTATTTGTTCAGCAAGCTGGCACGCCGTGCCCACCGTGGCGTCACCGACGCACGGACAGATCTGAATACTTACCTGTCCGAAAATCTTTCCGGCATGAAGATCACCCAGATCTTCAACCGGGAAGCCCAGAAAATGGACGAATTCAAAGAGCGCAGCGGCAAACTGCTGAAGGCCAGCTTCCGGCAGATGTTTGTGTTCGGCATTTTCCGCCCCACGGTGTACATGCTGTTCGTATCCTGCAATTTGTGCCTGTTCTATTTTGGCGCAAAGGGCGCTATCAGCGACTTTGAGTTTTTGGGGCAGACCATTACCAGCGAGATCATCGTGTCGTTTTACATGTATATCTCCCGGTTTTTTAACCCCATCCAGACTCTGGCAGAGCAGTTTAACGCATTGCAGTCGGCATTTGCTTCGGCAGAGAAGATCTTCTCCATTCTGGATATGGAGCCCCAGGTGGTGGATGAAGAAGATGCCATCGAGCTGGAGGAGATCCGGGGCGAGATCGAGTTTAAGGACGTCTGGTTTGCTTACAAACCGGATGAGTGGGTGCTGAGGGGCGTTTCCTTCCACATTCAGCCCAGGCAGACGGTGGCCTTTGTTGGCTCCACCGGCTCCGGCAAGACCACGATCCTCAGCCTGATCTGCCGCAATTATGACATCCAAAAGGGCCAGATCCTCATTGACGGCATCGATATTAAGAAGATCAAAATCTCTTCTTTACGCCGTCATTTCGGCCAGATGCTGCAGGATGTGTTCCTGTTCTCCGGCACCATTCGCAGCAATATCCTGCTGCGCAAGGAGGACGTCACCGACGAAGAGGTGATGCAGGCGGCGCAGTATGTCAATGCTGATAAGTTTATCAACCGTCTGGAAAGCGGTCTGGACGAGGTGGTCCGGGAGCGGGGCAACAACTTCTCCGCCGGTCAGCGGCAGCTATTAAGCTTTGCCCGTACCATCATCCACAAGCCCAGCGTCATGATCCTGGATGAGGCAACAGCCAATATCGACACCGAGACCGAGGTGCTGATCCAGGATTCTCTGGAGAAGATGAAAAACATCGGCACCATGCTCATCGTTGCCCACCGGCTGTCTACCATCCAGCATGCCGACAATATTATCGTTTTGTCCAAGGGCAAGATCGTGGAACAGGGCAACCACCAGGAGCTTTTGGAGCAAAAGGGCCGCTATTATCAGCTTTACACCCTGCAATTCCAGAAGCAGCAACTGACAAACAGCTGAGAAAAATCCGGAGGTTTCCTCCGGGTTTTTTATTGTGCTTGCATATTTGCTCGGCGTTCGGTATAATAAGCGCAGAGAAAGAGGAGGGCGTCAGAATGGCAAAGCTTTATTTCAAGTACGGAGCCATGGGCTCCAGTAAAACAGCCCAGGCGCTGATCACCAAGTATAATTACGAGGAAAACGGCCTGCAGGTGTGGCTCATCAAGCCCAGCGCAGACACCCGTGACGGCCAGCAGATCCTGCGCAGCCGCATCGGTCTGGAGGCGCAGTGCCAGGTGATCCCTCCGGAAACGGATATCTATGACCTGTTTGCCTGCACCCGCCAGGGCTGCGACGTGATCATCGCAGACGAGTGCCAGTTTTTCACCATGGCCCAGATCGACGGGCTTCGGCGCATCGTTAACGAGTTTCAGATCCCGGTGATGTGTTTCGGTCTGCGTACCGATTTTCAGACAAAGCTGTTCCCCGGCAGTCTGAGGCTGATGGAAGTGGCAGACAATATTGAAGAGATCAAAACCATTTGCGACTGCGGTGCAAAAGCCACGGTCAACGCCCGAGTTTCCGATGGGTATATCGTTACCGAGGGCGCACAGGTGGTGCTGGGCGGCAATGATTGCTATATCGCTATGTGCCACCGATGCTGGGTCCAGGGCATTCGGGAGCGGAAAAAGATCAAGCTTCACGGACAAAACTGAAAAGGAGAATTGCTATGGAACTGAAAGAAATTTTGAATAAGTGCGACCATACTTTGTTGGCGCAGACCGCCACCTGGGAAGAGATCAAGGCCATTTGCGACGACGGCATGAAATACCAGACCGCCTCTGTGTGCATTCCCGCATCCTTTGTCAAGCAGGCCAAGGAATATGTGGGAGACAAGCTGGCTATTTGCACCGTCATCGGCTTCCCCAACGGCTATGCTACCACCGCCGCAAAGTGCTTCATGGCCCGTGACGCTGTGGAAAATGGCGCTGACGAGGTGGATATGGTCATTAACATCGGCTGGGCGAAAGAGGGCAAATGGGACGCCATCACCCAGGAAATCGCCGCCATCAAGGAAAGCTGCTGCGGCAAGCTTTTGAAGGTCATTATCGAGACCTGCCTGCTGACCGACGAGGAAAAGATCGCGCTTTGCAAGTGCGTCAGCGACTCCGGCGCAGACTTTATCAAGACTTCCACCGGTTTTTCCAAGGCCGGCGCTACCTTTGCAGACGTTGAGCTGTTTGCAAAGCATGTTGCGCCCCACGTGCAGATCAAGGCTGCCGGCGGCATCTCCAGCCTGGAGGATGCGGAGAAGTTCATCCAGTTGGGCGCGACCCGTCTGGGCACAAGCCGGATCGTGAAGATCGCCAAGGGTCTGGAAAACGACGGTACCTATTAAGCGGAGGATGTTATGTCAACTGTTGTAGTTACCGGCGGCTCCCGTGGCATCGGCGCCGCAACGGTGGAGCTGTTTGCCCAAATGGGGCATCGGGTATTCTTCCTGTATGAGAAAAACCACGAAGCCGCCCGGGCGGTGAGCGAAAAAACCGGCGCAACGGCCATCTGCTGCGATGTGGCAGACGGCGGCGCTGTGCAGGAAGCGTTCAGCCGGATCGGCCAGGTGGATACCCTTGTGTGCAACGCCGGTATTTGCTATTCCGGACTGATGCAGGACATGACAGAAGCCCAATGGGATCGGCAGTTTGCCGTCAACGTGAAGGGCATTTTCAACTGCGTCAACGCCGCCATGCCGGCCTTACTCAAGAAGCACAGCGGCAGCATCGTTACCGTCAGCTCCATGTGGGGGCAGACGGGAGCATCCTGCGAAGCCGGTTATTCCGCCACGAAAGGCGCAGTAATCGCCCTGACCAAAGCCTTGGCCCAGGAGCTGGGACCCAGCGGCATCCGGGTCAACTGTGTGTCTCCCGGCGTGATCCTGACAGATATGTGCGCCGGCGTTGCGCCGGAAATTCTGGCGGAAATGGCGGCGGATGCACCTGTGGGCCGCAACGGCGTTCCTATGGACGTGGCAAAGGCCATTGCCTATCTGGCAGAGGCGGATTTCATTACCGGACAAGTTCTTCCCGTCAACGGCGGGTATGTTATCTAAAAGGAGAAATACCATGAAAATTGCGATTGCATGTGATCACGGCGCACTGGCGCTGAAAAATGCATTGGTTACCCATCTGCAGGAGCTGGGACATGAGGTCCGGGATTTTGGCACCCACACCCTGGATTCCTGCGATTATCCCGATTATGCCGCACCGGCAGCAAAGGCTGTCGCTGCCGGCCAGTGCGAGAAGGGAATCGTTCTTTGCACCACCGGCATCGGTGTGTCCATTACCGCAAACAAGGTGCCGGGCATTCGCTGCGCGCTGCTTTCCGACCTGATGAGCGCACGGCTGACCAGAGAGCATAACGATACCAACATGATGGCGCTGGGCGCCGGCGTGGTGGGTCAGATGCTGGCGCTGCAGATCGTGGATACCTGGCTGGGCACGGAGTTTTCCCATAACGAACGCCACCAGCGGCGTATCGACAAGGTCATGGCGCTGGAGAAGTAATTTCTCTGCAGAATTAAGAAAAGCACCCAAGCACGGCTTGGGTGCTTTTGTGCATTAAGTGTTGAAATATGGCGCAAAGAATGGTACAATAGGATGTATATTGGACAGTTATGCCCGCCATGAAGCAAATGGGGAAAATGCAATGCAAAAAAAGAGAAATTTAAGCGGCGTGAAAAGCCTGATCCGCCTGACAGAGGGGCTTATGGAGATCGTCATTTTGACGGTGATCTACTATTTTGTGTTCCGCAACTGTTACGACAGCGCTCTGTTCCCGGAATACGCCGTCAAAGGAAAATATGTGCTGTGCGGCATCTATGCCCTGTTGGTGGCGGTGCTGTTTTTCGGCATGGACGGCTATAAATTCGGCTATTTGCGCAGTGGCGACGTGTTGGTATCCCAGATCATTGCTCTGTTTTTGTCTAATTTTATCACCTACTGGCAGCTGAGTCTGATCGCCAACGGCGTGATCAATCCCGTACCCATGCTGCTGCTGACGGTGGCAGGTGCAGCGGTGTCGCTGGTGTGTACGCTGCTGTATTCTTTTGTTTATCACCGGCTGTATGTACCCAAAAAGATGGTAATGGTCATCGGCCGTGACGAATCGGTGGCGCTGAAATTCAAGATGGAGACCCGGCCGGACAAGTACCGTGTGGCCAAGCTGATCCCGGCCGATGAGGGCCTGGAGAGCATCTGCCGGCAGATCGTAAACTACGATGCGGTGATCATCAACGATGTTCCTGCCCAGCTGCGAAATGACCTGCTGAAATTCTGCTACCGCAACAAGATCCGCACTTACCTGACTCCCAAGATCACCGATATCGTGATGCAGGGCGCAGAAAAAGTCAACCTGTTTGATACGCCGCTGCTTCTGGTCAAGGGAACAGGACTGAGCGCCGTGCAGCTGGCGGTGAAGCGGATCTTGGACCTTGTGCTCTGTTTGATCGCCATGATCCCGGCGACGCCCGTTATGCTGCTGGTGGCCCTGGCCATCAAGCTGGAGGACGGCGGTCCGGTGTTTTACAAGCAGAAGCGGGCATCTTTGGACGGAAAGGTGTTTGAGATCCTCAAATTCCGCAGTATGATCGTGGATGCGGAAAAAGAGGGCCATTCCATTCCTGCCACCGGCCGTGATCCCCGGATCACCAAGGTTGGCCGCTTCACCCGTGCTACCCGCATCGACGAGCTGCCTCAGCTGCTGAATATCATCAAAGGCGACATGAGCATCGTGGGCCCCCGCCCGGAGCGGGTGGAACACATGGAGCTCTACGGCCGGGAGATCCCGGAATTCGATTTCCGCACCAAGGTCAAGGGCGGTCTGACAGGCTATGCCCAGATCTACGGTAAATACAACACCTCGCCTTATGACAAGCTGCGTCTGGATATGATGTACATAGAAAACTATTCGCTGATGCTGGATGTTAAGCTGATCCTGCTGACGCTGCGGATCATGCTCAGCAAGGAAAGCACCGAGGGCTTTGAAAAAGCCCAGCTGCTGGAACAGCAGGCAGCCCGGGAGCTGCAGAAAATGAAGGAGGAGGCCGAAAACGGCCAACACCAATCCCTATGAAACGTTTTTTTGAAAGGCTTTACAAGGGCGACAAGGAAAGCTTCACGCAAAAACTGAAGGCGCATCTGCTGGAAGAAAAACGGATGTTTCTTGTGACCGCCAATCCGGAAGCCTTCATGCTGGGCAAATCCGACCCGGAAATGGAAACGCTACTGCTGGATGAAGAGGTCACCTTGGCGGCGGACGCCATCGGCCTTGTCAAGGGCGGCAAGATCATTGGCGTTCATCTGGCGGAGCGGATCCCCGGCGTGGAGCTGGCCCAGAAGCTTCTAGAGTTTGGCCACGAATACGGAAAATCCGTCTATCTGCTGGGCGCAAAACAGGAGGTTCTGGATGCCCTTTGCGGCGTGATCCGGCAGAATTATCCGGGTCTTACGGTCTGCGGCGCAGTCAACGGCTATGGTCCTGATAAGGATGCCGTTTTTGAGGACATGAAAAAGCAAGCACCGGATATTGTTCTGGTGGCGTTGGGTATGCCTGCCCAGGAAAAGCTGATCTATAAGCATTTCCGGGATTTTTCCAAGGGAATTTTTGTGGGCGTGGGCGGAAGCTTTGACGTCCTAAGCGGCTTGAAGCAAAGAGCTCCCGCATTTTTCATCAAGCACAATCTGGAGTGGCTCTACCGGATCGCAAAAGAGCCCAGCCGACTCAAGCGTTTTTATAACGGCAACATCAAATTCCTGCTTGCTCTGCGGCGGGAAAAATGAAAGGATCGCTATGGAAAAGATAAAAGTTATGAGTGTCTTCGGCACACGGCCGGAAGCCATTAAAATGGCGCCGCTGGTGAAAGAGCTGGAAAAACGCCCGGAGGTGGAGAGCATTGTCTGCGTCACCGCCCAGCACCGGGAAATGCTGGACCAGGTGCTGACCACCTTCCAGATCCGTCCCGATTATGACCTGAACATCATGAAGCAGGGCCAGACTTTGATGGACATTACCGTGGGCGCACTTTCCGGTGTGGACGCGGTCATCAAGGAGGCCAAGCCGGACATCGTTTTGGTGCATGGTGACACCTCCACCACCTTTGCCGCCGGGTTGGCAGCGTTTTATAACCAGACCGCAATCGGCCACGTGGAGGCAGGTCTGCGCACCTACAACAAATATTCTCCCTATCCCGAGGAGATGAACCGCCAGATGGTGGACTGCATGACGGATATGTACTTTGCGCCCACCGCCCTGAGCCGGGAGAATCTGCTGAAAGAAAACGTGGACGGCAGCAAGATCTACGTCACCGGCAATACCGCGATCGATGCCATGGCCACCACGGTGCGGCAAAACTACACCCACCCGGAGCTTGACTGGCTGGAAGGCGACAAAATGATCCTGCTGACTGCCCACCGCCGTGAGAATCTGGGCGAGCCCATGCGCAACATTTTCCGGGGCATTCGCCGGGTGCTGGACGAAATTCCGGGCATCAAGGTGATTTATCCCATTCACAAGAATCCTGTGGTGCGTGCCGCAGCGGACGAGATCTTTTCGGATTGCGACCGGGTCAAGCTCATCGAGCCTCTGGATGTGTTTGATTTCCACAATTTCCAGAATCTTGCCCACATTATCCTTACCGACAGCGGCGGCATCCAGGAGGAGGCGCCCTCTCTGGGCAAGCCGGTGCTGGTGCTGCGGGATACCACCGAGCGCCCGGAGGGCATTCAGGCCGGCACTCTGAAGCTGGTAGGCACGGACAGCGACGTGATCTTCCGGGAAACCATCCGTCTGCTGACCGACCGGGAAGAATATGAAAAAATGAGCAAGGCGTCCAATCCCTATGGCGACGGCCATGCAAGTGAGCGCATCGCCGATGCCATCATCGCAAAATTCAGCAAATAACGAAACCATTACAAAGTGAGGCGTAAAAGCGTGAAAAGATCCTTGGGAGGCGAGGGAAGAGGTACTCTTTTAAAGAATACCGTAATGCTGTATATTCTCCAGTTTTCCACATACCTCCTGGCGCTGCTGCTTGCGCCTTACGAAACCAGAGTGCTGGGCGCAGAGGTCTACGGAGGACTTCTGGAAGCGTCTGCCTCCATTGTTTTGTATTTCCAGCTGGTCATTGACTTTGGCTTTCTGCTTTCGGCCACCGAAGAGGTTTCCAGATGTAGAAACGATAAGACCCATCTTCGCAAAGTGCTGACCTCAGTCACGCTGGCGAAGCTGCTTCTTGCGGCGGTGTCCTTTGGGGTGCTGATGGGGCTTTGCCAGATCATTCCGGCCTGGAAGCAAAAAGAAACATTGCTGATTTTGAGCTTTTTCGCATCCTTTTTGCAATCCATGCTGCCGGACTATATGTATCACGGTCTGGAAAAAATGTCGGCCATCACCATCAGAACGGTTATTATCAAGGTGTTTTTCACAGCGGCGATCTTTTTGACGCTGAAAAAGCCGGAGGATGTGTGGCTGGTGCCGGCGCTGAGCATTGCCGGACACGGCATAGCGCTGATCGTTGCCTATGCGCATCTTGGCAGAAAGCTGGATATCCATTTTGCAAAGGTTTGCGCTGCGGATGTGTTTTCCCGGCTGAAAAGCTCTGCGGTGTTTTTCTTTTCCAAGATCGCCACAACCACATATACAGCGCTGAACACGGTGATTCTGGACATTGTCACCGGCAGCGGCGCAGCCACCGGCTACTATACTTCCGCCAACAAGCTGATTACCGCCGGCAAAAACGGCCTGACTCCCGTTGCCGACAGCCTGTATCCCTACATGGTGCGCAATAAGGATTTTAAGCTGGTGACGAAGGTGCTTTTGCTGGCGGAGCCTGTGATCTTTGCCTTTTGCGCTGTGATGTTTGTGTTTGCTGAGCCGTTTTGTGTCTGGTTTTTCGGCGAGGAATTCGCCCAGACAAGCATCGTTTTGCGGGCAATGCTGCCGGTGGGCGTGGTGATCTTCCCCAGCTATCTGCTGGGCTTTCCCATGATGACCGCCATGGGTATCTCCAAGCACGCCAATTATTCCACCATTTTCGGCTCTGTAGTGCATGTGATTATGCTGGCGGCGCTGTTTGCTTGCGGCCAGATCAATATGCTGAGCCTTGCCATCAGCGTTTCGGTTACGGAAACCGTGATCTTGCTGTACAGAATCGTGGTGATCGTAAAAAACCGCCATTTGCTGTGCCCGTCTACAGCAAATGAAAGCCAAACATGATGAAAGCAGCAGCCGCTGACCTTTGGTCGGCGGCTGTGTTGTTGCGCAATACGTCCGGATCAAGCGGCGCAAAAGAAAACAGGTTTTTTCGCAGAATTTGCACATTCACCATTTCTTTTTTCGCCGGAAGGCTGTATAATAAAGAAAAATAGGGCAGGAGGGCAGATCACTGCCCCTGCTTCGCATACGTTGGAGGTAACGGGATGAAAATCGAAACTTATATTGACGCTCTGGTTTCCTATGCCATGAATACCGGTCTGGCGCAGCCGGAAGACCATCAAGTGCTCACAAACCGCCTGCTGGATCTGCTGCGACTGGATGATTATGCCCTCTCTGATGAGCCCCAGCCGGATGATCTTGAGGAGATTTTGGCAGGCATTCTGGATTATGCCGTGGAAAAGGGCCTGTGTGACGATGGCATCACCGCCCGGGATATTTTTGATACACGGCTGATGGGCGCCATCACGCCCATGCCCAGGGAAGTGATCCGCACCTTCCGGGAGAAATATGCGGCAGACCCGGTTTCCGCTACGGATTGGTACTATCAGTTCTCCTGCAACACCGATTACATCCGCCGTTACCGCATCGCCAGGGATATGCGCTGGAAGTATCGCGGCGAATATGGCGAAATGGATATCACAATCAATCTTTCCAAGCCTGAAAAAGACCCCAAGGCCATTGCCGCTGCCAAAAATGCGCCCCAGACCGCCTATCCCAAGTGCCAGCTGTGCCGGGAAAATGAGGGCTATGCCGGCCGCATGAACCATCCCGCCCGGGCAAACCACCGGGTCATTCCCATTCAGATCTGCGGCGCTGACTGGTGCCTGCAGTACAGCCCTTATGTGTATTATAACGAGCATTGCATCGTCTTTAATTCGCAGCACATTCCCATGAAGATCGATAAGTCCGCCTTCCAGAAGCTGCTGGACTTTGTGCGGGTATTTCCCCATTATTTTGTGGGCTCCAATGCGGACTTGCCCATCGTTGGCGGCTCGATTTTGAGCCATGAGCATTTCCAGGGCGGTCACTATACCTTTGCCATGGAAGTGGCGCCGGTGGAAACGGCTCTTTCTTTCCGTGGCTTTGAGGATATTCAGGCCGGAATCGTCAAATGGCCCATGAGCGTTATCCGTCTTACCGGCAGCGATCCCGACCGTATCGCCACCCTTGCGGACAAGATCCTGCTTTCCTGGCGTGACTATTCCGATGAATCCGTAGGCGTGATCGCCTTTGACGGCGGGCCCCACAATACCATCACGCCCATCGCCCGCCGCCGTGGCAGCGATTATGAGCTGGATCTGGTGCTGCGGTGCAATATCACCACAGATGAGCATCCTCTGGGCGTGTTCCATCCCCATGCGGACAAGCACCACATCAAGAAAGAGAATATCGGCCTGATTGAGGTGATGGGTCTGGCAGTTCTCCCCAGCCGGTTGAAGACGGAGCTTACCGATCTAGCCCAGGCGATCGTAGACGGCAAGGACATCGCAGCCGACGAAACGCTGCGCAAACATGCCGATTGGGTGCAGGCGCTGAAGAAAACCCATTCCTTCACCCGGGAAAACGCCATGGATATCATCCTGCAGGAGACCGGCAAGGTCTTTGCCGGCGTTTTGGAGGACGCAGGCGTGTACAAAAACACACCGGCAGGCAAGGAAGCCTTCCTGCGCTTCATCCAGCTGGTCAACCAGGATTGAAAACAGACCCCAACATGACGAAAAGCAGCCGCCGACAAAAAGTCGGCGGCTGCAGTTTTTTGAATGCATAAGGCGGGGGGCAAGCGGGCTTAGGGAGACAAGACTCACTGGCAACTTCTTCG
>JAZQJO010000074.1:0-7662 GCA_045541695.1 Faecousia sp.
TGGCTCACAGAACGACATGGCTACGATCCGACTTCGGATCCCGCCCACTCTGTCAAGAGAGATGGCATGGGAAGATACTTCCATTACCATATGGGTGCAGTGCGCATCCCGCATCCGGGCAAACAGCGCCTGCAGCTCGAAGCTTTCGGGAGTGGTGCGCTCTGTGGGGATCACTTCACTGCCTATGCGGTTTTCCATCGTGCCGATGAGGCCGACTTTTGCGCCCAAAACACTTTCCAGCACTTGCTTGAGTAGCAAAGTTGTGGATGTTTTGCCGTTGGTGCCGGTAACGCCGATCATTTTCATGCTCTCGGCGGGTCGGCCGAAGAAGTTCGTGCCGATCTGCGCCAGCGACAGACGGTCGTCGCTGACCAGAATATAAGGCACATTCCCCTCCGGCTTGTGGGCCGTTACGATGGCCGCAGCGCCCTTTTCCAGGGCAGCGGGAATATAGCTGTTTCCGTCAAAGGAAAAGCCCTTGATTGCAATAAAAAGGCTGCCGGGCGTGATCTCCTTGCGGGTGTCATAAACAATGTTTTCGATATTCAGTTCCAAATCAGCATTGGTTTCCAGTACATCGATACCCTGCAAAATCTGCCGTAATTTCATACTAACTCCTTTGCTCTGTGCTAGTCTGCCACTTTTGTATCCGCAAACTCCAGACGAATGGTTGTTCCCACATCCACCTGAGTTCCCGGAACAATGCTTTGCGCCGTTACGGTAACCGAGGCAGATATTTCATCATTTCCGCTGACAAGGATGTAAATTCCCAGCGCACCTGCTGCATCGCTGGCCTGCTGGCGGTGCATGCCGTGAAAATCCGGTACGCTTACCGTTTCCCTGGGCACATCCTCTCCCATGTACAGAAGGATCTGGCTGCCGCCGGGAACGGTCTGTCCTGCTGCCGGGATCTGTCCGGTGACGGTTTCGCCGCTGCCCACGATCCGGGCCGTCAAAGCCTGCTCCTTCAAAAGCTTTTCTGCTTGCTGTGCGGTCATGCCGGTCATATCTTCCAGCACCACCGCTTTGCCTGCGACCTCGTCTTCGGAAAAGCTCTGCTTGACGCCGAAGTAAGGCAGAATGTCCGCCATCATCGCACCTACCGTAGGCGCGGCCATCACGCCGCCGGAAATATATATTCCGGTGGACCGGGATGGGGTGTCCAGCGCTACTAATACAATATACTCCGGATCGTCCATGGGCGCAATACCCACAAATGATACGATTTTATCCAGCGTTGGCTTTCCGTTACTGTCTAAAACGTCGATTTTTTCACTTGTACCCGTCTTTCCGCCTATGGAAAATCCGGCAACTTTGGCATTCTTTGCCGTTCCCTCCGCCACAACAGACTCCAGCAGCTGACACATGGTCCTGGAGGTTTCCGGGCGAATGGTTTGCCGCAGCACAGTAGGCTCTTGCTTCAGTACCGTATTGCCATTGCTGTCCACAACTTCAGATACGATATACGGCTCCAAAAGGTTGCCCCCATTGACAACAGAGGCAATGGCACGCACCAGCTGCAGCGGGGTCAGCTTAAAAGTCTGTCCGAAAGAGCCGGAGGTCAGAGAGGCAGTGCCCCATTTATCCGTGTTGGTGATCAGCTCCTTGCTGAAAAAAACGCCTTTACTTTCGCCGGCAAGATCAATGCCGGTCTTTTCCGTGACGCCGAAGCGCTGGATATAGTCGTAAAACCGTTCTCCCCCAAGCTTTAATGCAATATGGGCAAAGGCAAGGTTGCAGCTGTTTTGCAGCGCTTGGGGTGTTTGCTGCGAGCCGTGACCTGTGGAGCGCCAGCAATGCAAAAGCTGGGATCTGCCCGGGATCTGCTCCGCACCCTTGCAATAAAATGCGGTATTCAGATCAATGGCGCCGCAATCCAGCGCAGCTGCCATGGTCAGCACCTTAAACGTGGAGCCGGGCTCATAGCCGTCGGAAATGCTGCGGTTTCGCCATTGCTTCAGCTGTGCATTGGACAAAGCATCCCGGTAGGCCTTCAGCTGGCTTGTGTAAGCTTCGCTTCCCTCCGGCTGAGCCAGATAGGAAAGCCGCATTTGCTCCAACTGCCGGGCCGTTTTTTGATCGGCAATCTCCAGATAGGCGTTGGGGTCATAGCTACCCAAGGTGGCCATAGCCAGAATTTCGCCAGTTTTGGCATTCATTACCATGCCAAATGCACCGTTTTGCACATCGTAACGTGCGATCGCCGCCTCCATTTGCTTTTCAAGGCAGGCCTGCACTGTTGTATCCAGTGTCAAAATCACGCTGCAGCCGGGAATGGACTGGACATACTTTTCGTAGGAATAGGGCATATCCATTTCGTTATTGCCCTTGGTGGTGATCACCTTGCCGGCTGTTCCTTCAAGGTAGCTGTTGTAGGCAGCCTCGATCCCCTCTGAGCCGGTATTGGATGCGTTGGTAAAGCCGATCACTTGAGCAGCCAGCGTTCCGTAGGGATAATAGCGCTGAGAATTGGGCTCCAGATGTATCCCGGAGATTTTCTTTTCGTTTATGTACGAGCGGATCTGCGCCGCCGTTTCTTCGCTGACTCTGGCGGCGATCTGCTTATACCGCTTTGTCATGTCGGATGCCTGCTGGTGGATCCAGACAGGGTCCAGCGATAATATTTCCCCCAACCGTGCCGACACATCGTCCATATCCGCCTTGGACTGCTTCAGCTCGTGGGGGTTGAGGTACACGTTTTCCACACCCACAGAGGCAGCCAAAACGTTCATATTTCTGTCGTATATCGTCCCACGGTCTGCCGTGACCGAGGTGGTTCGGGTTTGGTTTCGCAGCGCAAGCTGCGAATAGTAATCGTATTGGGAGATCATCAGCTGATGAAGCCGAAGACCCACCGGCAAAAATGCTGCCATTCCCAGCACAGCCATCACCGCCATGATCCTGCGGTGCTGCCCCGTATCTCCACGGAGTCTGGAAAAAACACGTCTGGTTTCACGTTTTCCCATATTCCCCAGCCTTTCAAAATGACTGCAAGCCGATCAATGGGCAGTAAGGGGATCCCTCACTGCCCATTGCAGTTGCTATCATATTTTATTGCCGGGGTCAGCTATTATGCAAACAAACCGGTAAGAAACACCCAGAAGTCCTCCCAGGCATTTACTTCTTCCTCAACAGGAGGCTGCTCAAACCGGATGCTTACACGCTCTGCCTGCTCAACAGGTACCATGCCGATCGCCAGAGCATACTTGCGGATCTCTTCCAGATCATAGCTGGAGCGGTACTGCTCTTCCAGCTGGGCATTTTTCTGTTCCAGGGTGTTTACGTAGTCTTCCATGACCGCTGCTTCATGCATGGCGGAATTCAGGGAAACAACGCCAACGGTCATGGCAATGATCATCACAAACGCCACCACGAAACCAATCATGGTCAGCGGATCTACATGGATCACCAGCTTCTGCTTTTTGGGCGCTTTGGGCAGCTTAACACGCTTTTTCTGCTGTGCAGGCTCCAGCTGATAAGCGGCACTTCCGGCCATATACATATTCACATAGCGGATCTCATTTTGTCTTGCCATGCTTATCTCTCCTTTGCAGAATTGTTACAGCTTCTCACATACACGCAACTTTGCGCTTCTGGATCTGGGGTTTTCCTCCAGCTCCACCGGAGAAGCGGTGATAGGTTTCTTTGTCAATATTTTTACCTGGGGCTTTTTGCCGCATACGCAAACCGGAAATTCCGGCGGGCAGGTGCAGCCCCTTGCGGCATCGGTCATGCCGTTTTTCACGATCCGGTCTTCAAGGGAATGGAAGGTAATGATTGCCAGTCTTCCTCCCTTTTTCAGCCTTGGGATCACCGTTTCCATCACCTTGCGCACAGCGCCAAGCTCATCATTGACCGCAATGCGGATTGCCTGGAAGGTCCGTTTTGCCGGATGCTGCTTTTCCCGCAGCGCCGAAGCCGGCATCGCCGAGCGGATAATATCAACAAGCTCCAAAGTGGTTTCGATTTGTTTGGTTTCTCTGACCCGGCAGATCGCAGAAGCAATCTGTGGGGCATATCGCTCTTCACCGTAATCAAACAAAATGCGGCGAAGCTCTTCATAAGACCATGTATTGACGATGGTTTGGGCGGTGGTCAGATCGCTGCTGTCCATACGCATGTCCAGCGGTGCATCGACCATATAAGAAAAGCCCCGGCTGCCATCATCCAGCTGCGGAGACGAAACGCCGAGATCCAGTAAGATGCCATCCACAGCCTCGATATTCATTTCATCCAATATTTCAGCGATCCTGCAGAAGTTGGAATGTACCAACGTCACGTTTTCGCCGTAAGGGGCGAGTCGCGCCCCGGCCGCTTTCAGCGCTACCGGGTCACGATCAATGCCGATGAGCCGACCGGTGGAAAGCCGGCTCGCTATATGGCTGGAGTGCCCGGCACCTCCCAGGGTGCCGTCCACGTAAAGTCCGTCGGGTTTGATGTTCAAGCCATCCAGGCATTCATTGAGCAATACGGAAATATGATGAAAATCCGTCACAGTCCGATCGCCTCCAGAGATGCCAGCAACTTTTCGGGTGTAAGGTTCTCAGTCTCAAAGGCCTTGAATTCCTCAGCGTCCCAGATCTCCGCCTGGCCTGCACGGCCAACGATCACCACTTCCCTGTCTATACCTGCATATTCAAGCAAGGACTGGGTCAGTGTGAAGCGGAACTGCTTATCAGGCTCACATTCCACAGCGTTCATAAAAATCAAGCTGGTGGCTGCGCCACGCTGAGAGATCGGCAGCGCATTGTAGTTCTGGCCCAAGGTAGCCCAATCCTGGGCAGTATAGACGGTAAGACAACGATGACCGCAGTTGACGCCCAGCGTCACAAAAAACTCAGTTCCCAGTTCACCGCGCAGCTTTGTCGGCACGAACAAACGGTTCTTATCGTCCATCTTTACTGTGAATTTTCCGATCATTTTGTCTCACCACCTTCCATTTAGCACCACTTATCTACAATTTTGTTCCACTTGATGACAGTATAACGCCTATTGCAGAAAAAATCAACCTTTTTTGCGAAAAAAATCGCATTTTTTTCAAATTTCCCGTAGAAAATCTAATTTTAGAACATCTGTTCTAGTAAAACACCGTCATTTCCCTTCGGGTTGGAATGAAACCCGGTCATTTTCCAGCCTGCAGCACAGTTTTGCCGCCTTTTTCCCGCTGCAAAGCAGATATTCTGCCAGCGGCCCTTCCACCTGTTGCTGCACCAGACGCCGCAGCTGACGGGCCCCATCCTTTGCTTTGCATTGTCTGCAAAGATGCTCTGCCACTTCGTCGAAAAAACGGATGCCGACGCCCACTGATGCCATGCGCTGCTGCAGCTGCTCCAGGTACTTTTCCGCAATCAAGCGCATTGCCTCATCCGGCAGCGGCCGGAAGCAGATGATCTGATCCAGTCTTCCTAAAAACTCCGGTGTAAACGCCTGCCGCAGAGCATTTGCAGTTTCCCCTGCTCTGCCTGTCGGGCAGAAGCCAAGACCCTCGCCCCGCACCTCCGCGGCGATATTGGACGTCATAATGATAATAGCATTTTTGAAGCTGACACGTCTTCCTGTGGAGTCTGTCAGCACGCCCTCCTCCATGATCTGCAGCAGGATACCGGAAACATCATGGTGCGCCTTTTCCAGTTCGTCAAACAGCACCAGACAGTACGGGTGCCGCCTTACCGCCTCTGTCAGCTTGCCACCATCCTCATAGCCAACATAACCGGGCGGCGCGCCAATCAGTTTTGCTACAGATTGCTTTTCCATATATTCCGTCATATCCAGCCGGATCATGGAATCCTTGCTGCCGTACAGCTCCTCCGCCAGCGCCCGGCACAGCTCCGTTTTGCCTACGCCGGTAGGGCCTGTAAACAGCAGGCTGGTCACAGGGCGGCTTTCGTCCCGGATCCCGGAAAAGCCCCGCCGTACCGCTTCCGCCACCGCATGGACAGCCTCCGTCTGTCCTACCACCTTTTTTGCCAGAATCTCTTCCAGCTTTAAAAGCCGTTCCCGCTCATTGGATGTCAGTTTCCCAACGGGAATCCCTGTGCGGGCAGACACCGCCCAGGCAATATCCGCTCCGGTTACAGAGCGTGGCCTTCTCCCTTCACCGGCTTTTGCAACGATCCTTTGCATTTTGTCCCGCAGCTCTGCCGCCTTTTCGAATTTACTTTCCCTTACGGCATCGTGAAGCTCCTGCTCCAGCTCCAGCCGGGCGCCGCCTTTCGATGGCTGCATTTCCTCCATGCGGGCATGGGCTGCGCCCTCGTCAAGCAGGTCGATCGCCTTATCCGGAAGATACAGATCCGGAAGATACCGAACAGAAAGGCGGATCGCCTCTTTGATCGCTTCGTCGGTAATGCGCATATGGTGGTGACGCTCCAATCCCGGCTTTAGCCCACGCAGGATCGCAGCTGTGGCTTCTTTGTCCGGCTCTTCCACCAGCACCGGGCGGAATCTGCGGTCCAGCGCCGGGTCTTTTTCGATGAATTTTCTGTATTCTGTCATGGTGGTAGCGCCCAACATTTGCAGCTCTCCCCTGCCCAGCGCCGGCTTAAAGATATTGGCGGCGTCGATTGCGCCCTCTGCAGCGCCTGCGCCCACAATGGTGTGCATTTCGTCCACGAACAGAATAATATCGCCGCATCTGCGGATCTCCTGCAGCACATCCCGCAGCCGCTCTTCAAATTCGCCCCTGTATTTTGTACCGGCCACCAGATTTGCCATATTCAGGCTCATAAGCCGCTTATCCTTCAGCTGAGGCGGCACATTGCCTGCAGCCATGCGCTGCGCAAGCCCCTCTGCAATGGCGGTCTTGCCCACCCCCGGTTCACCCACCAGCGCCGGGTTATTCTTATTTTTTCTGCTGAGAATACCGATCACCATGTCGATCTCTTTTTCACGACCGATGACTGGCTCCATAGCAGATGCTTTGAGGATCAGATCCTCACTGAATTGTTCCAACAGTTTCATGGACGACGCCTCCTTTTTGACCTCAACGGGAACTTCCTTTTTCCACAGAAGATACTCTACCGTTCTTGTAAAGACCTCATTGGTATCCACATCCGCAACCGCCAACAGGTCCTGCGCAGCGGTTTTTCCCGCTCTGAGCAGGCTCAGCAGAATATGGGCACAGCTGACCTTTTTGTGGCCGAAGTATTTTGCTTCCGTTCGCGCATCATGCAAAACACGTCTGGCGGTTGCGGTAAGGCCCTGGGGCAGCGGCAGATCCGGTACGCCCATCCCATACAAAACGGATGCCGCACGGCCCGTCAGCTCCGCATCCACCCCGGCATAACGAAGCATCTGCTGTGGCCACCCGGGCATTTCCGCCAAAGCCAGCAGCAGATGCTCTGATCCCACATAGCTGTGTCCCATGCTGCGGGCCTGCTTGGCCGCAGACAGGATCAGCTGCGTTGCTTCGCTGTCGTAACGCATAGCGCACCCCTCCTTTGTATCCGCTGATTTTCACCGCCATTGCAAAAAAATATACGCCGATTGAAAAAAAGGAATTGCATTTTAAAAAATCCATGCTAGAATAGAGGTGCATTAAGGCGTTATTTGCAAAATGCGCTATCACACATATTGGAGGGAAAATCATGGCTTACAACATTACCGATGCTTGTGTCAAGTGCGGTTCCTGCGCTGACAACTGCCCCGTTGAGGCTATCTCTG
>JAZQJO010000075.1:0-21053 GCA_045541695.1 Faecousia sp.
GCTATCAAGGAAGAAGCTGCTCGCTGCGGCGGTTACTATGTCAACGCCCGCTGGCTGGGCGGCATGCTGACCAACTTCCGCACCATGCGTACCCGTATCGACCGTCTGGCTCAGCTGCGCAAGATGGAAGAGGACGGCACCTTCGCTATGCTGCCCAAGAAGGAAGTCATCAAGCACCAGGGCGAGATCGAAAAGCTGGAAAAGTACCTGGGTGGCGTTAAGGAAATGAAGAAGATCCCCGCTGCTCTGTTTATCGTTGATCCCCGCAAGGAGCGCAACGCCATCGCTGAGGCTCACAAGCTGGGTCTGCCCATCGTTGCTATCGTTGACACCAACTGCGATCCCGACGAGATCGATTACGTCATCCCCGGCAACGACGATGCTATCCGTGCCATCCGTCTGATCGCCGCCACCATGGCTAATGCTGCCATCGAAGGCCGCCAGGGTGAGGATGCTGTTGCTGAGACCGCTGAGGCTGCCGAGGCTGTGGAAGCTCCCGCCGCTGAGTAATTTTAGGAGGAAACAAAAATGGCTTTTACCGCACAAGATGTTAAGACCCTGCGTGAAATGACCAACGTCGGCATGATGGACTGCAAGGCAGCCCTGACCGCTTGCGACGGTGATATGGACAAGGCAGTCGACTGGCTGCGTGAAAAGGGCCTGGCTAAGGCTGCCAAGAAGGCTGACCGCATTGCTGCTGAAGGCGTTGCTTATGCTACCGTGATCGGTGGTGTCGGCGTTGTCATCGAGGTCAACTCCGAGACCGACTTCGCTGCCAAGACCGATGCTTTCATGGATCTGGTCAAGAATCTGGCCGTTGTTGTTGCCGAGCAGAACCCCGCTGATGTGGAAGCTCTGAAGGCTTGCACTTATCCCAACTCCAACCTGACCGTCACCGAGATCATGCAGGAGAAGGTCATGTCCATCGGCGAGAACATGCAGATCCGCCGCTTCCAGCGCTTCGCTGACAACGTTTCCGTTGCTTACGTCCACATGGGCGGCACCCACGGCGTTCTGGTCAACCTGGCTGTTGAGGGCGACATCGACGCTACCGAGGTCGGTAAGAACGTTGCTATGCAGATCGCTGCTATGAACGCCAAGTACTGGGACAAGGCTCTGGTTCCTCAGGCCGAGGTGGACAAGGAAATGTCCGTCCAGTTGGCTCTGATGGAGAACGATCCCAAGATGGCTTCCAAGCCCGCTCAGGTCAAGGAAAAGATCGCTCAGGGCAAGATCAACGCTTTCTACAAGGACATCTGCCTGCTGCAGCAGGACTTCGTCCGCTCCGATCTCTATCAGGGCGACGTGGCTGGCTACATTGCCGATGCAGGCAAGAAGCTGGGTGGTAAGATCACCTTCGTGGATGCTATTCACTACATCAAGGGTGAAGGCATCGAGAAGAAGGAAGAGAACTTCGCTGATGAAGTTGCTGCTCAGATCGCCAACGCAGGTAAGTAATTACCAAAAAACAAAACCCGGATGCAACTGCATCCGGGTTTTTCTTATTCTTTTACGGTGCCGTCGGGGTTAAACAGAGGCAGCTTTTCCAAATAAACCAGGTCTTCGCGATCCTGGGCATCGCCCTCAGCCAGAATGGTCATTCTGCCGCAAATGTTACCGCCGGCCTTTTCTACCAGCACTTCCAGTGCCTTCAGGCTCTCGCCGGTGGAGATCACATCATCCACGATCAGGATGCGCTTGCCCTTCATCAGCTTGGCATCTTCGCCGTCCAGATACAGCTTCTGCTCCTTGGCGGTGGTGATGGAATTGACGGTAACTTCAAACAGATCACGCATATACAGCTTGGGCGCTTTTCGAGCCAGGATGTACTTCTTGTCCCCTGCCAGACGGGCCATCTCGTGCGCCAGCGGAATACCCTTGGCCTCAGCGGTGATGATATAGTCATACTCCGGTGCCCGCTTCAGCAGCGCTTCGGCGCAGGCGGTGGTCAGCTCAGGGTCGCCGAAAATGACAAAGCCTGCAATGTACAGATCGTCCGTTACCGGGCAAATGGGCAGGTCACGCTCCAGACCTGCGATGGTCATGCGGTGGAACATAGGAATCGCTCCTTTTTTATATTATGGTTTTATTATATGCCTGCTGGCCGGGAAAGTCAAGAAACGGAAAAAACGCACGTGGATTTTTCCGGAATATTTCGCGGAAAAAAAGCATTTTCCTTCTTCCCTTTTCCAAAGTAGTATTATATAATCTAAGAAGAATGTTCTTACTGGAGGCGCCTTTATGTCTTTACTTACCAATCAGGACCGCAAATCGCTGGATGCAGGTTTTGTCGCTGCCTTTGGCGGCGCACCCAAGCGCTATTTCTCTGCCCCCGGCCGTACGGAGA
The DNA here is from genome assembly GCA_045541695.1 of Faecousia sp. GTDB lineage: Bacteria > Bacillota > Clostridia > Oscillospirales > Oscillospiraceae > Faecousia. The sequence continues at coordinate 2,348 of JAZQJO010000075.1, forward strand.
TCGGCGGCAACCATACCGACCACCAGCGGGGCCGTGTGCTGGCCGGCGCAGTGAATCTGGACACCCGTGCAGCCGTTGCGGAAAACGGTTTGAATGTGATCCGTGTCCAATCCCAGGGTTATTCCCTTTGCACCGTGGATCTGGCTGATCTTACGCCCAACGAGGCGGAATTCAACACCACCCCTGCCCTGATTCGTGGCGTTGCTGCCCGTTTTGTGGAACTCGGCTGCGCCGTCAAGGGTTTCGATGCCTATATTGAGTCCAGCGTTCTGTCCGGCTCCGGTCTCAGCTCCTCTGCCGCCTTTGAGGTGCTGATCGGCACAATTATCAATCATCTGTTTTTCGACGGAAAGGTCTCCCAGCCGGAGATCGCTATGATCGGGCAGTACTCCGAAAACGTATTTTTCGGCAAGCCCTGCGGTCTGATGGATCAAACTGCTTCCGCTGTGGGCGGCCTTGTGACCATCGATTTTTTTGAAAAAGATAAGCCGGTCATCGAATCTGTAGACTTTGATTTTGCCGCCTGCGGTCACGCCCTGTGCATTGTGGACACCCGGGCAAGCCATGCCGACCTGACCGACGAATACGCCTCCATCACCCAGGAGCTGAAAGCTGTTTGCGCCCATTTTGGCAAAGACGTGCTGACCCAGATCCCGGAAACGGATTTCTACGCCGCCATCCCCGCTCTGCGGGAAAAATACGGCGACCGGGCGGTGCTGCGTGCCTTACACTTCTACCGGGAGAATGCCCGTGTTCCCAAGCAGGCAGCTGCGCTGCGCAGCGGCGACTTCGACACCTTCCTGCAGTTGGTGAAGGAAAGCGGCTACTCTTCTTACATGTTCCTGCAAAATGTCATTCCCACCGGCTATACCACCCACCAGGATGTGGCGCTGACGCTGAATCTGTGTGACCTTTACCTGCAGGGTCGTGGCGCTTACCGTGTCCACGGCGGCGGTTTTGCCGGCACGGTACAGGCTTTCGTCCCCTTCGACCTGTTGGAAAGCTTCCGGGCCGGTATCGATTCCGTGCTGGGCGAGGGCGCCTGCCACGTACTTTCCATCCGCAGCCAGGGCGGCGTGGAAATGGAGATCTGAAACAAATCACCTGCTCTATTGAGCAGGTGATTTTCTTTCACGCTTTCTTGCGCCACCGCGGAATACCATACACCAGGATCCAGCCTGCAGCGCACAGCACCAATGCCCAAAACACATCGACAATGGAGTGCTGCTTGACAAAAACGGTAGATACGGAAATCAGAAGCGCCACCAGCAAAAACGCCATTTTCCACAGTGGCGTTTGAAACCGTTTGGTGTCCCACGCGGCAAAAGCTGTGGCAAACGAGCCTACCACGTGCAGCGACGGGCACACATTGGTATTGGTATCGAAGGCGTAAAAGCCGGCAATAAACCGGGTCAAAAAGTTATCCCTGGGAAACTCCGTGGGCCGCAGGTTCTGGCAGGTGGGCCAGAGCATATAAACCGCCGCCGTGATTCCGTAGGTAAACATGACGAAATACATCAGCCGCTTAAATGCGGGAATATCAACCAACAGCAGATATACATGGATGCCTACCAAAAACACGAACCAAAACATATACGGGATCATAAACCATTCACAGAAGGGTATCTTATCATCCAGTGGGTGCCACATGGGATAGTAATTATCCCGTGGGATCAGCTGCTCCACCGCACCGAAAACAAGACCGAAGGCGACCCAGAACAGCAGCAAAAACAGGTGCTTAAACTCCGGGGATGTGAGATTGTTGGGGCGAAGCTTTCGATAATCGATCATGGCTGTTCCTCCGGTATCGTGACTGCATATAACGTACCATCGGGTTGTGAACGCCCCGTGAACAGCAGCCCATTAATTTTGAAGATATATTTACTTTTTCCGCTCATTGTGATAAAATGACAAGGATACTCCTTAGGAGATGATTGTATGGAATTTGATCAGACAACATTACAAATTGATCTGGATATTTTGGAAGAAAACCTGCAGCACATCCACCGTGCCGCCGGCACAAAGCTTTTGGGCGTTGTGAAGGCGGATGCCTACGGTGTAGGCTCTGTGGTAGTTGCGCAATTTTTGGAAGGCAAATGCGATTTCTTCGGCGTTGCAAATCTGGCCGAGGCTCTGCAGCTGCGTGCTGCCGGTGTGAAAACGCCTATTCTTGTGCTGGGCAGAATGCCGATTTCCGGTTTTCCCTATGCCGTGCGTGAGGATATTCGCCCCTCCATCTTCCAATATGAAGATGCCGTGGCCCTTTCGCAGGAAGCCCTGCGTCAGGGCAAAATTGCGCCCTTCCATCTGGCGGTGGACACCGGCATGAGCCGTATCGGCTGCCAGGCAACCGCAGAATCTGCGCAGATGTGCGCTAAGATTGCTGCTCTCCCCGGCGTGTTTGCCGAAGGCCTTTTCAGCCATTACGCCTGCGCTGACCATGCAGATCTGAGCAGCGCCTGTGCGCAAACACAGCTGTTCGATGCATTCGATGCCATGCTCAAGGAAAACGGCGTCAACATTCCCATTCGTCATTTGAACAACTCCGCCGGTATTATTAATTTCCCCGGGCAGTATGAAATGAGCCGTGTGGGTATTGCGCTGTATGGCATGCTCCCCAGCAACGAGGTGGATGCCGGACGCATCCCCATCCGCCGTCCGCTGAAATGGAGCACTTATATCACTTATTTGAAATCGTTGCCCGCCGGCCGGCAGATCAGCTATGGCGGCACCTTTACCACCGCCCGTGATACCTTGGTGGCTACCCTGCCCGTTGGTTATGCCGATGGCTACCTGCGGAACATGACCGGCAAGGCTTATGTGCTGATTCGTGGTAAGAAAGCGCCGGTTTTGGGCAAGATAACTATGGACCAGATCATGGTGGATGTCACCGACATTCCCGATGTTGCGCCGGGAGATGAAGCCGTTCTCTTCGGCTGTAACGGGGAGGAAGAGATCACCGTGGATCAACTGGCTGCCTGGGCAAATGTTTTGAATTACGAGATCATCTGCGGTATCCACAGCCGTGTTCCCCGGGTGTATATCCAGGGCGGCAAGGAAATCAAGCGGGTCAATCACCTGCTGGCCCCCTGACCGAAGCTTACAAAAGATAAGGAGGCATCCTTATGAAACGCAAACAAAATAACCTGCTGGTAATGGCGCTGATACTGCTGGCCGTTCTGGCGGTGCTGCTGGCTGTAGCGTTTTTTATGGGGCGCACGCCGGACCCTAACGTTTCCACCGACCCAACCACGGAAGCAACCATTCCTTCCTCTGAGGCTACCCAGCCGCCCACCCAGCCGCCGACGGAGCCGCCTGTTGTTAAGGAATCCACCGCCACCATTTCCGCAACCGGCGATATGCTGATGCACCTGCCCATCATCAATACCTGTGCGCAGGCAGATGGCAGCTATAATTTCGATAAGCTCTTCCCTGCCCTGCGTCCCTATGTGCAAAAAGCAGATTTGGCCGTTGCCAACCTGGAGACCACTTTCTGCGGTCTTGGCAACGGCTTCCCCTACAAGGGCTATCCCAATTTCAACTGCCCCGACGAACTGGCCACAGGCCTGAAAAACGCCGGCTTTGATATGCTCCTCACCGCCAACAACCACAGCTACGACACGGGCACCTTTGGCATGCGGCGGACGCTGCAGATTCTGAAGAACGCCGGGCTTGATTCTCTCGGCACCGGTGAGGCTGACCGCAGCCGGTATACCATCAAGGAACTGAACGGCATTAAGGTGGGCATGATGTGCTACACCTACTGCATCGGCACCGCTGCTGACGGGTCGATCCACTTAAATAACAACGTTGTCCCGATCTCTTTGGAAGCCACAGGACTCATCAACTATTTTGATTATTCCAAGCTGGACGCGTTTTACACCCAGATTGAAGAAAACATGGCGCAGATGAAAGATCAGGGCGTGGAAGCGACTGTGATGTTCATCCATTGGGGCGCAGAATACCAGACCGCCCACAATGCCGACCAGACCATGATCGCCCAAAAGCTTTGCGACCTGGGCATTGACGTGATCATCGGCGGTCATCCCCATGTGATTCAGCCTGTGGAGCTGCTGACCAGTACCACCGATTCCAGCCGCAAGACAGTTTGCCTTTATTCCATGGGCAATGCCGTATCCAACCAGTTCCAGGGCAACCTGAGCAGCATCACCACCGCCCACACAGAAGACGGCATGCTCTTCAGCGTCACCTTTGCCAAATACTCCGACGGAACAGTGATCGTAGAAAACGCCGAGCTGCTGCCCACCTGGCACACCAGGCAGTACCGCATTCTCCCGCTGGATAAATCGGTAAGCGATTGGCAGTCCGCTTTCAGTGTGGACAGCGACACTCTGGCGAAAATGAATGCTTCCTACGACCGGACAATGGAGATCGTAGGCAGCGGCATGGAGCAGGTACAAACCTATCTTAAAAGCCATGTGGCTGAGGTAGAAACCCGGCTGAATATACAAAAGTAAAAACAAAAAGAGCGTCCAACCGGACGCTCTTTTTTATATATCGTTTTATTCCACTTCGCTCATTTCCAGCTTCAGTTCCTTCTTGGAGATCAGGAAATGGCGAGTTGCGAACAGGCCTGCGATACATGCCACGCAGGCAAGGTTGCTCAGCGGATTGTCATGGCTGATGATGACCTGACGGGAGATGGCCACGATCAGCACCTCGATGGTGTTGGCAGGGGTCAGATCGATCAGCATACGGACAAACTCCAGACCCACCACAATGGTGAGGATATTATGCAAAAACACATTCAGCGAAGAAAAGTACTCCGGCACGGTAAACATTTTGTACACCTCAACGCCCAGCATGCCCAGAAGGACGATCAGGGTCATCACAGCGATCACAAACTCCAAAATGTGCAAAATCGTATTAAAAATCTTCTCAACTTTCTTGTGCATATGCATTCTCCCTTCGTTGATACTGCCATTGTACACGAAAGACCGCAAAAATGGAAGCTTTTTTCTTAAAAATCGCAAATTTCATCCCCCCAGGGGGCTTCAAAACGGTTTTTGGGGTCACTATAATAAGGCAAGAATACATACGGGAGGGTTACCCCATGAGCATGACACCTGTTAAAAAGCTTGTTTTTACCGCCGTTTGCGCCGCCCTTTGCCTGGTGCTGCCTATGGCATTTCACAGCATTCCCAACGCAGGCTCCATTTTTCTGCCTATGCACATTCCTGTGCTGCTGTGCGGTCTGATCTGCGGCTGGCCCTTTGGCGCTGTATGCGGTCTTTTGGGGCCTTTCCTTTCCAGCATTGTTACCGGCATGCCCCCTGCCGCCATGCTCCCTTCCATGATGATCGAATGCTGCACCTATGGTCTTGTCACCGGTTTGATGATGAAATTTGTCCGCACCAAATTCGCCACCGCTGATCTGTATATCAGCATGGTCACTGCAATGGTACTGGGCAGAGTGATCGCAGGGCTGGCCAAAGCATGGATCCTTGCGCCCGGCACACCCGCTTTTGCATGGGTCACCACTTCCCTGGTCACCGGCATTCCCGGTATTGCCATTCAGCTGGTAGTCATGCCCATTCTGATCTTTGCACTGACAAAAGCACGGCTGATCCCCGCACGCTACCCCAAGGTGACCGCATGAACAAAAAAGACGTAATTTCCTTTTTCGATCAGCTCGCGCCCAACTGGGACGCAGGCATGATCCGCCACGATGATATTATTGACGTGATCCTAAGTAACGCCGGTGTTTCGGAGGGCAAGGCCGTTTTGGACGTTGCCTGCGGCACAGGCGTGTTGTTTCCCGACTATTTGAAGCGGAATGTGGCCTCCGTTACCGCCATCGACATTTCTCCGGAAATGGTAAAGATCGCAGCAGCCAAATATCCGGACCGGGTGGATGTCATCTGCGGCGATGTGGAAGCGACAGATTTCGGCAAAGAATTTGATTGCATTGTGGTCTACAACGCCTTTCCCCACTTTCCCGAGCCTGCCAGGCTGATCGAAACTCTGTCCGGTTTGCTGAAACCCGGCGGCTATCTGACTGTGGCCCACGGCATGAGCCGCGCCGCCATTGACCACCACCACGAAGGTCACGCCAGCAAGGTTTCTCAGGGCCTCATGCACGAGGATGCCCTGGCAGCGATTTTCCGCCGGTATCTCACACTCACCGCCAAAATTTCCACCGACCGGATGTATCAGGTCACCGGTCAGCTGATTTAAGAATAACCGCCGCAACGGATTTGTTGTGGCGGTTTCTTTATTTCATGTACTGCAGCAGCTTTTCCGCTTCCCTTTTCCAAGTGAATTTGGCAGCCTGCATGCAGCATTTACGCTTCAGGTACGCCGTTTCTTCCGGAGAAAGTTCCGCCATTTTCGATAGTCTCTGCGTCAGCTGGCCTTCATTGCCGCTCTCAAAATAGCTGGCTGCATCTGCCAGCACCTCCGGTAAAGACGAGGCGTCGGAGCTAAGCACCGGCGTAGCGCAGGCCATTGCCTCCAGCGGCGGAATACCGAAGCCCTCATAGATGGACGGGAACACAAAAAGCTTTGCGCCGCTGTAAATGGCAGGCAGGTCTTCATCGTCAACAAAGCCGGTGAACAAGATCTGATCCAGCACCTCCTGCTCAATTCCGTCCAGCAACGTATCGACATTCCAGCCCTTTCTGCCGGCAAGCACCAGAGGCGGCAGCTGCTTTTTCTCCTCCACCACCGCATTGCGGTACGCCCGGATCAGCAGCCGGATATTCTTTCTCGGCTCGATGGTAGACAGGGACAAGATATACTCGTCAGGCAGATTGTACTTGCGCAGCACCGTTTTGTTTTCCGTTGGGCAGAATTTTTCCTCAATGCCACAGCCTACAAGCCAGATCTTCTCCTCCGGATACCCCAGCCTGTCCATGATGCGGCCCTTGGAAAACTCCGAAATGGTAATTACGCTGCGGCACTTACGCACAGCAGCCAGAATGGACAGCCGGAAATACCATTTGCTGTGGGTAGTCATCGTTTCCGGACAATCCCAGCAGCAAATATCGTGTATGGTGGTGACCATATTTTTCTTAAACAGCAGCACCGGCACAGGGAAAGCAAGAAACAGATAATAATCCGCCTTGATCCCGGCAATCGCCGCCGGCAGCACCAGCTGATTGAAAAACAGCTTATCTCTGCCCTTCAGCACCTTATATTCCACATTCTCCTGCTGCACACTTTCCCGGAACAGCGGATGCACACCGTTTTTGAAAAGCAGGCAATATGTGTTCTCCCGGTGGCTCAGCAGCTCCCCGGCAATGCAGGCAGCATAGCGCTCAATGCCGGAAAAATTATCTGCAAGGGGTGTCAGATCAATCAGGATCTTCATGGTTTTCCCCCTCTTTTGTACTTCTTGATAATGGGCAGGATCTTTCTGGCATCGTTAAAATATCTGCCGGCCAGCCGCTTTGGCTCCTGGATGGTGCGGTAGAGCCATTCCAGACCGCAGGAAGACATCCAGCGGGGCGCACGTTTGACGTTTCCCGCAATAAAGTCCACCGATGCACCGATCTGCATCGCTACCGGCACATTCATGTCAAAACGATGCTGATGGATAAACAGCTCACCCTTGGGCGAGCCCAAAGACACCGCCAGAATGTCCGGCTGTGCCTGCCGGATGCGCTGAATGACCGCAGCCACCTCTTTTTTATTCTTCTCAAAGCCGTAGGCAGGCGAATAGGTACCGGCAATTTTCAGTCCCGGATAGGTTTGAATTAGCCTTTCCGCCGCCTTGTCGGCGACGCCTTCCGCTGCGCCCAGGATATACAGGCTGTAGCCCTTTTCCGCTGCAAGAGCGCACACCTGGGGCAGCAGATCAGAGCCGGAAACCTTCTCCACAATCGGATTGCCCAAATATTTGGAGATCCAGATCAGCGGTTTGCCGTCTGTCAAAATCAGATCCGCATCCCGATACGCCGCCTGAAAGCCCGCATTTTCTTCCAGCATAACGATGTGGTCCATGTTGGGCGTGACTACGTAGGCGTTGCTTTTCTTGAGGATCAGCTTTTCGATCTCCGCCACGGCCTGTTCCATTGTAAGATTATCGACCTGAATATTCAAAAAATCGATTCTCGCCATTTGCAAACGCCTCCTTTTCTTAGGTTTACAGTTCCAGAATCTCCTGGCAGAGCTGCACCAGCTGGGATGTGGATTCCTCCCAGGAGAAGTTCTTTTCCTGGGCATAACCTTTTTGGATCAAGCTGTTGCGGTAATCTTCGTCGGAAATAACGTCCCACAATCCGGAGGCAATGCTTTCCACCTGATAGGCATCCACCATAGTCGCCGCATCGCCGCAGACCTCCGGCAGCGATGCTGCATTGGAGCAAACCACAGGACAGCCAAAGTGCATGGCCTCCAGCGGTGGGATGCCGAAGCCCTCATACAAGGAGGGAAACACGAAAGCCTGAGCATTTTGATACAGGGCGTTTTTCTCCCCGTCGGAAACATAGCCGGTGAAGATAATATCCCGGGCGCAGGAAAGGCTGTCCACTGTGGCATGGATCTGCTCATTCTTCCAGCCCTGGCCGCCGGCAAGGACCAGCTTATGGGGAATCCCCTGCTCTTTTTTCAGCAGGTCAAAGGCCTGCAGCACACGGGTCAGGTTCTTTCTGGGCTCAATATTGCCCATAAACAAAATGTAAGGCCCTGTAATGCCGAATTTCTCACAAAGAACGGTCTTGTCGACCATGCTGTCAGACACGGACGCCGCAGGGTGAATGATAGCAATGTTCTCCAGCGGCACCTGCAAAAGCTCGTGGATCTCCCGCCTGGAAAACTCCGACAAGGTCACGATCCGGTCCGCACGCTCCACGCCTCTGGCCACGTTTGCCCGAAGATTCAGTAGATTCGTGCTCTGCAGCGTTTCAGGAAAACGCACATACGCCATATCATGAACGTACAGAACCACCTTTCCCCAGATCCGCTTGGGCACAACATAATTAAAAAACAGGCTCAGATCAGCCTTGGAAAACACCCAATCGTAAGGAATGGCGAGGCTTTTGGGCAAACGGCGGTAAATCTTGCTGGGAATGGTGGCACAGGATCTCACCGGCATGTCGATCCCCGCCAAAAACCGATCCATCTCCAGCCGGTTGCCGAAATTAAACACATTGCCGGAAAAGGTAAGCTTAGGCGTATCCCGGACACGTCTGGCAAGCTCATAGGTATACATACCGATGCCGGACCGATTCCCACAGCACGGCTGCAAGTCCAGCGCCACTTTTGCTTTTTCCATATTCTCACCCTCCCGGCTGCATTTTTATTCTTTATTATATCCCAAAACAAATAAACTGTCAACGTAACAAGCCGGCCCACGGGGTTTCCCGGGAGCCGGCTGCGATGCTTATGTAATTAGGGCTGTACAGCGCCAATGCCGGTGCTCAGCAGGCAGCCGTAGCTGCAGGAATCGTTGGCGGTCAGATACAGCACGCCGTCGCTGCCGAAATAGCAGGCCTTTCCGTCGATATTCTGCCAGCCGGTGACCATTGTTCCGCTCTCGTCCAGATAGACCGTTTTGCCGTCTTTGTGTACCCATCCGGTGACCAGGCGACCGTCTTCATGGAAGCTGTACGTCTTCTCGCCGATGACGACCTGGCCGGTAACACGAACGCCATTTTCATCCAGATAATAGCTTGCGCCATCCAGGCTCAGCCAGCCGGTCAGCATTGTGCCGTCGGGCGTGAACCAGTAATGCTTTTCGTCGATTTGCAGCCAGCCGTTGGCAGCCTGGCCGTTTTCGCACAGATAATAGCGCTTTTCGTTATTTTCCACCCAGCCGGTCTGGGCTGCGCCGAGCGCATTGAAGCAATACCATTTGCCGTCCAGCTGCTTCCAGCCGGTGGGAATGCTTCCGTCGGGATTGCGGTAGAAGGAAACGCCGCCGGTGGTAAACCAGCCGTTGCCTGCGCTGCCGTTTTCCAGATAGGTCCAGCCGTTTTCGGTGTGCAGCCAGCCGGTATAGTCAGTGTTGTCTGCGACCCAGCGGGCATAGAGCTGCACGTCGCCGCTGACAGGCATGCCCTCTGCCACCACTTCGCCGCCCTCTTTCTGGGTGTACCAGCCGGCGAAGGAATAACCCTTGCGAGTAGGTGTAGGCAGCACGCCCATTGCTTCGCCTGCGGCGAATGCGACCTTATCCGTACCGGTAACGCCGCCCATGGCGTCGAAGGTGACGGTGTGATACTTGTTATAATTGTTGATGATGCGGAATTCAGAATTCCAGACCTCCACGGTGCTTGTCTTGCTGACCAGCTGACCGGCTTCATATCCGCACTCGGTCACTTCTGCGGAGATGCTGAGGCGATATGTGCCCACAGGCAGCTTGCGGAAGGTCATGTAATTATCCACCAGCGGAGTATTCAGGGAGAAATACTTACTGCCCACCGCCACCTGAGCGGTGCAATGCACCGTTTCACCGGCCGTCACGGTCACCGTGACATTCTGGATAGTGCTGCTCTGAGAAGATATGGCACCGCTCAGCACAAAACCCTGACCGACACGCAGCGCAGCAGGCACTTTCATATTCTGGGCAGATACATCCACTGTATCCTTTTCCAGAGGGAGCAGGTTTTCTGCCGGGAGATAGCCTCTGACGGAGGCATTCTGTACGGCATACCACCAACTGCCGCCGGGGGTCTTAAGCAGCTCTGTGACCTGCAGGATCTCGCCTCTGCTCACAGTTGCGGCAATAAGCGCATCCTGGTCATTGATGCCTGCATCCACAGGCTCGCTCATAACCGCACCGGAGGTCACGGTCAGGGCATCCATATTGGCAGGATAGCTCTCGCACAGATCCGCATAGGTCTTCAGGCCGAAGTAGATCACGCCGTCGAGAACCGTCCATGCGCTATAGTAGCGGCAGAATTCCTCAATGCTCACAACGATGGGCTCGCCTTCTGCCCAGTAGCGTCCGCCGATACCGGAAGCATAGCTTTCCATAAAGTAGACCTTGCCGTCTACGATGCCGTGAATAAAGCAAGCGTGACCGTAGATCTGGCCCGCAGCCGTATTTGTCTTCTGGAAGCCAACCAAGATATTGTACACGTCCTGGGTGCCGCCCATGGTAATAGCGTCAAAGGCCTCCTTGAGTGTATATCGGGAAGCGGGATAAGACTTGACGCGGTAACCGCCGGTGGTCATGGACATCTTACTGTACAAATCAAATTCACCGTTGCCGTCGCAACCGTATTTGACAGTATCGATTCCCAAAATATAGGTCTGCCAGTTCACCAAGGTGGCGCACCAGCCGCTAAAAGACGTGTAATGATTCAGTTGGAAGGCTTTGCGATATGTATTTCTGATCTGCTGCTCCAGCTGCGCTGCCGTAGTGGCCACGCCGTAAGCCGGAGTGGGAAGCAGCAGCAAAACAAGGGCAATGACCAGAAGCAAGGATATCCCTTTTTTCACAATATTGTCGTCCTTTCCAAATTAGCAGGATGTTGCACATCCGAAGCGGGCCGCAGCTGCCGTCCAATACGGCAAGGCCCAAACCTTAGAAATTATATCACAAAACGGTTACAAAATCAATACAAAAATGCATTTTATTCCTAATTTGGCGGTTTTTGTCGAAAAATTCTCAAGATTTTGTGCCAAAAGCAAGGGCTCAGCCTGCATTTTGCAGGCTGAGCCGTAAAATTACATGTTCGATTTTACGGTAGAGATGAGAATGTCTCCCGCCACCACCCGGTCTTCTGCGGCAAAGCCCTCGGCAAAGTTATCCGAATACAGCACCTGAGCATTGGGCGGGAACTCGTCATCGCCCTCCCAAACAAGGATCTGTATTTTGTAGTCCCCTACCAGATGGAATTCGTAGCCGGCATCGCCGTGGGGCAGCTTTTGGGCGCCCATTTTCTCGCAGGCGCTGCAAAACGCCGCCAGCCGTGTGCCAAAGGTAAAGGCTGCCCGGGTCAGCACTCTGCCGGTATAGGGTTTGATGTACATCTCGCCCCAAGGCATTTCCCGGAAAGTTTTCCATGTTCCCCGCCAGGCAACCGTTTTGCTTTCCAGCAGATAGCGCAGCAAAAAGGTCTGGGTGGGCAGCGGCGGCAGCACGCCGCCATCCGATGCACGGATGGCATAATCGGGATGGCAGATGGCAAATTCTCTGCCAAGCAGGTTTACATAAATTTCTTTTCCGTCCCATTTCGCCCCGGTTCGCTCTGCCGCTTCCGCAGCATCCAGCCCACGGAACAGCTCCTCATAATGGGCAAAGGGCACTTCTTCCTTATGATTTTCGATTTGCATATGTGAATCCTTTACTTTTTTTCTTCCGATGTTAAACAAACAGCTTCACAACATCCCAAACGGTACCAAGGCCAAACACAATAGCCACAAAGAGGCATGCGTGCGCAAGGTGACGCTCTTTGCGCCAGTAAACAACTGTCATACAGGCCTGTCCAACAGCAAGTAAACCCCTTGAAATAATATACAGGTCAAAGGCAACCGGCAAAACGCCGAATTTATCCAAAACCTCAAACACGAAAACAATTAAGAACACACCAAGGGCAATGTAAGAAGCCACCTCAAATTTCTTTTCGTATGGCAGCAATTCCTTCCAATGGTCTTTCTGTTTTTTCACAAGTAGCCTCCTTTGGGCAGGTGCGGTGCGTTAAGAATGTTGCACCCTACGAACTTATTCTTGCACGCTATTGGGGAACAGCTTGCAGTCTGTATGAGGAATGAAGCAGGCGGCCACGAAGCTATCCATATAGCCGGGATAGGTGCTCAGCTCCAGATAGGTCATATTGGCAGCCACCTCATGGCATTTTTGCGCAGCCGCATCGCTCATGGTCATGGCATAAGCGCCGGTCAGGGAGGAATTGCCGATATACTGGTACTTGGTCAGCTCCACATCCGGCAGCATACCGATATTGATGGCGTTTTTCATATTGATGCCACTGCCGATACCGCCTGCCACCATCACCCGGTCGATGCACTCCGGTGTCATATCCACCGATTGCAGCAGGGTGTCGATACCCGAATAGATCGCACCCTTGGCACGGATAAAGTTATCAATATCCACCTCGTTGATGGACACTTCCCTGCCGGCTTCGCTCTCTTCGGCGGTTGCCAGCACATAACGGCCCATGCCGTACTGATCCCGCAGCACCCGCTTGCCCTCCCGGACAAACAAGCCCTTGGCATTGATAATGCCGGTGCGGAACAGCTCGGAAATAATATCAATAATACCGCTGCCGCAAATGCCCACCGGTTTTTGACCGGCGTCACCCACGATGGTGCAGCTGGGCTCCATGGTTTCCTTGTCGATGGTCACCGCTTCCACGGCGCCATCCGTGGCACGCATGCCGCAGGAAATGTCGCCACCCTCAAAGGCAGGGCCGGCAGAGCAGGCGCAGCTCATGAGGAAATCCCGGTTGCCGAATACGATCTCACCATTGGTGCCAAGATCGATGAACAGCGTCATTTCGTCCCGGTCCCACATCATGGTAGCCAGCGTTCCGGCCGTGATGTCACCGCCCACATAAGAGCCGATGTTGGGCGCAATGATCAACTTTGCCAGGGGATTTGCCGGCAGCTTCAGATCGCCGGCGGTCAGGTCTTCCCAGGCAAAGAAACTGGGAATATAGGGGTCCATACGCACGGGATCGGCATCCACACCCACCAAAAGGTGATTCATTGTGGTATTTGCGCCAATGGAAATGCGCAGAATGCTGCGGGCATTGATACCGGAAGATTTGCACAGATTTGCCATAATAGGCACAAGGGTCTCTTTCACGATGGCATCCTGCAGCTTTTTCCGGCCGCCGTCCTTGCTCTGCTGGATGATGCGGTTGATCACATCTGCGCCGTAGCGGATCTGACCGTTGCCGGAAGAGCCCTTGGCCAGTATCCCGCCGCTGGTCAGATCCACCAGGACCATAGAAACGGTGGTAGTGCCAATGTCGATGGCGCAGCCAACCAGCTTTGTATCGTCATGGGGACAAATATCCATGCAAAGGAAGGTTTCGTCCTTCAGTTCGCCCTTAACGCAGACAGAAAAGTCATTTTCGCGAAGAGTCGCTGCAAGCTTGACCATAACGCCGTAAGGCACTTTGACCTCCACCGCCTCCGGCAGTGCAGCCTGAACTGCCCATGTCAGCCGCTCGATGTCCGGCATGGTATCTGCCTCGCTGGGGGCATCCATAGTCAGCTGCAGCGCATGGAATCGATTGGTGAACGGAAGTGCGCTCTCCTGCTCCATTTCCGCCTTGGCATTCTCAAAAATCGCCACCTCTTCCGGGCTGGAAAGGTCAGCGGTCTTCATACGGGACTGGTAGGCAGAGGCAATATCCGGCACGAAAACGGTGCAGTCGCCCTTGACCTTGCAGTTGCACGACAGCCGCCAGCCGGCTTCGTATTCCTCCTCAGAAATGTGGCGGGAAGGAATGGACTCCACCTCACCGGAAATCAGCTTCACACGGCATTTGCCGCAGGAGCCGTTTCCGGAGCAAGGGGCATCGATGGCCACATTGCCACGGCGGGCAAGCTCCAGCAAGTTATCGCCGTTTTGGCATTCCATCACGACCTCGCTGCCGTCTTCAATTTGAAAAATTACCTTGGGCATACAGATAAACCTCTCTTTGCCATACTTCGTTACCATATAATATAGCATATTTCCCCATGCTTGTCTACCGAGAAAAAGCCCCCTCGAATGAGGGGACTTTGATTTTTATTGTTTTCCTTGTTTAAAATAAGACAGCTTCTGCGCTTTCTCCGGAGTAACCTCGTAAGCTTTATAAACCGTTTCGGTTTTGTTGGTTTCCACACCGGAAACATACGTAACCGACAGAATTTGATTCCCGTTTTCGTCATAGGTGTTTTCCGTACGGGTCACCTCAGTGCCGTTGGTACGGGTAGCTGTACAGATCAGACGGTCATCGGCGTCGTAGATCATCTCCTGCTCTACCATACCGTTGGACGCAACGCCTTTGCTGCCGATTTCCGTTTCGGTATAAGTAAACTCCACGGTCTGGGTAACCGGTTCGTCCTGATTGGGATAGTAGATCCTTGTTTCCTGACGCAGCGTTCTGCCACGGCTGTCATAGGTCATAATGGTTTCATTTTTTATAATCGATGCATTTTCCGGAAAGATCACTGTTTGGGAGGTCATCTGCCCTGCGTCATCGTAGCGAATTTCGATTTCCTGCGTACCCTCGCCGTAGTCGAGGATCATAATCTTCTCTCCATATGTTGCGTTATAACCTAAGCTGTCCTTGGGATCCTCACTGCGCACCTGCAAAGTAAAGCTATCCTTGTCCAGCCAGCCGTCCTCCGGAATCATCTCCACCGTAATGGCCTCACCATCTGCCGTAACGGTCATTTTTTCCGGCACATAGATCGTAACCTTTTCTTCCTTTTTTTCCGTCGGCTCAGTAGTCGGTGTGTTTTCATTCGGGCTGCAGGCTGCCAAAACAAGAACTAACAGTGCAAGTAGCAAACATACTATTTTTTTCATATCTGTCTCCTAAAAACGGTGCGGCGGATATTCCGCCGCACCGCACAGCAAATATTACATCAACGGCTCCAGGCCCAGAACGGGGTGACCCTTTTCGGTCAGCCATGTAAGCAGCTCCTCTGCATCGCAGGTAACGGTTTCGTCTGCCACCATATCTGCAAAGTTTTCGATGCCGTACAGTTCGAAAGCGGTCTTGTTCAGGCGCTGCGCCACATCATCCTTCAGCTCCTTGGGCATCCAAACGATACGCTCGATGCCGCCTTCAGCAGCAAGGAACTTCTTGGAAGCGATAAAGTGACGGCCGTGACCCATGAAGCCGGGAGTCTGAACACCGCCGCCGGTGCAGGAGGCCAGTTCGCCAAAGGTCATGCCGGCGGGAGTCATGCCCTTATACTCACGGTTGACCACGATAACACCGTTGGAAACAGCTTCGATACCGCAAATGCACTCGAAGCAGCCGCAGGAGGTCATGGGACCTTCCAGAATGGAATACAGAGTGACATTTTCCACAGCGCCGTGGGTGGCTTCTGCGATCATGCGGTTGACTTCCTCATAACGGCCGGTACGCTCGTCGATAAGGCCCTTCTTTTCGATGGGCTGGCAAGGACCGGTGGGATCCAGTTCGTTGGTTGCCTTGGCATCCAGCCAGGAAACAGCGCCGCACAGGCCCAGACGCTCGGGGGTGACCACGCAGCAGTGGGCGGGAGCGAAGCTCTGGCACAGAATACAAGTATAGTAACGGTCCACAGATTCGTCGGTCATGGAGGCCAGACGGTCATCACGCTGGGCATAGCGAGGCATTGCGATCTCATCACGGAACTTTGCAGCCTCGGCCGGCTCGGTGATGATGGTCACCTGACACTTGTCGACAACAGCATCAAACTCGTTCTTGACCATGACGTACAGAACTTCTGCAAAGTCCTTCAGCCGCAGGCCTGCCTCGAAGGCAGCATTGGACACACGGACACGGACCTGATTGCGCTGACCGGTGTGCATAACACCTTCCATGTAGTTGAACCATGCGTGGAATTTACGCTCGATAACAGATTCAAAGTCCACCTGCATCTTCTTACCGGCGACCTCAACAAAGCTCACCAGAGCCAGCTCGGAAGCCTGATCAAAGTCAGGTCCGATGATGGTGATTTTATGATCCTCCACCTCGCTCAGATCCTTCATAAGTACCAGCTCGGCGGTGGGATTCTTGGAAGACCACATCTCGTTGTGCATATCTGCCTTGCGGATAATTTCGCCCTCAAAGGCAGCGGCAAAAGCCACGGGGATAGGCAGCTCGGTGACCTTGATCTTGATCTCACGCAGCTCCAGAGACTTGGCAACGGTCAGGCTGTGATCGCACACGGATTCCAGAGCACCGGGGACCTGATTCTCGCCCAGATCGATGTCTACCACCACGGGGAAGCCCAGAGCGATAGCGCCTGCGCCGGCGGAAACAACGACAGCGTCGATAGCGCCGAAGGTGTTGACGAAAGCGGGAACACGCTTCTTGGTGTAGTCCAGCAGGCCGGCCAGATCGCCGGGCTGGACATTGCCGAAGATCAGTGCGGCACGAATGGCCACAGTAACAACATGGATGACAGAGGTGACATCATGACCCAGAGGGATCACACGCAGCTCCAGACCCATCTTCACGCCACCCTCGGCGCATTGCTCAATCACGTCGCCTACCAGGAAGGTCATGATGCCCTTGGACTGGTAATCCTTGACGACCTTGACAACATCTTCGGGGTTTTCTGCCTTGCCCAGAACCACGGCAACACCGGGAATATCGCCGGTAACCAGCGGCACGCCCAAACTGCGGATGATGGGATCGGGCACGAAGCCGATGCCGGAATCAGCGGCATAGGGATCTGCGTTATCCACCCACTTCAGGCCTTCCAGGATCTCAGCGCCAACAGCGGTAGCCAGACCGGCATTGAGTGCCTGCCCCAGATCCTCCTGATTGGTGATGAGGCTTTTCAGCACGCCCACGCAAGCGGTCAGGTCGCCCAGAGTCTTGACCTTTACGCCGGTAGCAGCATAAATGGTGGGGAAAAAGTATGCAGTGTCGGGGAATGCGATTTCCTTATCTGCGCCATACTTGGCAATGGCATCATTAACAGCGCCCTCGGTGAGGCCGGCAACGGCATTGGAGCCGCCGTAGATCAGATCGGTTAATACACTCATGTTATTTCCTCCTAATAATTTAGTATGATCCCGCATCCCCGTAGGGGGGATACAGAATATGCATAATGGCTGGGAGGGAGCCTTCCCTCCCAGCCAAAAACGCTTGGGATATGTTCAAATACCCTTGTAGGGGCGATTCAGGAATCGCCCGCGGGTCATTCGTGAATGACCCCTACAATTCGTCCTTACAGCTCCAGGTAGGAGTCGGAGTACAGCACGTTATTCTTGAAGATGTCGCAGGACTTGATGGTCTCCATCAGACGGCGGTCGTTGGGGTTGACGATGGCAGAGGTCAGACCCTGCATCATGCACATTGCAACCAGAGCGGAGTCCATGATGGGACGGACATCCTTGGGCGCGCCGTTGGAGTTGTTGCTGAGGCCGCCGGTGGACTTCAGGCCCTTTTCGGAGAACATACGGATAGCTTCCAGAACTTCCATCTGCTTATCCTGCATGCCCTTGACAACCAGGAACAGGGGGTCGAACCACAGGTCGGTAGCTTCCATACCCAGGCTCAGACCACGCTCCAGCATGTTGTCACAGTGCATCATGCGCTCTTCGTTGTCCTTTGCGATGCCGTCGGCGGAGCAAAGTGCGATACAGATAGCGTCGTTGGCGGCAGCCAGGTCGATGTAGCCGATACGGGAGCCGGCGTCAGCAGAGTTGACGATGGGCTTGCCGTTGGCACGGTTATAGACCTTGATACCGGCTTCGATAGCCTTCATATTGGCGGTATCCAGTGCCAGAGGAACATTGTTGAAGTTCTCCTGCAGCAGCTTGACAGCCCACATCATACGCTCGGGACCGTCCTTTTCGGCAGGTCCGATGTTGACGTCCAGATAGGTAGCGCCGGCAGCGATCTGCTGAGCAGCACGCTCCAGGATGGGCTTGGGATCACGCTCGTCCATAGCCTTACGGATGGAGGGAGCGATACAGTGGATACGCTCACCGATGGTGACGAAGGTCTGTGCCTCGGGGTTGTGACCCTTGTAGGACACGCCCATATCCACGACTTCGATTGCGGGAACGCGGGTAGCCAGCAGCTCATCGAAGCTAAGCTCCTTAACT
>JAZQJO010000076.1:0-3511 GCA_045541695.1 Faecousia sp.
GTAGAACACCAGCCTTCCAAGCTGGATACGCGGGTCCGATTCCCGTCACCCGCTCCATAGAAATGCGCCAGTAGCTCAGCAGGATAGAGCAACTGCCTTCTAAGCAGTAGGTCGGGGGTTCGAATCCCTCCTGGCGTGCCAATTTTATGGCCGGTTTGAAGATTCAGCCAATCAAATATGGTGGGTGTAGTTCAATTGGCAGAGCACTGGATTGTGGTTCCAGGCGTTGTGGGGTCGAGTCTCATCACCCACCCCATAAAAAGAAAGGATACCTTTTGGTATCCTTTCTTTTTATATTTGGGATAGGTGATGGGACTCGAAAAGGGCGGCCGAGCGCAGCGAGGCAAACAACCTGCCGGTGGCAGGTTGTTTAGCCCGGGGGAGAGTCCATGAACGGGGGAGCGTGGTCCGTCAGGACCATGAAACACCGTTCATTTAAATTGCTTCCCTTGCGTTTTTGCCGTGGGAGAGTCCCATGATCTGCGGACACACCCGTATGGGTGTGGACGAGGATCATGCAGAAGGAGGAAAGGATACCATTTAGTATCCTTTCTTTTGTTGTTTTTCCGTCATACCTCGTCCCCTGGTTGCATAGTCTGTATCATCTATGAATTACGGAGGGATTGGATATGAAACGGTTGGGGATATTGCTTGCGGTGTGCCTGCTGCTGACCATGCTGCCGACGCAAGCGAAGGCGGCATCGCTGGACATTCCGGCAAAAAGCGCTCTTTTGATGGACATAGCCACGGGAACAGTGCTGTATGAGCAAAATGCCCATGATCGCCTGGCGCCAGCCAGCGTGACAAAGGTCATGACCATGCTGCTGATCATGGAGGCCATCGATTCCGGCAAGATCGGCTGGAACGATACGGTGACGGTGTCGGAAACGGCAGCAGCCAAGGGCGGCAGCCAGATCTACCTGAAGGTGGGGGAGCAGATGTCCGTGACGGATATGGTCAAATCCATCGCCGTGTCTTCCGCCAACGATTGCGCCTGCGCCATTGCGGAGCATATTGCCGGCTCGGAAGCGGGCTTTGTGGAGAAAATGAATCAGCGGGCCAAAGAGCTGGGCATGTACGATACCAATTTCGTAAACTGCACGGGGCTGGACGATGACGAAGGCGCAAAGGAGCATTTGACCTCCGCCTACGACATTGCCCTTATGAGCCGGGAGCTGATGAAAAACCACCCGGACATTCAAAAATTCACCACCATCTGGATGGACACCGTCCGGGACGGCGCATTCGGCCTTGCCAATACCAACAAGCTGGTGCGGTTTTATCCCGGCGCGACGGGCCTGAAGACCGGTTTTACATCTGCAGCAGGATACTGTCTGTCAGCAACGGCCCAGCGGGACGGGTTGGGGCTTGTGGCGGTGGTCATGGGCTGTGAGACCTCCCAGGAGCGGTTTGCTGCCTGCAAGTCCATGCTGGACTACGGCTTTGCAAACTTCGCTCTGATAGAGCCTGAAACGCCTCAAAATGACGCTGTTGCGGTGAAGCTGGGTGTGAAAGATACTGTCCGGGCAGTTCCGTCCCGTCAGTGCCAGATCCTGATCGATAAGCAACAGCGGGATCAGGTGACAACAGAGGTGGTATTGGAAGAGATGGTCCATGCTCCCGTAAGCAAGGGACAGCGGCTGGGAACGCTGACGGTGAAGGCGGGACAGCAGGTTCTGGAGCAGGTGCCTATGGTGGCGGAAGAAGGCATTGAAGCGCTGACGTGGGGCGATGTATTCGTGCTGATCCTGCGCAGACTTTCCATGGCAAAGTGAATCGATGAAACCCGGCAGGCAGCGCCTGTCGGGTTTTTTGTAAACTTTTTGCAAACCTATTGCGGCAATGGTTGATAGTGTGGTAGAATGTTCTGGTATCAGGAATACTATGAAAATCTGCGTTTTAGCAAAAGCAGGGAGTGATTTCGAGGTCATGATTAGACGGTTAGCCCGGTGCATCCGGGAATATAAATGGGCGGCCTTGGGCAGCCCCATCTGCATGGTGGGTGAGGTCACCATGGAGGTTTTGATCCCGCTGGTGATGAAGGATCTTTATGACTACGGCGTGCAGCTGCAGGATATGAATATCATTGTCACCCGCTCCATACAGCTGGTGCTGTGTGCGCTGCTCTCGCTGTGCTTTGGCGTAGCGTCGGCGGTGTTTGCCTCCAAGGCGGCCACCGGCTTCGCCAAAAATCTGCGGCACGACATGTTCTACCGTGTCCAGAAATTCAGCTTTTCCAATATCGATAAGTTCTCCTCTGCCTCCATCGTCACCCGGTTGACCTCCGATGTGGCGCAGCTGCAGATGACCTTTCAGATGATGATCCGCATGACCATCCGCTGCGTCATGATGCTGGTGCTGGCGCTGGTCATGGCGCTGCAGATATCTCCCAGACTCAGCTCCATCTATTTTCTGACCATTCCCGTGCTGGCAGTGGCGCTGTGCAGCCTTGTGCCTGTTGTGTTCAAGATCTTTGACAGAGGCTTTAAGATGATGGACCGGCTGAACAATGTGGTACAGGAAAATGTCCACG
Organism: Faecousia sp.; assembly: GCA_045541695.1. Classification (GTDB taxonomy): domain Bacteria; phylum Bacillota; class Clostridia; order Oscillospirales; family Oscillospiraceae; genus Faecousia. Next base: position 2,534 of record JAZQJO010000076.1, read on the forward strand.
GCATCCGGGTGGTTAAATCCTTTGTCCGTGAGAAGAAGGAAACGGAAAAGTTTACGCAGATCTCCGGCGATTTGCAAAAGAATTTCTCCAAAGCAGAGAAGATCCTGTCCCTGAACTCTCCCATTATGATGATGTGCGTGTATGCCTGCATGCTGTCTATCTCCTGGGTCGGCGCGCAAATGGTGGTTGCTTCCGGCAACAATCCCCTTGAGGGACTGACCACCGGCGCCCTCAGCTCCATGTTTACCTACACCACCCAGATCTTGATGGGCCTTATGAATCTTTCCATGGTTTTCGTTATGATGATTATGTCCCGCACGCCGATGCGCCGCTGCTATGAGGTGCTGATGGAAGAGCCGGACATGACCCAGCCCGGGGATGCCGTGACAGAGGTGGCAGACGGCTCCATCGATTTTGAAAACGTTGGCTTCCGCTACAGCGCCAGCGCCAAGCGCCTTGCGCTGCAGGATGTGGACCTGCATATTCCCGCCGGCGCTACGGTGGGCATTCTGGGCTCCACCGGCTCCAGCAAGACTACGCTGGTGCAGCTGATCCCCCGGCTTTATGATGTGACCGAGGGCAGCATTAAGGTTGGCGGTGTGGATGTCCGGAATTACGACCTGGAGGTACTTCGTGACAATGTGGCCATGGTGCTGCAAAAGAATGTGCTGTTTTCCGGTACGATCAAGGAAAATCTGCGCTGGGGCAACCCCAACGCCACCGACGAGGAACTGATCCACGCCTGCAAGCTGGCCTGCGCCCACGATTTCATCGAAAGCTTCCCCGAGGGCTATGATCACAAGATCGAACAGGGCGGCACCAACGTTTCCGGCGGCCAGAAGCAGCGCCTGTGTATCGCCCGGGCATTGCTGAAAAAGCCCAAGATCCTGATTCTGGACGACTCCACCTCCGCCGTGGATACCGCCACCGAGGCCCGCATCCGTGAATCCTTCCGCGGCGAGCTGAAGGACTCCACCA
>JAZQJO010000077.1:0-43465 GCA_045541695.1 Faecousia sp.
TTGTCAGTGAGTCTTGTCTTCCTAAGACCGCTTGGCCTCCGACTTGGTATATCCTTGCTTCCGGCGAGACCGGAGGCCAAAAGTCCAAAAGGAGGTGCAAACAACATGGCTAAGATCACCGGTAAGTACGAGGTGCTCTACATCATCGACCCCGCTGTGGGCGAAGAGGGCATCGCTGCACTTGTGGAAAAGTTCAAGGCAATGGTGGAAGCGGAGGGTACTCTGCTGAACATTGATGAGTGGGGCAAGCGTCGCCTGGCCTATCCCATCAACGATCTGCCCGAGGGCTACTACGTTCTCATGAACTTCGAGAGCAAGCCCGAGTTCCCTGCGGAGATGGAGCGTGTCATGAAGATCACTGAAAGCATCATGCGCTGCCTGACCACCGTCGTGGAGGAGTAAGAATATGCTCAACCACATCGTTATTATGGGCCGCCTGACCCGCGACCCCGAGCTTCGTCGTACCGGCAGCGGCGTTGCGGTCGCCAGCTTTACTGTGGCTGTGGACCGTGACTTCGGCAAGAACGAGAACGGCGAAAAAGAAACCGATTTCATCGACTGCGTTGCTTGGCGTCAGACCGGAGAATTCGTCTCCAAGTATTTCACCAAGGGCCGCATGGCGGTGGTTTCGGGCCGGCTCCAGATCAGATCCTGGACCGACAAGGAAGGCAACAAGCGCCGCACTGCTGAGATCGTGGCAGACAATGTCTACTTCGGCGACAGCAAGCGTGATGGCGAAAACGGCGGCAGCAGCTTTGCTGCGCCCGGCAATTATTCTGCCCCTGCCGCTTCTCCCGCATCCGATTTTGCGATGCTGGATGAAGACGACGCCCAGCTGCCTTTCTAATTTGTATCTGACCGAACTTTTCTACCAGACTTACAAGGAGGAAATCTGCAATGGCTAACGAACAGCGTGTTGCTCGTCCCCGCAAGCGCAAGAAGGTATGCGCTTTCTGCGTGGATAAGGTGACCAGCATTGATTACAAGGACACCGCAAAGCTTCGCCGTTACCTGTCTGAGCGTGGCAAGATCCTGCCCCGCCGTACCACCGGTACCTGCGCAGCTCACCAGCGTGACCTGACCACCGCTATCAAGCGTGCCCGTCAGATCGCTCTGCTGCCCTACGTGGCTGACTAATTTATGTTAAAACTCCCAAGGCCTTGGCCTTGGGAGTTTTCATTTTGCGATTTAAGGAGTGAAGTCTTCAAAAATTGGCAGCCAGCCTTCTTTCACGGCGATGTCGTATTCCTCCTGAGTTTTCAGCGTCCAGGATACGCACTCCGGATTCCAAAGGCTGCGGCACAGCTTTGTGGTCCACAGATTCCGGTCGCTGTAGCGGTAGGCGATGAAATCCGGCTTTGTGATAAAGTTCAGCATGTGGTTGGCAAGCACCAGCTTCAAATAAGCCGGTATTTTTGCCTTTGTACCGGCAAAATAGTTTTCTGCCAGCTGACCCCGAATGATATCCGGTCGGTTCTTTTTCAGCCAATGGATGCATCGGGGATCAAAAGATTCCATGCAGAAAGCGCCTTCATAGGTGTCCATCATTTTGCAGGCGGCCTCGGTCAGGGCAGCAACGTTGTTGCCCACAGGTTTCAACTCCAGAATGATGGGCGCTTTGCCGGCGTACAGCTCCAGCACCTGGTTGTAAAGGGGAATGGTCTCGTCCGTTCCCTCCAGCCGGTAGTTGGGCAGATCCCCGGCGGTGAGATCTTCGATCTTTACATCCACACCGGCGGTGCGCAGCAGGCTGCTGTCATGAATGACGGCCAGATTGCCGTCCCTCATCAAATGCACATCCAGCTCAATGCCATAGCCGCCGTTCAGGGCACGGCGAAAGGCTTCCATGCTGTTTTCCGGTGCGCCGTCACCGTGAAGACCACGGTGGGCGTAGGAAAAGCCGTGCAGGGTCTGCAGCTTCGGATGACCGATGCGCACGGCCATGCTCAAAACAAACAGCACAGCCAGAACCACCAGAATGATCAGAATAATCAATGCAGCAATCATGGTAAAAATCCTTGCTTAGTCGTCGTTATCAAAGGCTTCCAGACCCTTTTTGGCTTCCACCTTGGCATCGCCGTGCTTGACGAAGAACATGGTCAGGAAGGCCAGAGCCACGAAGATCGCAGCATAAGGGAACAGAATGGTGTCGCCAAACTCCCGCATAAGGAATCCAGAGAACATGGGTGTTACGATCTGGGCAGCCATGGAGGCGGTGTAGTAGTAGCCGGTATACTTGCCAATGTCGCTGCCGGAACTGAGTTCGACTACCATGGGGAAGGAGTTGACGTTGATGGTGGCCCAGCCGATACCGGCCAGCGCAAACAGTACATTCATCAGAAGAACGGGGCTACCAATCCGCATGAAGGAGGCGATACCAAATGCACAGGCCAACATGATAACACCGGCCAGAATGGTTTTTCTGCGGCCAATTTTGGAGGCCACAATACCGGCAGGGAGATAAGAAATAATAGCTGCACCCTGGGCAATCAGCAATGTGGTGTTGTAGTCCATACCCAGCACAGAGCTTGCGTACAGAGAGTACTTGGAAGTAATTGCGTTGTAGCCAATGTACCAAAGGGCAACAGAGGCCAGGATCAGCAGCAGACTGCCCAGTTCGCTCCGGGTCAGCTTTCGGTTACCGCTACGCTTATCATCGTCTTCCTCTTCAATGCCAAAGCGTTTGCTGTCTTCCTGCATTTGTGCAGACCAAGCAGGCTCTTTAACGGTCAGACGGAAAATGCCCAGAGCGGCCAGCATAATGGCAGCGATGACACCATAGTAGACGACGTAACTCATCATTGCGTTTTTCATTGCGGAAGTGGCAAACACGATGCCCAGCACCAACACCAGAATACCGCCGGCGGTACCCATAAGGTTAATGATGGCGTTTGCCTTGGAGCGCAGGGGCTTGATAGTCACATCAGGCATCAATGCCACGGCGGGAGATCGGAAAGTGGCCATGGCGATCAGCACCGCCAAAAGCAGCACTACAAAACAGATCAAAGGAATCGGCTGTGAAGCTGTGGCCTGGGCGGCACAGGCTTGACGGGCGGGCACAACGTAGTTTGCGTATTTGCTGATGGTCTGACCGTCAACAAGATCAACCACATCGCTGCGGATGCTCGTAAATTCCTCTTTGTCCATCAACTCGGACAAAACGAATTTCTCACCCTCGGGGGTCTTGAGGGTGGCGTCTGCCTGTTTGTCGTAAATTACGGAAAGAGCGGCGGGATCATCGATCTTCGACACATCGGAAACGTTGTTCAGTTGGATAACGTCCACAACGGACAGAGCCACCAGAGCGATTGCTGCAATGATGGTGCCGATGGTGATGAAGGGGGTGCGCTTGCCTTTGGGGCTGCGGCACTTATCGGAGATAGCGCCGAAGATGGGCAGCATAAACACAGCCAGAATATTGTCCAGCGCCATGATCACGCCGGACCAGAACTGGTCCATGCCAAATTTGTTGGTCAGGATCACGGGGATGGTGGCATCGTATGCCTGCCAGAAGGCACTGATCAAAAAGAAGGCAAAGCCAACAAGGATCGTGCGCTTATAGTTTAGCTTCATGAGAAAATCCTCCAATCTAGGTGATGCTTCTTTTATTATACAAAAAAATGCAAAAAAGTCCAGCATTTCCGCTGAGAAGATGAAAAACTGCCGTCCAGCTGTTTCGGACGGCAGATAAATTATGTTTTGCGGATGAATTTCTCCTTGCATTTGGGGCAGGAAATTGCGACCTTTCCCTTGCCTCTTGGCACCCGGACAGGCTGGCGGCACTTGGGGCAGGAAAAATATTTATTCTTACGGTCTTTGATTCGGTCCAAAAACAGCAAAAATTTGCGGTTTTCCTGGTAGCGCTTATAGGTGTTGCGGGAGAAGCAGCGAAAGATCGCCCAGAACATCAAAATGTAGGAGATCAGTGTCAGCACCAGATTTACAGTGGGGAAGGGCAGGAACAGAGACACAAGGCAGACGATCACGCCTGCGCCCAAAATGGACATATTCAGCTTGTCGGTGCCGTAGCGGCCGGCCATGAAATGACGGAAACCGTCACGCAGGCGGGAGAAAAAATTGCCCATATAAACTCACCTGTTGGATAAGATGGTATCATTATATTCCAAAATAACGGGATTTCAACAAAATCGGGACATTGTTTACGGATTGTTTAATTTTGAGATAACAGCAACGCCCCCTCTTGGGAGGGGGCGCAGGGTCATTCGGTATACTCTTTTCTGCGGTAGCCGTAGCGATCGAACACCAGCATCACTCTTACATTGATACCGATGCAGGATGCCGCCGCCAAAACAAATTCGCAGATCACGCAAATGCCTGCGGCCCAGACCATATCCATGGGCTGCATGTCGGCAAAGAAGGCGCAGACGATGGCCATGACAAGCGTCAGCAGCAGGCCCAGGCAGGACCAGATGATGCCGGCCAGGCGCTGGGTGTAGCGCCATGCGTCCAGGCTGGCCATGCCCCACCAGAAGCGGTAGCCAACGGAGAAGTTCGCTTCCTTCGGCGGTGTCAGCAGATACAGCAGGCCAAAGCCCAGCAGCAGCAAGGGCACAGCCATCACAGCCAGCCGGGTGGCAAGAACGATCCAGCCCATAAGCGTATCCAGTTGTGGGATCAGCTTGCTCAGAAGCGACTCCGGGTCAAGACCGGAAAACAATTCCTTCAGGGCGGACATAGAAAATTACTCCTTTGTTTCTTCCAGGAACTTGGTGATCTCGTGCATGAAGCTGCTGACGTCCTGGAACCGGCGGTAAACGGACGCAAAGCGGATATACGCAACCTCGTCCAAAGGCTTCAGCCGGGACATGACCATTTCACCGATCTTGTCGGTGCTGACTTCCCGGTCCAGGGTGTTTTGAATGGTTTGCTCGATCGCGGTGGTGATCCGGTCCAGATCTGCCATGTCCACCTGCCGCTTGTCGAAGGCACGGACCATGGAGTTGAGGATCTTGTTCCGGTCGAAGCTTTGACGGGTGCCGTCACGCTTGACCACGATGATGGGCAGACTTTCGATGATCTCGTATGTAGTGAATCTGCGCTGGCAGGCGATGCACTCCCGGCGGCGGCGGATGCTGTTGCCGTCTTCACTGCGGCGGGAATCAATGACCTTGGTTTCGGGATCTGCGCAATAGGGACATTTCATGGGCAAATTCTCCTCTGCCTATAGTTTGTATCATTATACCAGAACTATCCACCGCTTTCAAGCTTTTTTTCTTGCCTTTCTGCGCCGGATGGGGTAAAATAGGCCCAAGCAACTTACAAGGAGAATGTTATGAGCAACAAAATGCTTTCGATCATCTGGGGCGCAATGTACGTACTGTGCGCATGCATGAGCTTTTTTACCGAGCCTCAGGGCATGCAATACGGTGCGCTGGTGCTGCTGGGACTGCTCTTTTTTGCCCCCGGCGCATTGCTTTTGTACCGGGGCGTGAAAACCGGCAACAAAAGGATCTGTCGGTGGATCTGCCTGCTGAGCGGCGCTTCCCTCGCGCTGACGCTGGTAATGATCGTTGTGAACTTTTTGACCTACAACGCATCTCAGGCGGTGGGTATGGCCATGTATATCCTGCTGGCGGCGGTATCTGCCCCTATGCTGTGCGGTCAGGTCTGGGCACTGAGCCTGTTCCTCTGGGCCTGCCTGCTGATGGTCAGCTGGTCGTATTTGCGCAAAAAGAAATGAGTTCAGACCGCAGTGCCCAAAATGGCGCTGCGGTCTTGTTTTCTGTTTTTCGACATGGTACAATAAAGCATATTCGTGAACATGGAGGTGTCACAGTATGGAATTTAATATCAACCACCCGATCCTGTTTGTGATGGCAGGCATCCTGGTAGCTGTGGTTCTGGCCCAATCCGTGTATTTTCTGGTAAAAGCTTTGCGTCGCAGCAAGCAGCTGGGCATGGACCAGGCCAAGATCAAAAAGACCATCGGCGCGGCGGCAATCTTCACCATTGCCCCTGCGGTGGCTATCGTGATCAGTGTGATCACCCTGAGCAAAAAGCTGGGCCTGCCTCTGCCGTGGTTGCGGCTGAGCGTGGTGGGCTCTATGAGCTATGAGACCGTTGCTGCCAACAATGCCCTCAGCGCAATGCACCAATCTCTGGGTGCTGCCCAGGCCCTGACGGCCCAGCAGTATGTCAACGTGCTTTGCGTTATGACCATCAGCATTATGCTGGGCATTTGGCTTGTGCCGCTGATCGGCAAGAAGCTCCAGAGCGGAATGTCCTCTCTGAGCAATCGGGACGCCAAATGGGCGGATACCTTCAGCAACGCCCTGTTTATCGGCATGATCGCCGCATTCCTCGGCTTTGTGTTCTGCGATGTTTCCCGCCTGTGGAGCGCAGATGCAAACGGCATGGTCACCGTTATGGAGACCGAGGTGGACCAGTTTGGACAGAAGGTGGAAAAAGCGGTGCAGTATACATCCACATCCGGCTTGATTCCGGTGCTTGTGATGGTGGTATCTGCTTTGACCATGGTCGTCTGTGGCCTGCTGATGAAAAAACCCAAGCTGAAATGGCTCAGTGAGTATGCGCTGCCTATCAGCCTGGTGGTGGGCATGGCCGCGGCCATTCCCATTACAGCCTGGCTGGGCTAAGGAGGGACATAGCATGAAAAAGAACCTTTCTTACATGGATAGCGTCCATCGTGACGGACGGATCTGGAATATTTCCGTTATGATCTTACTGCTGGCCTTCCCCGTGGCGGTGGCCATCGCTTTCGGCGCAGCGCCGGACTGGGGCGCTCTGGGCGTGGGTCTGGTAGCTACCGCACCGATGTATTGGGCGGTGGGCGCCATTGAAACTGTCACCTTTGTGCCTATGCTGGGCGCAGGCGGCTCTTATTTGAGCTTTGTCACCGGAAATATCTCCAATCTGAAGCTGCCCTGCGCTTTGAATGCGTTGGAGCAGAACGGCGTCAGCGCCAACAGCGAGGAGGGCGAGGTCATTTCCACCATCGCCATTGCCACTTCCAGCATCGTGACCACTTTGATCATCCTTGTTGGCGTGATCTGTATCGCTCCGCTGACGCCTGTCCTGAGCGCACCTGCGCTGCAGCCTGCCTTTGTGCAGATCCTGCCGGCGCTATTTGGCGGCCTGGGCGTGGCCTTTGTTTCGAAGAACTGGAAGATCGCCGTGGCGCCCATCCTTTTGATGCTGGTGCTGTTTATCTTCGTGCCGGCGCTGGATTCCGGCACGGTGGGCATTATGGTGCCTGTGTCTGCGCTGTTTACCATTGCGGTCAGCCGCATTCTCTATAAGAGAGGTGTGCTGTAATGGTCGGTTATGTGATTGGCGGCATTGCGCTGCTGTTTGTGGCAGTGGTGGCGGTACGGACCATGCTGTTTCGTCCCAAGGCGCAGCCGGAAATCTCCCAGGAGCCGGTGGAATTTGACCGTGACCGGGCGATCCATGCTCTGGCGGAGCTGGTCAAATGTAAAACCGTTTCCTATAATGACCCGGCGCTGGAGGACGACAAGGAATTTAGGAAGCTGATCGACCTGCTGCCCACGCTGTATCCCAAGGTGCTGGAAAGCTGCACCCTGGAGCAGCTTCCCGACCGTGCACTGCTGTTCCGTTGGAAGGGCAAGGAAGTCGGCGATCCCGCTGTGCTGATGGCGCACTACGACGTTGTTCCGGTGGATGAGAGCAAATGGGAAAAACCGCCCTTTGAAGCGATCATTGAAGACGGCGTTATGTGGGGCCGTGGCACCCTGGATACCAAGGTGACCTTCAGCGGCATTTTGTCTGCGGCAAACCACTTGATGGAAAAAGGCTTTCAGCCCCAGAAGGATGTGTATTTCGCATTCTCCGGCGGGGAAGAGGTCAACGGCATGGGCGCTGTCAACATCGTTAACTATTTCAAGGAAAAGGGCATTCGGCCTGCCATGGTGGTGGACGAGGGCGGCGCAGTTGTGGAAAATGTGTTCCCCGGTGTCAAGCAGCCCTGCGGCCTGATCGGCATTGCGGAAAAGGGTATGATCAACGCCCAGTACCGCACGGCATCCAACGGCGGCCACGCCTCCGCTCCCAAGCCCCATACTCCGGTGGGTATTCTGGCGGCAGCCTGCAAAAAGGTGGAGGATCACCCCTTTAAGGCCCATATTCAAGGCCCGGCATCCCAAATGTTTGACACCCTGGGCAGATATTCCACCCTGCTTTACCGGATCATTTTCGCCAATATGTGGTGCTTCGGCTGGGTGATCGACCTGCTGGGAAAGCTGTCCGGCGGCGAGATGAACGCCCTGGTGCGCACCACCTCTGCTTTTACCCAGATGGAGGGCAGCTCTGCCCGGAACGTGATCCCCACAGAGGCAAAAATGGTGGCCAATATGCGGCTGAATCCTGCCGACTCCGTGGAATCTGCGCTGGCGTATTTGCGTAAGACCGTAAAAGATGAACGGGTGGAGATCACGGCGCTGGAAAGCTTTGAGCCCAGTCCGGTGTCCGAAACCGGCTGCGAGGCCTGGAACAAGGTGGCGTCCGCTGTGGCATCCACCTGGAAAGGCTGCATCGTTGCGCCGTATCTGATGGTGCAATGCTCCGATTCCCGGCACTACCGGGATCTGAGCCGCCATGTCTATCGCTTCTCTGCCATGGACCTGACTTCCCAGGAGCGCAGCACCATCCACGGTAACAACGAGCGGGTGCGATTGGAGTGCGCCTGCCGTGCCGTAGAGTTTTTCATCCGTTTGTTGGAAAAATGTTGAATTTACCAAAGATACTCCTGTTTTTGGACAGGAGTATCTTTTCTTTTTTAGGAAAGATACGTTGCTTTTTGCCGTGTGTTGTGATAGAATAAAATGCTGGAAAGAGATAAGGATAAGAGAAGAATTCTATATGAGGTGAAAAGGATGCGAATTGAACAAGCAGCCTATGCGTTTAAGATAGACGGTGAACCGGTTGCCCGGGATGTGCTGAACCAGGGCCATATCAATACAACCGTTAAGATCACAACAGATACCGGCGCAGAATATATTCTGCAGAAGATCAATAAATATGTGTTCCGGGATCCCATCCGGCTGATGGGCAACATCAGCGCCGTGACGGAGTATCTACGGCAGCGGGTAGAAGATCCCCGCCATGCTTTGCATTTCATTCCTACGTACCAGGGCCTTTATTACCATCGGGACGAAAACGGCGAATTTTGGCGGATGTATGATTTTGTGGGCGGCTTCTGCCTGGATGCACCGGAAAGCGAAGAGGATTTTTACCAGAGCGCCATTGCTTTCGGCAGATTCCAGAATCTGCTGTCGGATTTTCCTGCAGATACCCTTTTTGAGGTTATTCCGGAATTCCATAACACCGTGGACCGCTACCGCCAGTTTCGGGAATCCGTGGAGACAGATTCCTGCGGCAGAGCGGCCTCAGCCAAAGCAGAGATCGATTTTCTGCTGGAGCGGGAGGAACTGGCAGGCACACTGCAGCGCCTTTTGGAGGCCGGTGAGCTGCCTCTGCGGGTGACCCACAACGATACCAAGCTCAATAATGTGCTGCTGGACCGTGCCACCAGAAAAGCCCTGTGCGTGCTGGATCTGGATACGGTTATGCCGGGCATGAGCCTTTATGATTTCGGCGATTCTATCCGTTTCGGCGCAGCTACCGCTGCCGAGGATGAGCCCAACACCGCAAAAATGCAGCTGGATCTGCACCTTTTTGAGGTGTATACCAAGGGCTATCTGGAAGCTGCCACCGCATTGACCGAGAAGGAAGTGGAAATGCTGCCTATGGGTGCGCTGATCGTGACCCTGGAGCTGGCAAGCCGGTTCCTCAAGGACTATATCGACGGCGACCTGTATTTCAAGACCGCTTATCCCGATCACAATCTGGTACGTACCCGTGCCCAGCTGGCGCTGGCTGCGGATATGCAGGCAAAGTGGAAGGAAATGAACGAGATCGTGCAGCGTGTGGCAAAGCAGGTCCGTGAAAAGTAAGGAGCAGACTATGCAGTATTTAGGCATTGAATATCAGATGAAGCACCTGCCGGAGCTGGACCCCGGCTTTATCCCCTTCGGCGTTTGGATGAACGCCTACAAAAAGGGTGCGACCCAGCCCATTGCCATTGCGGTGGAGCGGGAGAAGGGCCATGTTTCCGTGCGCCATGCCAAGATCTACGGCACAGAGGAAATGGCAGCGGCAGACTACCGCTTCGTGGAGCGGTATATGAAGTTTTTGCTGTGGTCCATCGGCGGCTTTAAGGTCTATGTCTGCGGCTGCAGCCAGATCGCGAAGCGACTGCAGAAGGCCTACAGCTTCACAGGCGAACGGGCTTTTGACGCTGACTTTTTCCAGAAGCTTTACGAGCGTCCTCTGGAAATTCTGGATCTGCCGCTGGACAGCTGCCCCCAACCCAATGAAGATCCCCGCCCCATCGGCGGTCATGTAGACGGCTGCCGCATCGGCTTTGATGCCGGCGGCTCTGACCGGAAGGTCTCCGCTGTGATCGACGGCGAGGTGGTCTATTCCGAGGAAGTGGTGTGGCATCCCAAGGTCAATCCCGATCCCAATTATCAGTATGAGGGAATTCTGGATTCCTTCCGCACCGCTGCTTCCAAGATGCCCCGGGTGGATGGCATCGGTGTTTCTTCTGCCGGCGTGTTTATCGGCAATGCACCTATGATCTCCAGTATTTTCTACTGCGTTCCCAGAGATCGCTGGGACGAGGTCAAGACCGTTTATGACCGTGCCGCCGCTGCCATCGGCGATGTGCCCATCGTGGTGGCCAACGACGGCGACGTGACCGCTCTTGCAGGCGCTATGGGCATGGACTGCGGCAGCATTATGGGCCTTGCCATGGGCACCAGCGAAGCTGTTGGCTATGTGGATAAGGACAAGAACGTTCTTGGCTGGATCTCCGAGCTGGCCTTCGCGCCTGTGGATCTCAGCGAAGATGCTATGGCGGACGAGTGGTCTACCGATATCGGCGTGGGCTGCAAGTACTTCTCTCAGGATGCGGTCATCAAGCTGGCGCCCAGAGCCGGTATCCAGCTGGACGAGAGCCTGACACCTGCTGAAAAGCTGAAGGAAGTCCAAAAGCTGATGGAAGCAGACGATCCCAGAGCCCAGAAGGTGTTCCGGGACATTGGCGTGTATCTGGCGTATGCAACCGTGCAGTATAGCCACTTCTATGACATTCACCACATGATGGTTTTGGGCCGTGTCATGTCCGGCAAGGGCGGCGAGACCATCCTGGCCTCCTGCCAGAAGGTGCTATCTGACGAGTTCCCGGCATTTTATGAGAACATCCGGGTCATGCTGCCCGATGAAAAGACTCGCCGTGTGGGTCAGTCCGTGGCTGCTGCCAGCCTGCCCGACATCCGCAAATAACAATAAAAGAGGCAGCACCCGCTGCCTCTTTTCCCAATGGAGGATTGATTATGTTTTATAAAAACGCAAGAATTTTCTGCTCGGATTTCCGGTTCCATCTGGGCGCTTTTGAGGTAAAGGACGGCGTATTTGGCGCAGTGCTGCCTGATGAGGTGCCGGAAAGCGCCATCGATCTGCAGGGCGCAACGGTGATTCCCGGTCTGATCGATGTGCACAATCACGGCAATTCCGGCGCAGACTTCTCCGACGGCGACTATGAAGGCCTGAAGAGAATGGCGGCCTATCTGGCGGCAAACGGCATTACGTCCTTTGCTCCCGCTTCCATGACGCTGCCCTACGATGTGCTGGAAAAGGCCTTTGCCACCGCACGCCGTCTGGCAGATGAAGCACCCGAGGGCCATGCACGGCTCATGGGCATCCAGATGGAAGGCCCTTATTTTTCCGAGAAGAAAAAGGGCGCCCAGAACGGCGCATACCTGAAAAATCCCGATTTTGACGGTTTTCAGAAGCTTTATGACGGCTGCGGCGGTCTGGTGCGGATCGTGGATGTGGCGCCTGAGCTGCCTGGTGCAGCGGAATTTGTGGAAAAGGCAAGCAAGCTGTGTACCGTTTCCGTTGCCCATACCGACTCCGATTATGACCATGCCAAGACAGCTTTTGCCCGTGGTGCGACCCATTTGACTCACCTGTATAACGCCATGCCCGGCATCCACCACCGCAATCCCGGCGTGATCCCGGCGGCTGTGGAAGCGCCCCATGTCCGTGCAGAGCTGATCTGTGACGGCATGCATATCCATCCCGCCTCTGTGCGGCTGGCATTTTCCATGTTTGGCGGCGAGCGAATGATTTTGGTGTCCGATGCGCTGCGCTGCTGCGGTATGCCGGATGGCGAGTATGAGCTGGGCGGCCAGCCGGTGTTCCTTGCCGGCGGCGTTGCCAAGCTGGCAGACGGCACGCTGGCAGGCTCTGCCACCAATCTGTTTGACTGCATGAAAAATGCAATTTTGTTCGGTATTCCCGAAGCCGATGCGGTCCGTGCCTGCACCTTTAACCCTGCCTGCGCTTTGGATGTGCAGAGCCAGGTGGGCTCTATCTCCACCGGTAAGCTGGCAGACTTCATCATTTGCCGTGGCGACTATACCGGCAAGCGTGTGTTTATGGGCGGCAAGGAAATTTGACAGGAAATTAATAAACAGGCTGCGAAAGCAGCCTGTTTTTACGTATCAGAAGAAGCTTGTGACGAAGATCTCGATGCCGATAAGGATCAGGATAATACCGCCGGCGAAATTGGCTTTTCCGGCCAGACAGACGCCTACCTTTTTGCCGATGAGCAAACCGGCAACGCAGATGACAAAGGTCACCGCTGCGATCATTACCGCAGCCAGCGCAGCCGCCAGGAAATTGTATTCGGCAATGGTAAAGCCAACGGAAAGGGCATCAATGGAGGTGGCAACACCCTGCACAAGCAAAGCGCCGAAGCCAAGGGCTTTCTCACATTCCTCGCAGCCGCAGTCGTGTACCCCGTCCAGGATCATCTTCACGCCTATGTAGCTCAGCAGCGACAGTGCGATCCAGGGGATCAGCTTCTCAAAGCCTGAAAAAAGTTCCACTATGGTGTGGATGCAGATCCAGCCGATCAGCGGCATCAGACCCTGGAAAATACCGAATACGCCGGCAATGCCCAAAAGCTTTCCCCATTTCATCTTCGGCTCGTGCAGACCGTTGGCAAGAGAAACGGAAAAGGCGTCCATAGCAAGACCGACACCCAGCAGTATACTGTTAAAGAAGAACATAAAACTCAGTTCCATGATATCCTCCGTAAAATCAGAAACGCCCTTACTTTAGCAGAAGATAAAAACATTGTCAAGGGTATAGCATTTTTTCCGGACGTCATGTATAATAAAGAAAAATCCGGGTTATCCCAACAGGAGGGAATGTAATGCAATACGGTTTCGGCGTAGATCTGGGCGGCACCACTGTTAAACTGGGCTTTTTTGACCGGGACGGGTCGCTGCTTGACAAGTGGGAGATTCCCACAAATAAAGAAAGTAACGGCGCTGCTATCCTGCCGGAGATCGCCCAAAGCATTTCCGGTTATTTGCAGGAAAAGAAGATTTCCAGAGAAGCTGTTTTGGGTATCGGCATGGGCGTGCCCGGCTCGGTAAACGGAAAAGGCGTTGTCAATAAGTGTGTCAATCTGGGCTGGGGCGTTTTCAATGTGGAAGAGGAACTCTCCCGTCTGACCGGCTTTCCCGTCAAGGCGGGAAATGATGCCAACATGGCGGCGCTGGGCGAAGCCTGGAAGGGCAGCGGCTGCGATAATATGCTGCTGGTCACCTTCGGCACAGGTGTCGGCGGCGGCATCGTCCTGGACGGCAGAAGCGTTTTCGGTGCCCACGGCGCAGCGGGGGAGATCGGTCATATTACCATAGATCCTCACGAAACCCGGCGCTGTGTCTGCGGCAAGCGAGGCTGCGCCGAGCAGTACTGCTCCGCTACAGGCATCGTCCGTCTGGCAAAGGAGCGGCTGGAGAGCACCGGCATGGGCAGCGCCCTGCGGCAGCAGGAGATCACCGCCAAAGCGGTTTTTGATGCCGCAAAAGCCGGCGATCCGGTGGCGCTGATGGTCCTGGAGCAGGTTTTTGACTATATGGGCCAGCTTCTGGCGGCAGTTTGCGGCACCCTTGACCCGGAACGTGTTGTTCTGGGCGGCGGTGTCAGCAAGGCAGGCGATGTGCTCCTGACCGGCGCAAAACGCTATTTCGACAAATACGTTTTCCACGCAAATGCAGGCGTAACGTTCCATCTGGCGCAGCTTGGCAACGATGCCGGCATCTACGGCGCATTTAAGCTGGCGCTGGACAAGCTTTAACATAACCTATTATTCAGGAGGAAGTAATATGTATAACTACCGCAAGATTCAAGAGGATCTGTATTGGGTGGGCGCCAACGACCGGCGTCTGGCCATGTTTGAGGGTGTGTATTCTGTTCCCGACGGTGTCAGCTACAATGCTTATGTCCTGCTGGACGAAAAAACCGTGCTGTTTGATACGGTGGACAAGGCAGTATCCAAGGTCTTCTTCGAAAATCTGGAGGCTGTTCTGGCAGGCAGAAGCTTAGACTATGTGTTCGTGCACCACATGGAGCCTGACCACAGCGCTGTGCTGGGCGATCTGATCCTGCGCTATCCCGCAGTGCAGGTGGTATGCAACGCCGCCACCCGGAATATGATCCGCCAGTTCTTTGATTTTGACATTGACCAGCGTTGGATCGAAGCAAAGGAAGGAGAAGTTTTCTCCACCGGCAAGCATAATTTCTGCTTTGTCAAGGCGCCCATGGTCCATTGGCCTGAGGTCATGGTTTCCTTTGACACCACTGACGGCATTTTGTTCTCTGCGGATGCTTTCGGCACCTTTGGCGCCCTGAATGGCGCTCTGTTTGCCGACGAGGTGGACTTTGACCGGGATTATCTGGACGAGGCCCGACGGTACTATACCAACATCGTGGGCAAATACGGCACCCAGGTGACCACTCTGCTTAGCAAGGCTACCATGCTGGATATCAAGCTGGTCTGCCCGCTCCACGGCTTTGTGTGGAGAAAGAATATCGGCTATTTCATTGACAAATATCTGCATTGGGCTACCTATGCTCCCGAGGAAAACGGCGTTATGATCGCCTACGCCTCTGTCTACGGCAATACGGAAAATGCCGCAGAGATCCTGGCTACCAAGCTGCGCCAGAGGGGCGTCAAGACCCGGATCTATGACGTGTCCGTCACTCCGGCCTCCGACATCGTAGCGGCAGCATTCCGTTACAGCCACTTGGTGTTTGCTTCCACCACCTACAATGCGGGCATTTTCGTTTGCATGGAAGCGCTGCTCAGTGACCTGGTGGCCCACAACATCCAAAGCCGCACCGTTGCTTTGATGGAAAACGGCTCCTGGGCGCCCACCTCCGGCGGCCTCATGCGCAAGATGCTGGAGCGCTGCAAGAACATGAACATTCTGGATACCTCTTTGACCATTCGCTCTGCGCTGAAGCAGGATCAGCTGGCCCAGCTGGACGCTATGGCAGATGCCATCCGGGCTACCATGCCTGTCCAGCCGGCGCAGGAGACTCCCAAGAATGTGGACAATGCTGCGCTGCATAAGCTTAGCTACGGCCTGTTCGTGCTGACCGCTCGGGAAGGGGAGAAGGACAACGGCTGCATTATCAATACTGCCGGCCAGCTGACGGACAACCCCAAGCGCATCCAGATCGCAGTGAACAAGCAAAACTACACCCACGATATGATCGTGAATACCGGCGTATTCAACGTGTCTGTGCTGACCCAGGATGCCCAGATGAAGGTATTTGAAAAGTACGGCTTCTGCTCCGGCAAGGATACGGATAAGTTTGCCGATGCCAAGGAAGCGCTGCGTATGGAAAATGGCGTGCGCTATGTGACGGAAGCGGTGAATGCGGTGCTTTCCGGCAAGGTGGTGGCGTCCTACGATTGGGGCACCCACACCCTGTTTGTGGCGGATGTGACGGAGGCAAAGGTGCTTTCCGGCGATCCCAGCATCACTTATCAGTACTATTTTGACCACGTCAAGCCCAAGCCTGCACCCTCTGCCGAGAAAAAGTCCGGCTGGGTCTGCAAGGTCTGCGGCTATGTTTACGAGGGCGAGGAGCTGCCCGACGATTTCGTCTGCCCGCTGTGCAAGCACGGTCCGGAGGATTTCGAAAAGCTGTAAAGAAGAATCCCGGAATGCATCAGCATTCCGGGATTTCTGCTATATTTTCAGCAAACTCTTTGCCACCATGAAATACACCAAAAGGGAAAGGGCATCCACGATAGTGGAAATAAAGGGACTGGCCATAACCGCCGGGTCAAGCTTTAAGACCTTTGCCGCCAGAGGCAGGATGCCACCTACCACTTTGGCAATGATCACCGTAAGACAGAGGGTAACACAAACCGTCAGGTTTACAAGAAGTGTGATCTCTTCATTGCCGAACAGCATCCGATCCACCAGCCAGATCTTTGCAAAGCAGACCACCGCCAGGGCAATGCCGCAAAGCAGAGCGGTGCGCAGTTCCTTCCAGATCACGCGGCCAATGTCGGAAAACCGCAGCTCATCCAGACTAAGGGAACGAATGACGGTAACGGAAGACTGAGAGCCGGAGTTACCGCCGGTGCCCATCAGCATGGGAATGAAAGCGGTCAATGCCACTTGGGCAGCCAATGCGCCTTCAAAGGCGGTGATGATCAGCCCCGTGAAGGTGGCGGATACCATCAAAAGCATGAGCCAGGGCACACGGTTTTTGAAAAGATCCAGCGGCGTATTCTTTAAATAGGGCTTTTCGGACGGCATCATACCGCCCATGATCTCGATATCCTCGGTGGTCTCTTCTTCGATAACGTCCATGGCGTCGTCGAAGGTGATGATACCAACCATGCGGTTTTCGCCGTCTACCACCGGCAGCGCCAGAAAGTCATATTTACCGAACATCTTCGCCACTTCCTCCTGATCGGTGTGGGTGGTGACGGAGATAAAGGTGGTTAACATAATATCCTTGATCTTGGTCTCATCGCTGGGGGCAAGGAGCAGATCCTTCACGGAAACCAGACCGATCAGCGTCCGGCTCTGGGTGACATAGCAGGTGTAGATAGTTTCCTTATCCACGCCCTGCCGACGAATCCGCAGGATGGCTTCCTCTACCGTCATTTCCGGGCGCAGGGAAACGTATTCCGTGGTCATCAGCGAGCCGGCGGAGTTTTCGGGATACCGCAGGATCTGGTTGATGGATGCCCGCATTTCCGGCGTGGCCTGCTTTAAGATACGCTTGACCACGTTGGCAGGCATTTCCTCCACCAGGTCAGCGGCGTCGTCTACGTACAGCTCGTCCACGATCTGCTTCAGCTCGTTATCGGAAAAGGCCTGGATCAGGATCTCCTGGTCCTCGGTCTCCATTTCTACAAAGGTTTCCGCCGCACTGTTTTTCGGCAGCAGGCGGAAAAGAAGGGGGATCTGTGAATTTTCAAGATCCCGGAAAAGCTCTGCAATATCGCTGGGATTCATCACCAGCAGAATGTCCCGCAGCGCTGCGTATTTCTTTTCTTCCAGCATTTTGCGCAATGCTGTTGCTACGATCTCATAGCGTTCTGCCATGATGTATTCCTCCTGTTCGTTTTTTGAATAGAAGGCAATACACCGGTTCGTTTACAGGAAGCCCACAGACCGGGGCTGCTGCCTACTTCGACCGGGTATATTGCCATTACCGCCGGATTCCATGGATTTCCCTCCTTTTGTTTCAAATCTTGTATTATTTTACACCCGAAAAACCCACCTGTCAACCTTGACGGACGGAGAAAACATGCGTAAAATAAAGAATATACTATACTGTCAGCGGAGGACACGCCATGATCCGTCTTGCTTCCGAAAAGGATGTACCGGCAATGCTGGCCATCTATACGCCCTATGTAACAGACACCACGTTTTCATTTGAATACACGCCGCCAACGCCGGACGAATTCTTGACCCGGTTTTGCAGCATCAGCGAAAACTTTCCCTGGCTGGTTTGGGAAGAAGACGGCCGGGTTTTAGGCTATGCTTATGGCAGTTTGCCCTTTGAGCGGGCGGCTTATGCCTGGTGCGGCGAGGTGTCCATTTACCTTGCGCCACAGGTCCGGGGCAAGGGCGTGGGCAGAAGGCTTTATACTGCTCTGGAAAAGCTGATGCTTTTGCAGGGCTACCGTGTGTTTTACGCCCTGGTCACTTCAGAGAATACGGTTTCCCTGGCCTTCCACGAAAAGCTGGGCTACCGTCCGGGTGTGGTCTTTGACCGCTGCGGCTTCAAATTCGGTCGATGGCTGGGTGTGCACTGGCTGGAAAAACGAGCGGAAATTGGCGAAATACCTACACGAATGCCGGTCCCGTGGCGTGACATTGTGGAAAGTGACGAAAAAAAGACGGGAATTTTAGACATTTTGTCCCTTTCTTAATTGAGAAAAATGTGGTATGGTATAAGAAGAGATATCTTGATCCGATCCAAGCGACCTGAATTTTAAAAGAAGGAGCTGTAAACATGTACTTTCAGAAGAAACGTTGTATCGCCATGCTTCTGGCTGGCGGCCAGGGCAGCCGCCTGAAGGTTTTGACGGAGAATACCGCTAAGCCTGCCGTGCCCTACGGCGGTAAATACCGCATTATCGATTTTCCCCTCAGCAACTGCGTCAACTCCGGCATTGAGACCGTGGGCATTCTGACCCAGTATCAGCCGCTGGAGCTGAACGAGTACATCGGCAACGGTCAGCCCTGGGGTCTGAACAAGACCCACAGCTGCGCCCAGATCCTGCCGCCTTACGAGCGGCACGATAAAAAGAGCGGCTGGTACAAGGGTACTGCCAACGCCATTTACCAGAACCTGCAGTTTATTGAGCGCTTTGATCCGGAATATGTGCTGATCCTCTCCGGCGACCACATTTACAAAATGGATTACGCCGCCATGATCGCCTTCCATGAAAAAACCGGCGCAGACTGCACCATCGCTGTTCGTGATGTGCCCATCGAGGAAGCCAGCCGCTTCGGCATTATGAACACCCTGCCCGACGGCACGATTTATGAGTTTGAGGAAAAGCCCAAGGTGCCCAAGTCTACCAACGCTTCCATGGGTATTTACGTGTTTAACTGGGAAGTTCTACGGCGGTATCTGATCGCTGATGAGGAAAACCCCGCCTCCAGCAACGACTTCGGCAAGAACATCATTCCCACCTTGCTGGGCAACGGACATAAGATGATGGCATACGCCTTTGAAGGCTACTGGAAGGATGTTGGTACCATCGATTCTCTGTGGGAAGCCAACATGGACCTGCTGGGTAAAGAGCCGGAGTTCAACATTCGTGGCGACGAGCGCAGCAAGATCTATGCCCGTAACAATGCGCTGCCGTCTTCTTACATCGACGAGAACGCAAAGACCGTCAACTGCTTCATCGCAGAGGGCAGCGAGGTTTACGGTACGGTGCGTCACAGTGTGATCTCCACAGGCTGCTCCATCGGCGAAGACGCCTTGGTGGAAGACAGCGTGGTCATGCCCGGCGTGGTCATCGAGTCCGGGGCCATCGTACGCCATGCGATTTTGGGCGAAAACAGCCGTGTCTGCCGCAATGCGGTTGTGGGCGGCGCATTTTCTCCCAAGGAAAAGAAAAAGATCAGCGTCACCTCCAAGGGCGCTGTGGTAGAAGCAAATACCGTGCTGCTGCCGGGTGAAATGCTGTAAGGAGGGAAAAGAAATGAATGTAATCGGTATTATCTTTGCCAACGACGGACTGCTTGGAACGCTCACCGATAACCGTGCCACCGCTGCCATTCCCTTCGGCGGTCGCTACCGCCAGGTAGACTTTTCCCTGTCCAATTTTGCCAGCGCGGGTATTCACCGCATCGGCATTATTTCCAGACATAATTACCAGTCTCTCATGAACCACATCGGCTCCGGCGAAGAATGGGGTCTGGAGCTGGAAGAGGGTGGCCTGGAATTCTTGACTCCCTATGCCACTTCCACCACTGACAATTACCGTGGCAAGCTGGAAGCCCTTCATTCCGCTATGGGCTTTTTGAAATACGGCGATGATGACGAGTATGTGATCATGACCGGCTCTGCCATTTTGAGCAACATCGATCTGACCAAGGTGTTGGAATCCCACATCGCTTCCGGCAAGGATCTGACCGTTGTGACCAAGGCGGGCATCGCCGATGGCAAGCGTCCTCTGGACATGGCGCTGAAGCTGGACGCAAAGGGCAATATTGAAGATATTGCCGTTGACTATGCGGCTTCTCAGGAGTATCTGGCATCTATGGATATTTTCGTGGTGTCCAAGAATTTCCTGATCCGTCAGGTGCAGGAGCATATCGCCCGGAATCTGTACCACATGGACCGTGACCTGGTGCTGGGTCAGTGGCAGAAGGGCAAGATCAGCGTGAATGTGTACCCGTTCAAGGGCGTAGTGGTTTACAATGAATCCATTGAGGATTATTACCGCAACAGCCTGGCGCTGATCCGCAAGGAGATACGCCACGACCTGTTTGGTCACAATCACCCTGTTTTCACCAAGGTCCGTGACCGTGTTCCCAGCTATTACGGCGAGGAATGCAGCATTGAAAACTGCGTGGTGGCCGACGGCTGCGTGCTGGAAGGACAGGTCAAGGAGTCTGTTTTGTTCCGCCAGGTGACCATCAAACCTGGCGCAAAGGTGGAAAACTGCCTGATCATGAACGATACCGTGGTGGGCGAGAACTGTGAACTGAAATGCGTCATTTTGGATAAGGACGTAACGGTGCGTCCCGGCGCAAAGCTGGTGGGTACTCTCAATAATCCCATCATCGTCAAAAGAGGAGAGATCGTATGATCATAGCAATTCTGGCATCCGAAGGAGCACCCTTTGCCAAGTCCGGCGGTTTGGGCGATGTGATGGAGGCGCTGCCTTCCGCTCTGGCCCGGATCGAGGGGAACCAGGTGGTGCTGATCCTGCCGTATTACCAGAAGATCAAGAATAATCCTGCCTATGAAACAGAACTGGCTGCGGAATTTGAAGTGGAGCTGGGCTGGCGGAAGCAGTATGCCGGCCTGCACCGGCTGAGTGGCGGCGCAAACGGCGTGGATGTCTGGTTTATCGATAACGACTACTATTTCGGCGGCCGCAGCGGTGCAATCTACGGCGACGGCGATGACGGCGAGCGGTTTGCCTATTTCTCCAAGGCCTGCCTGGATGCGCTGGCGCAGATGCAGACGATCCCCGACGTGATCCAGTGTAACGACTGGCAAACAGCGGCTGTGCCGGCATTTTTGAATGGCCTGTACCGGGATAAGTTCCCCAAGACACGGTGTATGTACACCATTCACAACATTGAGTACCAGGGCTGGGCGGGCGGCTACTTCTTCGACGATGTGCTGGGTCTGCCCTGGCATTTCCGCGGACATCTGGACATGAACGGCGCTGTGAACATGATGAAGGGCGCTGTGGAAACAGCCGACCTGGTGACCACTGTTTCTGAGACCTATGCCCGGGAGCTGATGTATCCGTACTATGCCCACGGCTTGGATGGTGTGATCTCCAATGCTTCTCACAAGCTGACCGGCATTATCAACGGCGTGGATATTGCCCGCTTTGACCCGTCCACCGATCCTGCTTTGCCTGCCCACTACGATGCAAAGACCTTCGCCAAGGGCAAAAAGCTTTGCAAGGCTGCGCTGCAGAAGGAAGTGGGTCTGCCGCAGCGTGAGGATGCGCCGCTTATGGTCATGGTCACAAGACTTGCCGGACACAAGGGCTTGGATCTGCTGCGCTATATTGCCCGGCGGCTGCTGGCGGAGGAAGATTGCCAAATGCTGATCCTGGGCACAGGCGAATATCAGTTTGAAGCATTCTTCCGGGAGCTGGAGCAGGAGTATCCCAATCAGGTGGCCGCAAAGATCACCTTCGATTTGGCGCTGGCTTCCCGGATCTACGCCGGCGGTGACGTGTATTTGATGCCCTCCCGGAGCGAGCCTTGCGGATTGAGCCAGATGTATGCCATGCGCTACGGCACAGTTCCGGTGGTCCATGCCACCGGCGGCCTGAAGGATACCGTGCCCCCTGTGGATGAAAGGGGACAGGGTGGACTGGGCTTTACCTTCCAGAGCTACAACGGCGACGATTTCCTCGGCGCCATCAAGCGCTGCCTGAAACTGTACCGGGAAGATCCCGAAGCTTTCCGTGCGCTGCAGCAGCGGGATATGACCCAGGACTTCAGCTGGGACAAGCCTGCGGCAAAATATATGGATCTGTTCCAAAAAATGTGCAAATAAGAAAACCAAAAAGGCTCCCGAATGGGAGCCTTTTTGGTTTCATGAAAACTTTAGGGGTAAAGAGATTATGTATTGATCACACAACGCCCTGAGCCAGCATAGCATCAACGACCTTCTGGAAGGCTGCGATGTTAGCACCGGCGACCAGGTCGCCTTCCATGCCGTATTCCTTAGCGGCATTGTAGGAGTTCCAGAAGATGTTCTTCATGGTCTGCTTCAGCTTGGCGTCCACCTCTTCGGCGGTCCAGTTGTAGCGCATGGAGTTCTGGCTCATTTCCAGACCGGAAACGCTGACACCGCCGGCGTTAACAGCCTTGGAAGGAGCAATGACCAGACCGTTTTCCTTCAGATAAGCCAGAGCTTCGTTGGTGGTGGGCATGTTGGCAACTTCCACGTAGTACTTATTGCCGGCAGCTACGATCTTCTCAGCCTCAGCCATGTTGATCTCGTTCTGGGTTGCGCAGGGCATCATGATGTCGACCTTGGTGCCCCAAGGCTTCTGGCCGGGGAAGAACTGGACACCGAACTTGTCGGCGTAATCCTGAACCTTGTCGCGGCCGGATGCACGCATCTCCAGCATGTAGCTGATCTTTTCTTCGGTGACGATACCGTCGGGATCGTAGATGTAGCCGTCGGGACCGGAAATGGTAACAGCCTTGCCGCCCATTTCGGCGATCTTCTTAACAGTACCCCAAGCCACATTGCCGAAGCCGGAAACTGCGAAGGTCTTGCCCTCGATGCTGTCGCCACGGGACTTGAGCAGCTCGTTGACGTAGTAAACTGCGCCGTAGCCGGTGGCCTCGGGACGGATCAAGCTGCCACCGAAGGACATACCCTTGCCGGTGAAGACGCCTTCGTAAGAGCCGGTCAGGCGCTTGTACTGACCGAACAGATAGCCGATCTCACGGGCACCCACGCCCAGGTCGCCTGCGGGAACGTCCATGTTGGCGCCCACGTACTTATACATCTCGTCCATAAAGGCCTGGCAGAAACGCATGACCTCGGCATCAGACTTGCCTCTGGGGTCGAAGTCGGAGCCGCCCTTGCCGCCGCCCATAGGCAGGCCGGTGAGGGAATCTTTAAAGGTCTGCTCAAAGCCCAGGAACTTCATGATGTTCATGTTGACACTGGGATGGAAACGCATGCCGCCCTTGTAGGGGCCAATGGCGTTGTTGAACTGCACACGGTAGCCGGTGTTGACCTGGGGCTGACCCTTGTCGTCAAACCATGCAACCCGGAACATGATAGCACGATCCGGCACCACCAGACGCTCCAAAATGGCGTTCTTGCGGTATAGCTCTTCGTTGCGGTCAACCACAGGACGAACAGACTCCAGAACTTCTTCAACGGTCTGGCAGAATTCAGGCTCGTTGGGGTTTTGGGCCTTCACTTTTGCAAGGACTTCATCTACGTAGTTCATAATAAAACACCTCGGTTTCAAGATTTGTTCAAATTGTAGCACAGCAGAGTTGGCATTGCAACCCCTTTTTGCAACTTTTTTCCTCCGGACTTGCATTTTTGTAGAATGTGCAACAAAGAAAGAGCTGAAAACGGCAATTTTTTGCCATTTTCAGCTCTTAATTCATGCATATTCCTTGGATGGGATCACTTTCCTGCAATGCTGAGGCCACTTGCCAGCACGGAAGGAGAGCCAATCGTTCCCATTCCCGGGAATTCCAGATTGGAAGCCACGCATTGGATGTTCTTCAGCAGTTCGTAGAAGTTACCGGCAACAGTGAAGGATTTTACTGCGGTGGTCTTTTGCCCGTTTTCGATCAGGAAACCGGCACTCTGCAGGGAGAAATCGCCGGATATGGGATCGGCGCCGGCGTGCAGACCGCCCAGAGAATTGATATATACACCGTTTCCTGCCTGCTGCAGCAGCGCTTCCTCGTCTATCTCGCCCGGCGCCAGATAGAAGGTGTAGGTGGCGGTGCTCACCTGCGAAGCGTAGCCTGCCTTGGAGGCATTGCCGGTGGTCTCCTTGCCGGCCACGGCGGCGGTCTTCAGGTTATACAGCAGGGTGTTCAGCTTGCCCTTTTCCACCACGTTTTTGGTGTAAACAGGGGAGCCCTCCGCATCAAAATTCCGCTTGATGGGCGCATCCTTCCAGAACGGATCGTCCACCAGAGTTACCTGCTCTGCGGCGATGATGTTTCCTTCCTGATTTGCCAGCTTGCTCAGTCCCTTTTGGGCGGCCTCGGCGGAGAAAATGTCGGAGAAAGTTCCCAGAAGGTCGCTCATGGCTTCCGGGTCGAATACCACAGGATACTGGCCTGTGGGCGCTACATCTCCGCCCAGCTTGCTGAGTGCTGTTTTCGCTGCTTTTTTAGTCAGCTCTTCGGCGTCGATGCTGCTCAGCTCGGCGATCTTGATTTGATAATCGTTGGTCATTTCCTTGCCGTCGGTCACCACAGCGGCAACCACAAGACCGGTCAGCACGCCCCGGCTGGACAGATCCAGACCCCGGGAATTATAGATCGCGATCTCCATACTTTCGGCCACACCCTGGGTGGAGCTGCCGTCGATGACCGCAGGATCTGCCCGGTAGAGCTGCTCCTGGGTGGAAAGGACCTTGCTGATGATTTCTTCCGTTGCCGGCATTTGGGTGTAATCTTCCGGTAGGGGCTGATAGGTCTTGCCGCCCTCGCCCAGAAATACCTGCTCCTCCGCTTCCAAAACAGAGGCGTTGTCCACAGCCCGCTCCACAACGGCGGAAGCTTCCGCTTCATTCAGCGCTTCCGTGGAGGCGTAGCCCATCTTGCCACCCCAGATGCAGCGGAAGCACACGCCGCCCTCAATGGAGCTGGTGAACTGATTGATCTCATGCTGGAAAGCGCTGACAGAGGTGCTTTCAGCGCTCTGGTAATAAAGCTCGTAGTCTGCAATGCCCATTTCTGCGCACTTGGCAATGACCGCTTCCTTAAATGCCTGAAAATCCATATTGTTGCCTCCTTATCTGCCGCCGACGGTGATGGTGGAAACCCGGATCAGGGGCTGTCCCACATTGGTGGGAATAGAGCCGCTGGAGGAGCCGCACATACCCTGGCCCATGTCCAAGTCGGAACCCACCATGTCGATATTCTGAATGACCTCGCTGCCCTTGCCCACAAGGCTTGCGCCCCGGACCGGCTCGCAGATCTTGCCATTTCGGATCATATAGCCTTCGTTGACGGCAAAGTTAAATTCGCCGGTAACGGGGTTGACGCTGCCGCCGCCCATTTCCTTGGCATACAGACCGTATTCAATGGATGCGATGATGTCCTCGTTCTTATCCTCGCCGGGAGCAATGTAAGTATTGGTCATCCGGGAGGTGGGGGTGTAGGCATAGCTTTGACGCCGGGCATTGCCGGTGCTTTCCATACCCATTCTGCGGCCGTTAAATTTGTCGATCATGTAGGATTTCAGCACGCCCTTATCAATGAGCACATTTTTCCGGGCGGGAGTACCTTCGTCGTCGACGTTGATGGAGCCCCAGGCGTTGGGAATTGTGCCGTCATCGATGGCGGTGACCTTTTCATTGGCGATCTTCTCGCCAAGCTTGCCTGCAAACTGGCTTCGTCCGTAAGCAACAGCGGAAGCTTCCAGGGAGTGGCCGCAGGCTTCGTGGAAAATAACGCCGCCGAAGCCGTTGTCAATGGCAACGGGCATGACGCCTGCGGGGCAGTAGCCTGCCTTCGCCATGGTAACCGCCTGCTTTGCCGCATGGATGCCCACAGCTTTGGGGTCGATGGTGTCGAACATTTCAAGACCCATCCGCCGTCCGGGACGGCAGCCGCCGGTCTGGGTCTCACCGTTATGTGTGGCCACGGTATCGATCATCAGCCGGGTGCGGATCTGGCGATCCTGGGTATAAAGTCCTTCAGAGGTGGCAATGAGGATGTTGTGGTCCACATCCAAAAGATTGCCGGCTACCTGGGTGATGGCGCTATCGTATTCTTTGGCGGCAAAATAGCCTTCCTTCAGGATCTCCACCTTCCGTGCGTTGGCAACAGAAGAGGGAACAGTGACGATGGGGTGGATGTCACCAAACAGCCGCTCCTGTAGGATAATGTCGATCTGGGCTTTGCCTTGCCCCAGAGCCTCGGCCGCCTTTTCGGCGCAGCGAAGCAGACCGGTCTCGGAGGTGTCCACGGTGGTGGCCATAACGCTGCGCAGACCCTTGTAGACCCGAACAGCAGCGCCGGCGATGACGGTGTCTTTGATAGAGTCGACTTTGTTTGCGATCATGCTGATGTTGTGATTTACGGTGTGTTCTGCGAAAATCTCTGCATAGTCTGCGCCGGTGGAAACGGCTTTTTGCAAAACCCGCAGACAGATCTCTCTGGCAATCATGATGATGCACTCCTTTGTTTCGATTTTTCTATATGATACCAAGTTCTTTGCCGGGTTGCAAGGTGTCAGGGGCGCTGTTTGCAGGCGTATTCATAGGCCCTTTTGTAGTCGCCCATTTGCAGATAACATTTTTCCAGCCTGGGGATCACAAGGTTGGGAAGATCCGCTTCTGCTTGTTGGTAGGCCCGGGCTGCCTCCGGGTAGTTCTCCAGCCCGAATGCCGCTTCGCCCATCAGATAGGACCAGCGGCTGCTGTGGTTGTTTGCCGCCGTTAGCAGCGCCTGGCAAAGGCGGAAATCCTTGCTTTCCAGGGCGGCCTCCGCCCGCAAAAGAAGCTCCTCGTCGCTTAGCTGCGCCAAAAGCTGCAGTTTCATCCGGGGTTGCACCCGGGCAAGCAGCAAAAGCGCTTTGCGCTTCAGCTCCTCGGTTACGTATGGTGTGGCGTTGCCGGTGACCTCTGCCCGGGCAAGAAGCTGGGAAGCGTAGGGAAGACGGTTTTCCCGAATCGCTTCCTCCGCCAGAGCCAGCAGCGACAAATATTTGACAAGACTTGCTTCGTCATCGAACACCGGATCCGGAGCGCCGTAATCTCCCAAGATCGCCAGAGCATCGGCGTAAGCATCGTTGCGGAAAGCGCAGCGGGCCTGCTCCATAATGGATTGGTTTCCGGAAAGAACGGCGTTTTCCTCCAGAAAATAGCTGATAGGCTTGCCAAGCTGCCCCGCCAGATACCGCAAAGTATCCATAGAGGGCCGTGCGGCGCCGTTTTCGATTTGGGAGAGCATGTTGCGGGTGATCTCTTCGCCGCAAAGCTGCCGCTGGGAAAGCCCGGCCTCCAGCCGTGCCTGCCGCAGCCGCTGTCCAAGCTCCATATAAACACCCCTTTTCATGGTGGGTAATTTCTATTTACCCCTACTATAACACAGATTTCCGGAGATTTCTACTGTTACAAAAAATTCATTTGCTATTTTAATGGGTATGGGTTACTATTAAAGTGCGTAAATATGGAAAAATATTGGGAAAACATTTTGTTTTCCATGGTCAATACAAGGAGGTCCTTATGGACAAGACCGAACGCCGCCAATATCGCAACGCGGCAAAAAATGCCCTTGCCCGGGCAGCCTACAACCCCAAAAAACTGGTTTTGATCTATATCGGCGCTATGGCGCTGCTGTCGCTGACCGTAAGCATTGCTGCTTTTGCCCTGGAGCAGAAGATATCCGGCATCACCGGCCTGCGGGATCTGGGCAGCCGTGGCATCTGGATGACGGCGCAAGCTGTGCTGCAGATGCTGCCGCCGCTGCTGATGCCGTTTTGGAGCATGGGCTATCTGTTTGTAACCGTGCGCATCGCCAGAGGCAAGCAGGCCTTCCCCGAGGATTTGGCAGCAGGTTTTACGTGCTTTTTGCCCATACTGCGGCTGCAGCTGATCATGACGCTGGTCTATGCGCTGGTGGCTTTTGTGGCGGTGCAGGTGGGTAGCTCGGTGTTTATGCTCACGCCCTGGGCAGAGCCGTTTATGAATGCTGTCTTTGCTTTGGCCAATGAGCCGGAGAATGCGACGCTGGAAGCGGCCATGAGCGCAGCTGCCATGGATGCGGCATTGCCCATGGCCTGTATTGTGGCGGCGGTGTTTCTTGCCTTTGCCATGCCCTTTTTCTACCGCTACCGTCTGGCGGAAATGCAGCTGATGGAGCAGCCCCAAAAGGGCGCCCTGAAAGCCATGCGGGTCAGTGCAGATACCATGCGCTTCAAGCGGTTGGATCTTTTCCGTCTGGATCTCAGCTTCTGGTGGTTTTATCTGCTGGATGCTTTGGCAGCAGCCATCGGCTTCGGCAATGAGCTGCTGAAGCTGGCAGGCGTTTCCCTGCCGATCTCTGAAGATGTCAGCTATTTTGTGTTCCTCGTTCTTTCCCTGGGCTGCCAGGTCTTGCTGTATTGGTGGCGGAAAAATGAGGTGTCTGTAACCTATGCCCAGTTCTATACGGATCTGGTGCCCCAATCAAAGGAGGAATGATCATGCGTATTGCCATCGTTACCGGTGCAAGCTCCGGCATGGGCCGGGAGTTCGTTTTGCAGCTTTCCAAGTATGTTTCTGTGGATGAGATCTGGGTCATCGCCCGCCGGGAGGCCGCCCTGGCTTCCCTTCAGCAGGAAACTGCCGTGAAGATCCGTCCTGTTGCACTGGATCTTTGCAAGGAGGAAAGCTTTGAAACGTATGCAGCGCTGCTGGAAGCGGAAAAACCGGATGTCAAGCTGCTGGTGAATGCCGCAGGCTTCGGCAAATTCGGCGATTTCCGCCGCATCAGCGCCGAGGACGAGTGCAAGATGATCGACCTCAACTGCAAGGCGCTTTTGATGATGACCCGGCTGACCGTTCCCTATATGCACCGGGGCAGCCACATTTTGCAGCTGGACAGCCTTTCTGCATTCCAGCCTGTGCCCTATATCAGCACCTATGGCGCAACAAAGGCCTTTGTGCTGAGCTACAGCCGTGCCATCAGCCGGGAGCTGAAGGCGGACGGCATCCGTGTCATGGCCATGAATCCCTTCTGGGTCAAGACCGAATTTTTCAACCATGCTTTCCAGACAAATCACTCCGAGGTGCAGAACTTCAGCCACCTGTATGAAGCGAAGGACGTGGTGGCCACCGGTCTGAAAGACCTTTACAAGACGAAAAAGGACTATTCTATTCATGGCCTTTACGCCAAGGCTCAGGTAAAGCTGGTGCAGCTGCTGCCCCATAGCCTTGTTATGAGCATCTGGCTGCAGCAGCAGAAGAAGCCGAAAAACAACACCGGTCTGACGGTACGGGAACGCAAATGAAGCAGCGTACCGTCTGGGCATTCTGGCCCATGTGTGAGCGGGCAGATGAGAACCACGCAAAACACCCCTAATATAGTCCATCCCCGACCTCGGTCGGGGATTCTTACATTTATGATCATTCATCACAGCAGTCAGTACCGCATATCTGCATTCCAAAGTGTTACTGTGGCGTGTTGATCTGTGGCCGTCCACCATGGCACAGATAACAGAAGCTGTTTCATCATCAAAAACAGAGGTTGTGCATTTTAGCCAAAGCACCCCGTGGGAATTCTACAGAAATTATAGAAAAAATAAAAAATCCTTTACATCATCCGAAGATTGTGCTATAGTTAATGAACAATGGCAGATAAATTATCTGTCTTGATAATTAAGGAGGAAAAACAATGAAAAAGATTCTCGCAATCGTTCTGACTCTGGCTCTGGTTCTGGGCCTGGCTGCCTGCGCTGAAACCGAAAGCGACGGTAAGCTGAAGGTTTCTGTATTCTGGTATGACGAAGCTGACGTTTATCTGAGCTCTGTTCGTGCCGAGCTGGACACCGAGCTGGAAAAGGCCGGTATTGAGCACGACAACCAGTTCGCAGGCAAGGACCAGGCTAAGCAGCTGGAGCAGATCCGCACCGCTGTTACCGGCGGCTCCAACCTGCTGGTGGTCAACGTTGTCAACTCCGGTTCTCCCGACGTGGCACAGTCCGTTCTGGATGCTGCCGGTGAGATCCCTGTTGTCTTCTTCAACCGCGCTATCGGCACTGACGGCTCCGACGTCACCTTCCTGAGCAGCCATGCTTCCGCTTGCTTCATCGGCACCGATGCTCCCGAAGCCGGCCACATGCAGGGCAAGATGATCGGTGAGTACGTTCTGGCCAACTTCGACAAGCTGGACCTGAACAAGGACGGCAAGATCTCCTACGCTATGTTCAAGGGCGAAGAGGGCAACGTCGAGGCTATCTACCGCACTCAGTACGGTGTTGAAGATGCCGACAAGATCCTGACCGCTGCCGGCAAGCCCGCTCTGGAGTACTTCGACTCCAAGGCCGCTCAGAAGTGGCAGACCGACCCCGAAGGCGCATGGTCCGCAAAGGCCGCTAAGGACTACATGGACACCAACCTGGTTACCTACAACGAGTCCAGCAACAAAATGATCGAGCTGGTCATCTGCAACAACGACGGCATGGCTGAGGGCGCAGTTGCTTCCCTGCAGCAGGCTGGCTACAACAAGGCAGGCGCACACGTCGTTCCCGTCTTCGGCGTTGACGCTACCGATGCCGCCAAGGCTCTGAACAAGGACGGCTCCATGATCGGCACCGTTAAGCAGGATGCCAACGGCATGGCCGTTGCGATCGCTCAGACCGTTAAGGCTATCTCTGAGGGCAAGGCCCCCACTGCTGCTCTGGCTTCTCTGACCGATTCTCGCTTCACCGTAGCTTCCGACTGCGCTTCCAAGCTGTATGTCGCTTACGCTCCCTACACCGGCGAGTAATTTCTGAGGCTATAATCCGGGCAGCTGTCGCTTTCGGCGGCAGCTGCCCCTTCCCTTGGAGCAAACGTGTTTACGAAAACCCCGGTAGAAGCCGTTGAGCGCCGCTGTATAAGCGCCGCTGACCGATTTCTATCGTCCCCAAAAGGGGCGTGTGCAATTATAAACTGTCAAGGAGGAATGCAATATGGAACATGATGTTCTGCTGGAAATGACAGACATCAGCAAAACCTTTCCCGGCGTAAAAGCGCTGGACAAGGTTTCCCTGTCTGTGCACCGCGGAACTGTCCATGCGCTGATGGGCGAAAACGGCGCTGGCAAATCCACGCTGATGAAATGCCTGTTCGGTATGTACGTCAAAGATGGCGGCCATATCTATCTTGAGGGCAAAGAGATCAACTTCAAAAACAGCCGTGAAGCCCTGGATAACGGCGTTGCTATGGTGCACCAGGAGCTGAACCAGGCGCTCAAGCGCAGCGTTATGGATAACATTTGGCTGGGTCGCTATCCCACATGGGCGGGCATCGCCGTCAAAGAGAAGAAGATGTATAATGATACCATGGCGATCTTTAAGGAGCTGGGTATCGATGTGGATCCCCACCGGATCATGTCCACCATGCCCGTATCCCAGCGCCAGATGGTGGAGATCGCCAAGGCGGTTTCCTACAATTCCAAGGTCATCGTCTTCGACGAGCCCACCTCTTCTCTGACCGAAGAAGAAGTGGAGCACCTGTTCAAGATCATCAACATGCTTCGTGACCGTGGCGTGGGCATCATCTACATTTCCCACAAGATGGCGGAAATCAAGCGGATCTCCGACTACATCACCGTTATGCGTGACGGTCAGTGGGTGGCCACCGAGCGGGCAGAGAATCTGGAAATGGCGGACATCATCCGCTTGATGGTGGGCCGGGAGCTGACCAACCAGTTCCCGCCCAAGACCAACACCCCCGGTGATGTGTACCTGAAGGTGGAAAACCTTACCGGCATGTACAATCAGCTTCGGGATGTCAGCTTTGAGGCCCGTCGGGGCGAGATCCTGGGTCTGGCCGGTCTGGATTCTTCCGGCCGTACGGAAACGCTGGAAAGCATTTTCGGCATCCGCACCCGCAAGAGCGGTACCATTACCCTGGACGGCAAGAAGTGCCAGAACCGCAGCGCCGGCGAATCTATCAAAAACGGCTTCGCCCTGCTGACGGAGGAGCGCCGGGCCACCGGCATTTTCGGCTGTCTGAGCATCAAGGATAACACCGTCATCTCCAGTCTGAAGCGGCACAAGAGATTCGGTATCTACCTGAGAGAAAAGACCCAGCGGGAGGATACCCAGTATTACATCGACGCCATGCGCACCAAGACCCCTTCCCAGGACACCAAGATCCGCTCCCTTTCCGGCGGTAACCAGCAGAAGGTCATCATCGGCCGCTGGCTGCTGACCGATCCCGAAGTTCTGCTGCTGGACGAGCCCACCCGTGGTATCGACGTGGGCGCCAAGTATGAAATCTACCAGCTGATTTTGGATCTGGCAAACAAGGGAAAGACCGTTGTGATGGTCTCCTCCGAAATGCCGGAGCTGCTGGGTGTTTGTGACCGGATCGTGGTTATGTCCGGCGGCCGTGTGGCCGGCGAAGTGGATGCCCGCAATACCACCCAGGAAGAAATCATGACCCTGGCTGCCAAATATGTCTAAGGAGGAAATGAAAAATGTCTAATCCTGTTGCTACATTGCAGCGTACCGCTGCCGAATATCGCCAGATGGACAAGAAGGACAAGCGTCGCTTCTGGTCCGATGGCATTCTCAATAACGCCCTGTACATTCTGATGCTGGTGTTCTGTGTCTACACCGCTATTCAGAAGCCCCAGTTCCTGTCGATAGACTCTTTGGGCAACCTGATCGTGCAGGTGGCTGCCTATCTGCCCATGGCATTGGGCATCGCCGGCTGTATCGTACTCACCGGTACCGACCTGTCCGCAGGCCGTGCCGTTGGCCTGTCCGCTGCCGTCACCGGCGCTTTCCTGCAGCGCACCGACCTGGCCAACAAGATGCTCAGCTTCCTGCCTGCGGTCACACCCTTCTGGATGTTCGTTACCTTCCTGATCGTGGTGGCCATCGGCGCCATCATCGGTCTGATCAACGGCTTCTTTGTGGCGAAATTCAGCCTGCACCCCTTCATCGTCACCCTGTCCACCCAGCTGATCACCTACGGTATCATCCTGTGGTTCTTCGAGTTCAACAATGGCGCACCCATTGTTGGCGTGGATGAGATCTACCGTGATTTCCTGGGCACTACCATGTTTAAGATGGGCAAGACTCCCGTTCCGCTGTATGTGCTGTATGCGGCGCTTTTGACGGTGCTGATGTGGTTCGTCTGGAACAAGACCACTTTCGGCAAGAATATGTTTGCCGTGGGCTCCAACGCAGAAGCCGCCAAGGTTTCCGGTGTTAATGTGTTTTTGACCACCATGCTGGTCCATACCCTGGCCGGTGCCATGTATGGCTACGCCGGCTTTGTGGAGGGCTTCCGCTCCGGCTCTATTGCTGCCGGTACCGGCGCAAACTACGAATGTGATGCCATCGCAGCCTGTGTCATCGGCGGTGTTTCCTTCGTGGGCGGCACCGGAAAGATCAGCGGCATCGTTTTGGGTGTTGTGGTGCTGCGTATCATCTTCATCGCTCTGACTATGCTGGGCGTCAGCTCCTCCAACCTGTATATTATCAAGGGCGCCATCATCCTCTGCGCCTGCGCCCTGGATATGCGTAAGTATTTGGTGAAGAAGTAATGGACGAACCCCGCAACGAAACTCCCGCTGAGGAAAATGCGCCCAAACTCCGCGGACTTTACCGTCATGTAAAAATCTCGGTCAAGGCCTTGGATTGGATCATTGTGGCCTGCGTCGCTGTGATCTTGGTGGCGTTTTTGATTGACCTGCCCAATTTGGGGTTCACCGTCACTTTCGATTCCATGGGCGGTACGGATGTGCCGTCTCAGAGCCGGATGTATGGCGAGCTTCTGGAGCTCCCGGAGCCGCCTACCCGGGAAGGCTACTGCTTCACCGGCTGGTACACCGACCACACCTGCATCGAGAAATGGAACGCGGAAGAGGATACCGTGGAAACGGATATGACGCTCTACGCCGGTTGGGAAAAATCCGAATGAGAATGGGGCCGTAGCAAAACAAAAATTGCTACGGCCCTAAATTCAACCCTCAAAGTTGCATAAAAAGCAATATTTTCAACTGTTTGTGGATAAATTTGCGCATTCAAGTCGGCGGCAGACCCTTTTTGGTCTGTCGCTGTTCGTTTTTATTACACCTGTGGAAATTAAGCGGAAACTTTTTGGAATAACTGCGTTTTGGTGCATCCGGATTTGTAGGGACACCCTTCTCAGTTTTCGCACTCGCAGTGTGTGATCTGACTGATATAACCGGTCTTGCTTTCTCTTCTACCGACATGCTTTACTTGCAGCTTCATGCCGTTTTGACAGGTATATTCATCTGCTCGGGCATCATAGGACATGTTTTCCCGTAGTGCCATATTGCTCTTGTACTTCTTTGTTTTGGACCGTTCGTAGTTGGCTGGTTTGATGTAGCACCCAATTTCATGCTGCTCCAGTAACGGAATGAGGGTGTTCTGGTCATTGCGCTCACTGGACACATCCATGCCAACGATATACTCTCCTTCTAACCTCGCAAATTGTTCCTGTAACGCAGCAGATTCCGGAAAGCTATTCGATACTGACTCCACTGGAAAAGAACCAGCTTTGGAAGCTAGTTATTGCGAAAGTTACAAAAGAATGACTGCCCCTGTGGGCAAGCAATACCACATTTTCGAGAAAATCCGCTTCATTTTATCGACGCAAGCGTTTTTCTATGCTATAATCTCAGTACGATTGCAAAGAAGGAGGCTTTTCCAATGGAGAATAAGCCGAAAAAGACCCCATGTTGTACGGCTCTGCTGGCCCATGTGGATGCGGGCAAGACCACCCTTTCCGAGGCCATGCTGTTTGCCAGCGGCGCTCGGCGCGTGCTGGGACGGGTGGACTATGCTGACGCCTTTCTGGACACCCATGAGCTGGAGCGAGCCAGAGGCATTACCATCTTCTCCAAGCAGGCGCTTTTATCTACGCCCCGGCTGGAGATCACCCTGGTGGATACGCCGGGTCACGTGGATTTCGGCGCAGAAGCGGAGCGGGTCATGCCCATTCTGGATTGCGCCGTGCTGGTCATCAGCGGCACGGACGGCGTGCAGGCCCATACGTTAACCCTGTGGCGGCTGCTGCAGCGCTACAATGTGCCGGTATTTCTGTTTGTCAACAAAATGGATCTGCCCGGCGCAAACAAAACAGCGCTCTTGAAGCAGCTGCAGACTCAGCTGGATGCCGGCTGTTTGGATTTTGGTTTACCCCGGGAAGCGCTGGATGAAAGCGTTGCCATGTGCGACGAAGCACTGTTGGAAAATTATCTGGCAACCGGTAAGGTTTCCGACGGCAACATTTCTGCGCTGATCGCAGAAAGAAAAATCTTTCCCTGCTGCTTCGGCTCGGGCCTGAAGCTGGAGGGCATCGATGAATTTATGAATACGCTGGACAGATTTGCGCCTGTGTATCAGCCGAAAGAGGATTTCGGCGCAAAAGTGTACAAAATATCCCGGGACAGCCAAGGCAACCGCCTTACCTGGCTGAAGCTCACCGGCGGAAGTCTGAAGTCCCGGCAGGTGCTGCGCTGGACGGATGAGACCGGCGAAGAGGTAGAAGAAAAGGCGGTGCAGCTGCGGCTGTATTCCGGCGATAAATTTACTGCCCCGGAACAGATTTTCCCCGGACAGCTTTGTGCGGTCACAGGACTTTCCGGCACATTTGCCGGGCAGGGTCTGGGCTGCGAGCCGAAGGGCGCTGCCCCGGTGCTGGAGCCGGTAATGACCTACCGGGTGGAGCTGAGTTCGGGCAGCGATCCCATGACGGTTTTGCCCAAGCTGCGGCAGCTGGAGGAGGAAGATCCCCGGCTGCACATCCTTTGGGAGGAACGGACAAAGCAGATCCATGTCCAGATCATGGGACGGGTGCAGATGGAAATACTGCGCAGCCTGGCGCAGCAGCGCTTTGGACTGGAAATCCGTCTGGAGGACCCCCGGATCGCGTACAAAGAGACCATCACCTCCGCCGTGGAGGGTGTGGGACATTTTGAGCCGCTGCGGCATTATGCCGAGGTGCATTTGCTTTTGGAGCCGTTGGCGCAGGGAAGCGGATTGGTGTTCGACACCCAATGTCCCACAGACGTTCTGGATGCCAATTTCCAGAATCTGATTTTGACCCACATGGCGGAAAAGACCCATTTGGGTGTGCTGACCGGCTCGCCCATAACGGATATGAAGATCACCCTTATGTCCGGGCGCGCCCACGTCAAGCACACAGAGGGCGGCGATTTTCGGCAAGCCACCTACCGGGCCATCCGGCAGGGCCTTATGCAGGCGCAGTCTGTGCTGCTAGAGCCATGGTATGCCTTCACTTTGACTTTGCCAACGGAGCAGATCGGCCGTGCCATTACAGATGTCCGCAGCATGGGCGGCCAATTTGATGCGCCGGAGGCGGTGGGCGGAATCTCCACGCTCCGGGGTCTTGTGCCGGCGTCGGAGGTGGGGGATTATGCCGATCAGGTGGCGTCCTACACTCAGGGCAAGGGCCGGCTGCAGCTGACGCTTCATGGCTATGCGCCTTGCCACGACCTGGAAAAGGTCATGGCAGCGGCAGCGTACGATCCGGAAGCGGATACGGAAAACACACCGGATTCCGTCTTTTGCTCTCACGGCGCAGGCGTGAATGTGAAATGGGACAAGGTTTCTGAGTATATGCATCTGGAAAGCTGTATGAAACCCCGGAAAGAGCCGCAGCTGATCCGGCAGAATCTGCACATGGACGACAAGGAACTGGAGCAGATCATGCGCCGGGAATTCGGCGAGGTGAAAACCACATTGTACCGTCCCACAGAAAAACAGCCGGAAGCAGTGGTAAGCATCACGCCGCCCCGGCAGCAGTATCTCATCGTGGACGGCTATAACATCATCTTCGCATGGGATGAGCTGGCGACCATCGCCAAGGAGGATCTGGAAGCCGCCCGGCGGTTGCTAATGAGCAGGCTGAGTGATTATGCCGGCTTCCGAAAATGCTATCTTGTGCTGGTGTTTGACGGTTATAAGGTCAAGGGTAATTTCGGCGAAAAAAGCCGTTTCCACAATATTCAGGTGGTCTATACCAAGGAAAATGAAACGGCGGATAACTACATCGAATCGCTGGTGCAGGAGATCGGCAAAAACTATAACATCCGCGTGGCCACCTCCGACAGCCTGGTGCAGCTGGCGTCTGTGCGCAGCGGTGTGCTGCGTATGTCCGCCCGGGAGCTGCGGCAGGAGCTGGAATCGGCGAAAAAGGAAATGCAGACCCATTACCGAAAATAGCAAAAACCCAATGAAAAAATTTTTGGCGGCATCCGGAAACGGGTGCCGCTTTTTAGGCAAAAAGGCTTGATAATATTGGTAATTGCTAGATTTTCCTTGATTTTATGTATGCTGTGCAGTATAATTATGATACGGCAGTATGGGCTGAAATACCATGTTGCCAATCACATGCAGCGAAGCCCCAAAAAATAAAAGGGAAAGGCTGATCGTGATGCAAATAAAAGGATTTGCGGATATTCACAGCCATCTTCTGCCTGGGGTGGACGATGGCGCAACAGACCTGCAGGAAGCCTGCCGCATGGTACGGCTTGCCTATGAAAACGGCACCCGGGCTATGATCCTGACGCCCCATTACCGGGACAGGTACATGAAAAACACTCCCGAATTTCTGCAGAAAAAGCTGGAGCAGCTGCAAAATGCCATAAGCGAAGAAATGCCGGACATGCAGATGCATCTGGGCAATGAGGTTTTGTATCAGGTGGATGTGTTCCAGCTGGTGGAAAGCGGACGTGTGCTGCCGTTGAGTGGTTCACGGTATGTGCTTCTGGAATTTTTGCCGGACGCTTTGCGCTCCCGTGTGATCATGGGCGTTGCGGAGGCTGTGCAATATGGCTTCACGCCCATCATCGCCCACGGG
This sequence comes from Faecousia sp., assembly GCA_045541695.1. GTDB lineage: Bacteria > Bacillota > Clostridia > Oscillospirales > Oscillospiraceae > Faecousia. The sequence goes on from JAZQJO010000077.1 coordinate 37,892, forward strand.
GAGCTTTGCGCTGTTTTGCGCAAAGATCCGTCGCTGGTGGAAGAGATCCTCCACATGGGCGCACTGATCCAGATGAACGCAGACAGCATTATGGGCAAAAACGGCTTCCCGATCAAGTGGGCCTGTCACAAGCTGCTCAGGCGGCATCAGGTGCATTTTGTGGCGTCGGATGCCCATGACGAGCGGGTCCGTCAGCCTGTATTGCAGCCTTGCTTTATGCGGATACAGAAAAAATACGGCGAAGCATACGCCAAAAGGGTGTTTTTCGACAACGCCCGGACTGTGATGGAAAACAGAAAGTTTTAGCAAAGGAAGTATATCATGGAAAAGCAGAATGAAATTGAGATTGATCTGATAGACCTGCTCTTTTACCTGCAAAAGAAGCTGTGGGTCGTGATTGCGGCTTTTGTGCTGTTTGCAGCATTGGGCGCAGGCTTTACCGCCTTTTTTGCGGAGGATGAATACACGGCAAAGACCCGTATGTATGTCCTGAACCGCACCCATGAATCGGGCGCTCAGGCATCTGACTACAGCGTTTCCAATTACATGATCGAGGACTATAAGGTTTTGATCACCGGCGAAAATGTGTCCAAGGAAGTCATTAAGACGTTGAATCTGGATATGTCGGTGAAGGATCTGGCAGCCAAGATCTCCGTGGAAGCCATCAACGACAGCCGTGTGCTGCAGATCAAGGTGCTGGACAGCAACCCGCAGCGTGCAGCAGACATTGCCAACTGCGTCCGTCAGATCTCCGGCGAGCAGATGAAGGAGATCATGGATCTGGAAGCGGTCAATCTGGTTTATGAAGCGGAAGTCCCCAAGGAAAAATCCGGCCCCAGCATGACCCGCAACACGGCGATTGCGGCGGCGATCGGTTTGGTCGTTTCCATTGCCGTGCTGGTGATCATTTACGTGCTGGATGATACCATCCGCACGGAAGAGGACGTGGAGCGCCGTATGGGTCTGTATGTTTTGGGCGTGATCCCCATGTCCGAGGAGTTGGAAGCCATGGCGAGAAATACCGCAGAGGCAGCTGCCCCTGCGAAAAGATCCGCCGCCACCCGGAACAAGAAATGAGGGCAGCCGGTATGGAAAGAATAGAAGTAAATCATTTTGTAGTAAAAAAGTTTCAGACTGCGGAAGCCATCAAGACCCTTAGAACGAATCTGATGTTCAGCGGCGAAGGGATCCAGACCATTGGCCTGACCAGCTTCAGCGCAGCCGAGGGCAAGACCACCATCGCCTTCCAGCTGGCAGCCTCCCTGGCCCAGACCGGCAAAAAGGTGATCCTGTTGGATGCTGACCTGCGGAAAAGTACCCTCCAGAACCGTTTGATGGTGAAAGGCAAGGTCACCGGATTGAGCCATTATCTGATCGGACAGGCCAATGTGGATGAAATCCTGTATGAAACAGACATGGATAATCTCTATATTATGTTTGCGGGCACCCGTGTGCCCAATGCCGCAGAAATTCTGGGCGGCAGCCGCTTCCAGAAGCTGATCCAGGCACTGAAAAAGACCTTCGATTACGTGATCGTGGACGCAACGCCTTTGGGCCAGGTCATCGACAGCGCCGTTATGGCGCCGGAGCTGGACGGAACAATCCTTGTGATCGACACCACCCACAACAGCTATAAGCTGGAGCGCAGGGTCTATAAGCAGCTGGAGCGTTCCGGCGGCAAGATCCTGGGTGTTGTGCTGAACCGTGTGGACATGAAGCAAAAGAGCCGCTATTACGGAAGAGCCTACGGCAAGCGCTACGGCTATGGCTATGGCAAAAAATACGGCTACGGTTACAGCTATGGCTACGGTTATGGCTACGGTAACGAACGGGAAAAAGAAGAAACCGAAGAAACAGAAGCGCAAGAAGAGGAATAATCTGCAATCAGCCGGGGATCGAAGCATCGCTCGGCTGCTTGCCGTATAAAAAGCATTTTTTGCACAAGGAAAAGATGAAGAAATCAGAGGAGAAAAACAATGGAAAACAGGAAAAAGCGCTTTGAGCATTGGCACAAAATTGCGCTGTACCTGATGGTCTATGATGTCGCAGCAATGGCCGGAGCATATTTTCTGGCGCTGTGGCTGCGGTTCGACTGCAGGTTTTCTGAAATACCGGAATATTACCTGCAGGCATGGCTGCGTTTCCTGCCGTTCTATGCCGTCATCGGCATTGCGGTGTTTTGGATACTGCATCTGTATCAAAGCCTGTGGCGTTTTGCCAGCTTTACGGAGCTGAAGCGTGTTACCTACGCCAGCGCCATCCTTGCGGTGGTGCACGGCGGGCTGATCACGCTGTTTTTCCGGCGGATGCCGGTGTCGTATTACCTGATCGGACCGGCGATCCAGTTTATGCTGGTGCTTTTTGTGCGGTTTGCCTACCGTTTTGTGCTGCTGGAGCGAAGCAAGAGCGAAAAAATGCTGCAGCGAGCCGTGACCACCCGGGTCATGCTGATCGGTGCCGGCGCTGCGGGACAGATGATCCTGCGGGATCTGCACAGCGCCCAGGAGACCAATGAGCGGGTCTGCTGCATTATCGATGACAACAGAAACAAATGGGGCCGGTTTATCGACGGCGTGCCCATCGTGGGCGGCAGAAACGATATTTTGCTGAATGTGGACCGATACAAGATCGAGAAGATCCTGCTGGCGATCCCCAGCGCATCCGCTGCCCAGCAAAGAGATATTTTGGATATCTGCAAGGAAACCGGCTGCGAGCTGAAAAAGCTGCCGGGTATGTATGAGCTGGTAACAGGCAGAGTCACCGCCGAAGCCATGAAGGATGTGGCGGTGGAGGATCTGCTGGGCCGTGAAGCTGTCAAGGTCAATATGGACGAGATCTATGCGTTCCTGGCCGGTAAAGTCATTTTGGTCACGGGCGGCGGCGGCTCTATCGGCAGCGAGCTCTGCCGGCAGATTGCCCGGCATCGCCCCAAAAAGCTGATCATTCTGGATATTTACGAAAACAATGCCCATGCCATTGGCCTGGAGCTGCAGGATAAATATCCGGAGCTGGATCTGGAGGTGCTGATCGGCTCTGTCCGGGACAGCCGGCGTATTGATCAGATCTTTGCCAAGTATAAGCCGGACGTGGTCTACCACGCCGCAGCCCATAAGCACGTGCCGCTGATGGAGGACAGCCCTTGCGAATCTGTCAAAAACAATGCTGTGGGCACATATAAAACCGCCTACGCAGCCATGGTCAACGGCTGTAAGCGGTTTGTGCTGATCTCTACCGACAAGGCGGTCAATCCTACCAATATCATGGGCGCATCCAAGCGCCTGTGCGAAATGATCATCCAGTCCTTTGATAAAAAGATCCGGGACGGAAAAGCCAGCGAGCTTTCCCATCTGCATTTGCATATGGGCAGCAAGGACGGCGAAAAGATAGAGGACCGCCGCGCAGAAAACCCGGTGACCGACTTTGTGGCGGTGCGTTTCGGAAACGTGCTGGGCAGCAACGGCTCTGTTGTTCCCAGATTCAAAGAGCAGATCGCAAAGGGTGGACCGGTCACCGTGACCCATCCCGACGTGATCCGGTATTTCATGACAATTCCCGAAGCGGCCAGCTTAGTGCTGCAGGCCGGCACTTATGCTGACGGCGGCGAGATCTTTGTGCTGGACATGGGTGAGCCGGTGAAGATCGACACGCTGGCCAGAAACCTGATCCGTCTGTCCGGTTTGCAGCCGGATGTGGATATTGAGATCTCTTACACAGGCCTGCGTGCCGGCGAAAAGCTGTATGAGGAAAAGCTGATGTCCGAGGAGGGAATGCGTACCACACCCAACCACCTGATCCACATCGGCAGTCCCATTCCCTTTGATACGGATACCTTCCTGCAGCAGCTGCAGATGCTGATGGACGCTGCCTATGACGGCCGGGACGACGAGATCCGCCGCCTGGTGGCAGATGTGGTCCCCACCTACCACCCCACAGAGGAAAAAGACTCTGTGGCAGCCAAATGAGAACGAATTGGAGAAACATATGAATTATTTAGTTGTGGCAGCACATCCCGACGATGAAGTGCTGGGAGCCGGAGCAACGATACACAAGCTGACATCCTGCGGCCATACGGTGGATGTGTGCATCATGTCTGCTGAAGCCAAGGCCAGAGCCTTCCGTCCCGAGGATAACGAGCTGGAAGAGGATTTGGATAGCAGCGCCAAAATGCTGGGCATCCGCGGACATTATAAGGGCGCATTTCCCAATATCGAGATGAACACCGTTCCCCATTTGCATTTGGTGCAGTTTATCGAAAAGGCGATCATGGAAAGTCAGCCGGATGTGGTCATCACCCACCATCCCAGCGACACTAACAATGACCACCTGCATACTTCCCTGGCCTGCCAGGCAGCCATCCGGCTGTTCCAGCGCAGACCTGAGATGAAACCGGTGCAGGAGCTGTGGTATATGGAAGTGCTTTCTGCCACGGATTGGTCTGTCAATACGGCAATGATTCCCTTCCGGCCCAATACTTATGTGGAGGTAGGGCAGGAGGGTGTGGATATGAAAATTAAAGCCCTGGCGCAGTACCGTGGCGTCATGAGGCCGTATCCCCACCCCAGAAGCGAAGAGAGCCTGAAGAGTCTTGCTACGCTGCGTGGCAGCGAAAGCGGCTGCCTGTACGCAGAAGCTTTTGAATGTGCATTGAGGAGAATCGTCCTGTGAAACGGAAAGGGTACTTTTTTGCAAAGCGTGCTTTCGACATTGTGGCATCAATTCTAGGAATCGCTGTGACATCACCGGTGTGGCTGATCGCCATCATCGGCATTGAGTTGTCCGACCCGGGCCCGGTTTTTTACAGAGCCAGACGCATTGGCAAGGATAACAGGGAATTTATCATGTGGAAATTCCGCAGTATGCGTGTGCCGAGGAAGGAAAGCGAAAAAAGCGAGGCCAGCTTTAAGGCAGATACAAACAGGATCTTTCCCTTTGGCGAGCTATGCCGCCGGCTGAAGATCGATGAGCTGCCCCAGTTGCTGAATATTCTTTTCGGCACTATGTCCGTGGTAGGTCCCAGACCTGCGGCTATTGATCAGTGTGCTGTCATGCGTGCAGGAAAGTATAATATCGCATCCACCGTCAAACCCGGCCTGACCGGCCCGGCAGCTTTGTATGATTACATCTACGGCGACAGTGTGGAGGATCCGGAAGACTATAAGCGCCTGGTGCTGCCCACTCGGTTGGAGCTGGAAGCATACTATCCGGAGCACATGAGCTTTGGTTACGATATCAAGCTGATTTGGTACACGGTGGTCTGTATTTTGGCTTCCGTTTTCAAAAAAGAGCCCAAGGGGATATTCAAGGAACTGACCGAATGTGTAAATGTTAAAGAGGTTTCTGTATGACCGAAAATGGAGAATGCACGGTCCTGATCACAGGCGCCTGCGGAATGATCGGCTCTACCGCTGTGGAGGCGATGCTGGCAGCGGGCTACAGAGTTGTCGGCTTAGACCGCAGAGAAGCTGCGCCGGCGCCGGAGTATACCCACATTGTTATGGATTTGGCGCAGAAGGAAGCATTGGAAAAGGTAATTGCGGAAAACAAAGTAGACCGTATTATCCATCTGGCGGCGCT
>JAZQJO010000078.1:0-31923 GCA_045541695.1 Faecousia sp.
GGAAGTGGAGTGGGGCACGACCATTACGCTGACCTTTGCCGATACAAAAGCGAAAGATTAAGGAGATGCATATGAAACTGACGCAGTTATTGCAAGATGTGAAGGTTTTGAAGACAAATGTGGATTTGGATCTGGAAATCACGCAGGTCGTCTACGATTCCCGCAAAGTGACACCGGGTAGCCTCTTTGTGGCAATTACCGGCTTTGTGACGGACGGGAATCAGTATATCCCCATGGCACTCAGCAAGGGTGCAGCAGCCATTATAACGGCAGTGCAGCCTGCAGAGGACATTCCGTACATCCTTGTGGAATCAGACCGCTTGGCACTGGCGATCATCGGAAGAAATTTCTACGGCGATCCTGCAAGTGCCATGACGCTGATCGGCATCACCGGCACAAACGGCAAAACTTCTTCCACCTTACTTTTAAAGCATGTGCTGGAAAAGACCCGTAATGCAAAGGTTGGCCTGATCGGAACAATGGAGAATTTGATTGGCAGTGAAGCGATTCCCACAGAGCGTACAACGCCGGAGAGCCTGGAGCTGCAAGCTCTGTTTGCCCGGATGCGGGACGCCGGCTGCCAGTATGTGATCATGGAGGTTTCTTCCCACGCCATCGCTCTGAACAGAGTGGCAGGGATCCACTTTGATGTGGCTGCCTTTACAAATTTGACGGAAGATCATCTGGATTTCCACAAAACCATTGAAAACTACTGCGATACCAAGGCGCAGCTGTTCAGCCGCTGCAGCAAAGCGGTGCTGAACCGGGACGATGAATGGTATGAACGGATCGCCGGGCAGGCACGCTGTGAAATGCTGACCACTTCGGTCAGACAGGCAGCCGATTTGTGCGCTGAGGATCTGCAGCTGCATGCAGACGGCATCAGCTTCCGGGCGGTCATGGGCGGCGAAACGGCCCAGGTCCGGCTTCCTATTCCCGGAAAGTTCACCGTATACAACGCTTTGACGGTTTTGGGTCTTGCGGTGCAGCTGGGAATTTCCCTGCAGCAGGCTGCACAGGCGCTGGCCACCGCCGAAGGCGTAAAGGGCAGGGTAGAGGTCGTACCGACTCCCGGAAAACCCTACACCGTGCTGATCGACTATGCCCACACACCGGACGGTCTGGAAAATGTGCTGACCTCTGTCCGCAATTTCTGCAAAGGTCGGCTTATCAGCGTGTTCGGCTGCGGCGGTGACCGGGATCCCATCAAGCGGCCCATTATGGGCGCAATCGGCGTGAAGATCTCCGACATTGCGGTGATCACATCCGATAACCCCAGAACGGAAGCACCCGAAGCTATCATTGCGGACATTCTGGAGGGCGTCAGCGCCGAAATGGGCGAGTATATTGTCATAGAAGATCGAAGAAAAGCTATCAGATATGCTATGGACATTGCGCAAAAAAATGATATTATAGTATTGGCAGGCAAAGGACATGAGACTTATCAGGAAATTTGCGGTGTCAAATACCCAATGGACGAGCGGGAAATCGTAGCGACATATCTGGAAGAAATGAGGAACTGATATGGGACGGATCACATTACAGCAGGCAGCAGATTGGTGCGGCGGCAAGATCAACCCCAAATATGCCAATACGGTTTTTGTTGGCGCAAGCAATGACTCCCGCAGCATTCAGCCGGGTCAGCTTTTTGTTGCCATTAAGGGCGAACGGGACGGTCATGACTTTATCCCCAAGGCCATACAAAACAGCGCTGCCGCCATTTTGTGCAGCCGCTGCAATGAAGATATTCCGGCCATTATTGTTGACGATCCGCTGAAGGCTTTGGGAGATATTGCCCGGCAGGAGCGGCTGCGTATCGGCATGAAAGTGGTTGGCGTTACCGGCTCAGTGGGCAAAAGTACCACAAAAGAGCTGATCGCCTGCGTCCTCAGCGGTGAGCGTCGGGTGGCGAAGACTCCCGCAAATCATAACAATAACATTGGTATGCCCATGGCGCTGCTTGCCATGCCTGAGGATACGGAAATCGCTGTTGTGGAAATGGGAATGAACCATTTCCGTGAAATTGCGTATCTATCTTCCATTTCCCAGCCGGATCTGGCAGTTATTATCAATATCGGCACCATGCACATAGAGCATCTTGGCACTCAAGAGGGCATTCTGCAGGCAAAGCTGGAGATTCTGGAGGGCATGAAAGAGGGAAGCCGGATATTCCTCAACGGCGATGACAATTTGCTGTGGAATGTCAGCGGCAAGCTGCGTGTTCCGGTTACATATTTTGGCGCAAGAAACTGTGAGTGCAGCGTCCTTGCCACCAATGTGACGGAAACCCAGGGCGCACTTTCTTTTGACGTTACTGCAGGTAACAAGCAGTTTTCTGTTTCCTTGCAGCTTGAGGGAACACACTACGTTCCCGATGCCCTGGCGGCAATCGCTGTGGGTCTTTCGCTGGGAGTTACGCCGGAACAGATTGCAGACAGGCTGAGCACCTTCCAAAATCTTGCCGGACGGCAGGAGATTTTTGAGGCAAAGGGCTATACTATTATCAAAGATTGCTATAACGCAGGACCGGAATCCATGGCAGCAGCCCTGGCGGTCCTGGGCAAGAAGGAAGGGCGGCATGTTGCCGTGCTGGGAGATATGCTGGAACTGGGTGTATGCACCCAGGCAGAGCATTACCGTGTGGGCAGAATTGCGGCGGAAAAGGCCCAGATCGTGCTGGCATACGGCCCCAACAGCAGACGTATCATCAGCGGCGCTCTCACCGGTGGCATGCCCGATACCAAGGCAATGGCCTTTGAGGACAGGGATCAGCTGGTGGCGACCCTGAAACGCATGGCAAAGCCCGGGGATGTGATCCTGTTTAAGGGCAGCCACGGCATGCACATGGAGCTGGCTCTGGAGAAATTCCTGAGCGATGAAACATAAGCGGAGGAACAGATATGACAAGAGCACTGATCACTATCCTGGCAGGCATTATTTTGTCCGGTATTCTGGGCTATTTGCTCATTCCGGTCCTTCGTGCCCTGAAAGCAGGACAATCCATTCGTGAAGTGGGTCCCACATGGCACAACAGTAAAGCCGGCACCCCCATGATGGGCGGTCTGATCTTTATTTTTGCGGCCATCATCTGCCTGCTTGGCAATCTGCCCATTATGGAGGACTATACCGTCTTTTTTGTGTTGGCGCTGAGCTTGTGTTTTGGCCTTGTCGGTTTTCTGGACGATTTCTTTAAGGCAAAGTTTAAGCGGAATCTGGGTCTTACCTCCATTCAAAAGGCGCTGCTGCAGATGGCGGTTTCTGCCCTGTTTGTGTACCTGCTGTATAAGCAGGGAACGCTGACCTGCGATATTTATGTTCCGTTTCTTAATGTGACTTTTTATGTCCATCCGCTGCTGTATGTCTTCTTCGCCATGTTCGTCATGGTTGGCTGCGACAATGCGGTGAATATTACCGACGGTGTGGACGGCCTGTGCGCCAGTGTTACGCTGCCGGTCATGATCTTCTTCACCGTGGTTTCCGTGGCAATGGGCAAGTACGATCTTGCTATGCTGCCTGCTGCGCTGGTGGGCGGTCTTGTAGGCTATCTGTTTTATAATTGGCATCCTGCCAAGGTGTTTATGGGCGATACCGGCTCGCTGTTTTTGGGCGGCGTTGTCTGCGCCATGGCCTTTGCGCTGGATATGCCCTTGATCCTCATCCTCATCGGACTTGTGTATATCATTGAGACACTGTCTGTTATTTTGCAGGTGGGCTATTTCAAGCTGACCAAGGGTAAGCGCATCTTCAAGATGGCGCCTATCCATCATCATTTTGAGATGTGCGGTTGGAACGAAGTGAAGATTGTTCTGACCTTTACGGCGGTTTCTGCCGCTATGTGTGTTCTTGCCTGGTTTGGCATTTCCGGGCGGATCGGATAAGCAGACCGAAAGGAGTCTTAGATGGCATCAGGGAAAGCTCTGTATGCCAAAGAGGACCGCCGCCGGAAACCGGCGGGGGAGCGAGTAGATACTGCGTTTTTGCTCATTTTATTGCTTTTGCTGGCAGTTGGGCTTATCATGCTCTATTCTGCAAGCTCGGCGCAAAGCGAGTATGATACCGGCTATACCATCTCCACCAAGTATCTGCAAAAGCAGGCGGTATGTGCCGGTTTAGGCCTTGTGTGTATGTACTTTTTCAGCCGTATTCCCGCTGATTTTTGGCACAGATTCGCATGGCCCCTTTACGGCATCAGTATTTTGCTTTTGCTGCTTGTTTTGGTGGTGGGCGAGTCTGTGAATGGCGCAAAGCGGTGGATCAACATTGCCGGTATCCAGTTTCAACCGTCAGAGATCGCAAAATTTACCATGATCGTCATGTTTGCCCGTCTGACCAGAGGGTTTGGATCCAACTCCAGGCTGTTTCGCTACGGTGTGCTTGGCTTCGGCGCGGCGCTTCTGGGGATACTGATTCCTCTTGCGCTGGAAAAACACCTTTCCGCCATTATGCTCATGGGCATGGTGGCTGTTGTGATGATGTTTGTTGCCGGTACCAGTCCCAAATGGCTGCTGGCCGGCGCAGGGGCAGCGGCGCTGTTCGTGCTGATCTACATTACGTTTATGGGCTATGCCGGGGACCGGGTCACGGCATGGCTGCACCCGGAGAAGGACCCGGGAGATACAGGGTATCAGATCCTGCAATCGCTGTACGCCATAGGCTCCGGCGGTTTGTTTGGCCATGGCTTCGGCAAGAGCCGGCAAAAGTATTTGTACCTGCCTTTTCAGTACAATGACTATATTTTTGCCATCATTTGCGAGGAGCTGGGCCTGGTGGGCGCTTTGCTGATCATAGGGCTGTTTGCGGCACTGATCCTTCGTGGCTACTGGATCGCCCTGCGGGCAAGAGATCGGTTTTCCACAGTTCTTGCAGCAGGACTTGTGACACTGATCGCCGTACAGACCATCTTAAACCTATGCGTTGTTACGAATCTTCTTCCCTCGACAGGGATTGCATTGCCGTTCTTTTCTTACGGCGGTACGGCCCTTGCTGTGAATCTGGGAGAGATGGGCGTTGTGCTGAGCATCTCCCGTCACCGCAACGAGACAAAGAAACAGGAGGAAAGTTTATGAATGTGATTTTTACCTGCGGCGGCACCGGCGGACATATCAACCCCGCCATCGCTGTGGCAAATATAGTCCGGGAGCGCCATCCGGACAGCAATATCCTTTTTATCGGCGCTCAGGGACATATGGAAGAGCAGCTCGTTCCCAAGGCTGGCTTTGAACTGAAGTGTTTGAAGGTAGCCGGCATGGTCAGAGGCAAAAGCTTTTCCTCCATCAAAAAGAATATCGGCACCGTGGTTCAGACGGCTAAGGCTGTCAGCGCCTGCAAGAAAATCATTCGAGACTTTAAGGCGGATGTGATTATCGGTACCGGCGGTTATGCCTGTTTTCCTGCGCTGATGGCAGGTACCATGATGGGAATTCCCACCTGTGTCCATGAAAGTAATGCCATGCCCGGTCTGACCACAAGAATGCTGGCAAACCGTGTGGATAAAGTTCTGATCTGCTTTGAAGAAAGCGCAAAGCACTATAAAAACCCCAAAAGCATTGAAACTGTCGGCATGCCGATCCGCCGTGAGTTTATCTACCTGGACCGGAAAAAGGCCAGGGAAGAGCTGGGCATTGATCCGGAGGAAAAGGTGGTGCTTTCCGCCTTCGGCAGCTTGGGTGCCAAGGCGATGAATGAAGCGGTGGCCAGGATGCTTTCCATGGAAAAAGCAGACGGCTTCCCGTTCCGGCATATCCACGCTACCGGCAAGTTCGGCTGGGAGTGGATGCCCGAGAAAGTGGCGTCCTATGGCGTCGATCTGGCCCGGAGCCCCCGGATCGATATGCGTGAGTATATCTATAACATGCCTACTCTTATGGCAGCTGCCGATGTGATCATCAGCCGGGCCGGCGCTTCCAGTTGTAATGAGATCTCGGCTTCCGGTATTCCCGCAATTTTGATCCCGTCGCCCAACGTGACGGACAATCACCAGGAAAAGAACGCAAGAGTCCTTGCGGACAAAGGCGGAGCGGTGCTGTTGCTGGAAAAGGAGTGCAGCGCAGAAATGTTGTATGCGCAGACAAAGCAGCTTTTAGGCGATGATGCCCGCCGTGAGGCGATGAGCATCGCATTGAAACAATCGGTGATCCTGGATTCTGCAGAGCGTATTTGCACGATCCTGGAGAATCTGGTAAAAGATAAAACCTGAGGAGAATAACTCATGGATACGAAACAAAAGAATCGCAGCACTACCACAGCTCGCAGAAGACGCACAGTTTCTTCCGATAAGAGCAGAGTGGACGCATCTGCCCGAAATAAGACGGCGCAGGAAAGCGCTGCGAAGAAAACACCTGATGTTGTGTATACGCCGCCGAAGCCTTTTAACAGAAACCGGCTTTTGCTGCGGCTGGCTACCATAGCTGCGGTGGTTATCGCATTTTTGCTGAGCGTTTCTGTGTTTTTTAAAGTGCAGAATGTTCAGGTGTCCGGTAACGTGAAATACGACGCCCATGCCATTTGGGAGGCATCCGGCATTTCCACTGGTGAGAATCTGATCACCATGAGCCGTGCAAAAGCGGCAGGGAAGATCATGAAAGAGCTGCCCTATGTAAAGAGCGTGCGCATCGGCATAAAGCTGCCGGATACGGTCATGATACACATTGAAGAGGTGGAAGTGACCTACGCCGTGAAGGCAAGGGACGAAAGCTGGTGGCTTTTGGGCGCAGACGGAAAAGTGATCGAAAAGGCGCAATCCGGCCAGCAGGAAGGTCATACGAAGATCCTGGGCGTTCAGATCGAGCTGCCTCAGGTGGGACAGACAGCAACTGCGCTGGAGCAGCCTGCCAGAACAGACGAAGAGGGGAATCCCATTCCCGTCACCGTGACCGCTGCCCAGCAGCTGAAGGCTGCGCTGGACATTGCCCAGTTCCTGGAGGCAAATCAGATCATAGGTAAAGCCGCCAGCATCGATGTGACCTCGGTTATGGATATGGTCTTATGGTACGGTCAGCAGTTCCAGGTGAAGCTGGGCAACACAAATGCCCTGGGTGAAAAGATCACCAAAATGAAGAACGTGATCGATTATATGGCGGTGAATAAGCCCTACGCCAGCGGCATTATCGACTTGACCGATCCCAACGCCACGGAGATTCCGTATACATCTTTTTAGCCGTTTACAGAATTTTTTTGCAAATTCTTTCACGAAATATCAGAATTTCTATTGACCAAATCGATTTTTCGAGATAGAATATAAAAGTAATTTTGTAACTTGAAGCGGTATGATCTTCGTTTGTACCGCAAAACGATACATAGGAGGAGAGTTTATGTCCGAACTTTTTCAGGATCGCATTGTTAAAATTAAGGTGATCGGCGTGGGCGGCGCCGGCGGTAACGTTGTTAACCGTATGATCGAAGCCGGTGTCGAGGGCGTGGATTTTGTCGTTATCAATACCGACAAGCAGGATCTTAAGAAGTCCAACTGCCCCAACAAGGTCCAGATCGGCGAAAAGCTGACCGGCGGCATGGGCGCAGGCTCCAAGCCCGAAACCGGCAGAAGATCTGCTGAAGAAAGCAGAGCTGCCATCGCTAAGATTCTGGAAGATACCGACATGGTATTTATTACTGCCGGTATGGGCGGCGGTACCGGTACCGGCGCAGCTCCCATCGTTGCCGACCTGGCACGGGAAGCCGGCATTCTGACCGTTGGCGTCGTGACCAAGCCCTTCAAGTTTGAGGGTGCAAACCGTATGCGTCAGGCTGAAGAGGGCATCGGTGAGCTGGCTGACAAGGTCGACTCCCTGATCATCATCCCCAACGACCGTCTGAAGTATGTTACCGATCAGAAGATCACCTTTGCTAACGCATTCGGCATCGCTGACGATGTTCTGAAGCAGGCTGTTATCTCTATCTCCGAACTGGTTGGCTACTCTGACCGTGTTATCATCAACCTGGACTTTGCTGACGTTTCTGCCGTCATGAAGGACGCAGGCCGTGCACACATGGGCGTTGCCGTTGCTTCCGGCCGTGAAAAGGCTGAGCAGGCTGCTCTGGCTGCTGTGGCAAGCCCCCTGCTGGAGACCTCCATCAACGGTGCTACCGGTGTTCTGGTCAACGTTACCGGCTCTTCCGAGCTGACTCTGGATGACGTTGAGACCGCTGCAGGCATCGTGCAGGAAGCTGCCAATCCCGACGCCAACATTATCTTTGGCGCTACCTCTTGCGATTCTTTCGAAGACGAGATCCGTGTTACCGTTATCGCTACCGGCTTTGAGCAGAGAAAAGAAGCTGCCGCTGCAGCTGCCGAGGCTGAAGGCGCACCTAAGACCAGTGATGATGGCGACCTGGATGCTTTCATCCGTATCTTCAATCAGTAATAGTATCTGTTAAGGCATCCCGGGCAATGCCCGGGATGTTTTTTTGAGGAGAAAGCTATGAATGCTTACAAGGAACTTGCTGTCAGTTATGACAGACTGACCAGCGATGTGGATTACAAAGGGATCGTGGACTTTTACTGGCAGATTCTTGCCCGGGAGGGTGTCAAGCCCAGAACGGCTGTGGATCTGGCCTGCGGCACTGGCTCTGTTGCGGCGCTGCTTGCAGCAAAAGGCCTGCAAACCGTTGGCGTGGATATGTCCGAGGATATGCTAACCGTGGCAAATCAAAAGACCCTGAGCATGGAAAATCCGCCGCTGTTTGTGCGCCAGAAGCTGCAGGCGCTGACTCTTATGCGGGGCGTTGATCTGGCGGTTTGTGCGCTGGACAGTATTGACTATATTCTCGATCCCGAGGATTGCCGGGAAGCGATGGAGCGTGTGTATAAGGCGCTGAATCCCGGCGGCGTGTTTATTTTCGATGTGAATACTCCTGAGAAGCTTCGTGCAATGGACGGACAGGTCTTTCTGGACGAAGACGATGATGTTTACTGCGTCTGGCGTGGAGAGTTCGACGAAGAGACGAATATCTGCTCCTATGCTATGGATCTGTTTCAGCGCCGTGGCAATCAGTGGGAGCGGTCTTTTGAAGAGCATCGGGAGTATGCTTATACTGCCGAGCAGCTGACTGAATATCTGCGCTGCGCCGGCTTTACCCGCATCGAAGTTTACGGTGACCGGGTGTTCAATGCACCACGGCACGGAGAGCAGCGGATCTATATCAAAGCAAGAAAAGGAAAGTTGGTTCACAAAAATGGGTGATTATTTAGTAAGAGGCATGAGCATGGATGGCTTTGTAAAGGTCGTGGCCATCTGCTCAACGGAAATGGTGCGCCGTGGCGCTGAGATCCAGGGCACAACGCCTAACGCCACAGCAGCCTTTGGACGGGCGCTGACGGCAACCTCTATGATCGGTAATATGCAGAAGAAGGATAATGCCTCCGTGACACTGCAGGTCCGGGGCGGCGGGCCTATCGGCACCATTACCTGCGTGTCTGATGCCGAGGGTAATGTGCGTGGCTGCGTGACAAATCCCAAGGTGCCTCTTGTGGAAAAATATCCGGGCAAACTGGATGTGGGCGCAACGGTGGGCACAGACGGAACACTGACGGTGATACGTGACCTGCAGATGAAAGAGCCGATTATCGGATCTGTGGAGCTGGTCTCCGGTGAGATCGGCGATGACGTCACCGCCTATTTTGCCCGCAGTGAGCAAACGCCTACCGCCTGTGCTTTGGGCGTTTTGGTTGATTGTGACCAGAGTGTAAAGGTTGCCGGCGGATATTTGCTGCAGCTTTTGCCCGGCGCACCGGACGAGGTCATCGACAAGCTGGAAGCAGGCATTAAGCGTGCCGGCGCCGTTACTGCCATGCTGGAGCAGGGAATGACCCCGGAGGATATTCTGGGACAGGTGTGCGGCGATTTGGGTGTTGTGTTCATGGAAACCGCTGAGGTCGGCTATAAATGTTACTGCTCCAGAGAACGTGTTACCCAGGCGCTGATCAGCCTTGGACGTGCGGAATTGACCGATATTGTCGGGGAAGGGAAGACCTTTCCTGTGGCGTGTCAGTTTTGCGACACGACCTATTCCTTCACGCCGCAGGACATTCTGGAATTGCTTGAAAAAATCTGAAATTCTATTGAAAAGTGCTGGAATACCAGCACTTTTCTTTTGGAAAAATTCGCGAAAATTTTTACAGAAAAATGCTTGACAAATGGTGGGTCTCTGTGTATAATAATACCCGTCGCTGAGATAACCTCAACGATCACTAGGGGAGCATAGCTCAGCTGGGAGAGCACATGCCTTACAAGCATGGGGTCACAGGTTCGAGCCCTGTTGTTCCCACCAAAATTTGGCCCGGTGGTGCAGTCGGTTAGCACGCCAGCCTGTCACGCTGGAGGTCGACGGTTCGAGTCCGTTCCGGGTCGCCAAATAAAGCATCAGAGCAGAGCTTAATGCTCTGCTCTATATGCCTCTGTAGCTCAGTAGGTAGAGCAGCGGACTGAAAATCCGCGTGTCGTTGGTTCGATTCCGACCGGAGGCACCAAAACCGACATCGTTGGAATCGAAGTGATTCGATTCCGACGGTCGGCGAGATGCGGGTGTAGCTCATCCGGTAGAGCGCCACCTTGCCAAGGTGGAGGTAGCGAGTTCGAGCCTCGTCACCCGCTCCAAATTATAAGGAACGCACCGCGTTCCTTATTTCATACGGTACCGTGGCCAAGTGGTAAGGCAAAGGTCTGCAAAACCTTTATTCCCCAGTTCAAATCTGGGCGGTACCTCCAAAACAAAAAGCACTTCGTGAGAAGTGCTTTTTGTTTTGGAGAAACAGGAGCGAGCAGATTTGAAGATTTAAATGCAACAGTCCGGGGGACTGTTGCCGCCGACGGCTCGACGGAGGCGAACCTTTATTTTTGCCTTTGGCAAAAATGCAAACAAATCTGGGCGGTACCTCCAAAACGAAAAGCACACCAAGGCATGCGAAGCAAATGCTTCATTGACTAAGCTGCGCTTTTGTGCTACACTAAATCCAGAAAGGCGGTGTGGATATGAAACGAAGAGAAATGGATAAAATTATAAAGCATTTTGATCAGTATTTTGAGCAATCAGATTGTTTGGTTATTCATCCCATTGTCGACGACGGATATCATATTGACGTTCTTCTATACAGACCCACTCAGAGATATCCTTTCTGGAAATTGGTAACGATGGGCGCCAGTGATTATAAGATGCCGCCCATTGCCAACACAATCTCCCAATATAATGAATATATTATGTTTGTTGACGAAAGCGAAGATTTGAACGACAAAGAGATCGTAAATTGGTATCACAATAAATTGGTGATGATTGCCGCATTTGCTCGTTACAATCATACCCATATTACATACGGACACAGCTTTGAGTGGAAAAATGACGATGTTGATGACGAAATGGTAGCAGCTTTTATTGAATTTCCTCAGGTTGTCGATAATGTCGCAATGCTTCGCTGTAAGCTAGGAATGTTTAAAACTGTTGCTTGCTTGCAAACAGTTCTTCTTAACAAGAATGATCTTAATCTGCTTATGAAGATCGGCCCACAGGCATTTAGCGAGTATCTGTATCCGGAAAATGACGGGAAGCAACATTTCCTTTCCGAAAGACACAGAAGTGAAAGATTTTAGTCTGCATCGTTGCTTTTATGCTAGAATACGCGTGGAGGTGTTCGTATGAAAAAACTACTGTGCTTTTGCATTGTTGTTATGATTTTCTCGTTGACCGGTTGTTCTGCATTTTTTGCGGAAAAAGAGCAGGAAACGCTCATCGCATCTCAAGAAAGCCCCAATGGAAATTATGTGATTTGTTTATATCAGGTTGGCGAGCCACGATGGTCGTTTGGGCCGGTAGACGCTAAGCTGGTTCTAAAAAATGCCGGCGGCAATGTGCTGGATGAAGAAAGCTTCAACTTATTCAATGACGGCGCAGGTGTTCATGAAGGTAATTTAAAATCGATTACTTGGCTGGAAAATAAGGTTGAGATTATAATGGATGCGGATGAGCGGCCGGAAGAATGCTATGTTTTGAATTACGGTTAGAGTTAAAGATAATCAGGTTTAACTCCGTTGCCATCTTGTGATCGTGGCTGCAAAACGCATCAAAATAAGAAAATCAACTGTTTGAGTGCTGCAAAAGGGGCATCCGATGGGATGCCTCCTTTTTATATTTCACAATGCAAATGTTTTGTATAAAATCCTTGCAATCCTAATACCAATATTGTATGATATACCCAAAATTGAGGGGGTGCGGCTGTGAAAAAGAAAATGCTCGCCATTGCAGCAAGCGCTCTCTTGCTGATCGGTGTGTGCGTATGTGTTTTTCAGTATTACCACCCCACCCATTTTGCCTATAATGACAGATGGATCATCGGCAGCAGCAAAGCAGAAATTGAAGCAAAATACGGTGAATTTTATCATACAGGCAAAAATACAAGCGGGGAAATATCCTATGGGGTCTACATGATCCGTGACGATACGCCGGAATTGATCATGGGCTACGATAATTCCTCTACTTTGAAAGCAATGTTGCCGTAGAAGTGAAATTGCGTGAGGGCTACATTGGCGGTTAATTTTTCTGTGAAATAACCTGCTCTGTGCTGTAAGAATGAATACACAATAACAAATATGAGGTAAACACTACGATGAAACGGATCTGCGCGTTCTTTCTGCTGGCTTCTACCTTGCTGCTTTGCTGCGCTTGCAGGGAGCCTCCCGTAGAAAACACCAATACCATTGAGGTTACCTTTGTGCTGAAAAATGGCTCGCCTGACATCGTGCTGAACGTTCCTGAAGGCAGCGTGATCACCAATGCGCCTGTTCCGGAAAAGCGGGCCTGCAAATTTACCGGTTGGTATCATGGCGACAATATCGACTGGGATCTGGAAAAAGACGTTGTGACAAAGCCCATAACCCTGAGAGCAAAGTGGGAGCTTCTTCCCGAAGCTGCCGTGCGTGATCCCAACGCCGGTGTTAGGGCAGAGGGTACAGATATTCGTGTTTGCACCTTCAATGTGCTGAAATCTCAGGCCAAGAATGCTACCCCCATTGCCGACCGTATTGACTATATGGTGGACTTTTTGAAGGACTATCAGATGGATATCATTGCTCTGCAGGAATTCTGCGGCACATGGAAAGATGCGTTCAGGGACAATGCGGCTGCTTTGAATTACAGCCTGGTCAGCTTTAGCATGAGCGATCCCGCTTCGGCCTTCAATGACATTGCGTACCGCACCGATAAGCTCGCCGTTATTGACTGCGGCAAGTATGCATACGAGCTGATCGGCGGAGATACATACGATTTCGTCTGGGCAATGTTTGAAACAAAAGACGATGCAAAGCAGCGTTTTATTCTGACAAACCATGCATGGTCCTGGAACAACCTGGAGCACCGCATCGCACAAAGCGAGCTTATGGCTGAGTGGGTCAACAAGCAGAGAGAGCTTCATAACGTGCCGATCCTGTCCCTGGGCGACTATAATGACCTGGAAAAGTCCAAGCCCTGTGTTTCCTTCCTGAAAGAAACAGGCATGCTGGACGCCAAGTATACCGCAGAAAAGCGTGGCCTGGTGGGACGTTCTTACCATGATGTTCCCGAGGCCGGTTCCTTCCCGGAGAGCAATATCAACATTGAGCTGTGCATCGACCAGATCTTCTACACAGACGATCTTTCCGCACTGTATTATGATATGGTCATCGACGATGATACGCTGATGATCTCCGACCACAACCCTGTTTACGCAGACATCAAGTTCAATTAAAAAGTGAAGACGCGCCCATGGAGATCCATGGGTGCGTCTTTTTTTATGCCGGGCAGATCACGCCATATACCGCTATCATATTTTTTGAACGGGAGCGATAGGATTTATATATTTGCAATCAAAGGCGGTGTTGGATATAATCAAAATGGACAAATTTGTGGGGTGAATGTTATGACGATTCAACAGTGTAAATATGTTTTGGAGATCGCAAAGACCGGCTCGTTCAGCCAGGCGGCAAAGCAACTGTTTATTGCCCAGTCTTCTCTTTCCCTCAGCGTAAAAGCGCTGGAGCAGGAGCTGAATATTAAAATTTTCGAACGCTCCGGAACCGGCGTATATCTGACTGCGGAGGGCGCAGAGTTTGTGAGCTATGCTACCATGATCGCCGATAACGATGCTTTGATCGCAGAACGCTATAGCTCCCAAGCGGTTCAGGAAAATCTGCATATCGCCACCCAGCATTACGATTTTATTGCAGACGTTTTCGGAAAATATCTGGCAGATACCACCGCAGACAGCTACAAGTTTTCCATTAAGGAGATCGAAACCCATAATGTCATTCGCGAAGTGGAGATCGCTTATAGCGACATCGGCATCATCGCCATCAAGGACAGCGATTATGAGATCATGAAGCGCTACCTTGGTAAAAAAAACATATCCTTTACGGAATTTATGAAGGCTGCGCCCCATGTATTTTTGCGAAAGGAGCATCCTCTGGCGCAGAAAAAGAAACTGCGCTATGCTGAGCTGAAGGAATATCCTTATGTTTCCTACGAGCAGGGCGAACACAGCAGCTCATTTTTTACCGAGGAAATAACGGACGCTTCCTACATCTGCAAGCATATTGAGATCAGCGACAGAGCAACGCTGATGAATGTGCTGTTGGTTACGGATGCTTATACTGTAGGCACGGGAATCATGCCCTCTGCGCTGAATAAGGGCGACATTGTCAGCATTCCCCTGGACAGCGAGGAGTTCTATATTATAGGCTATCTACTGAATGTAAACCGAAAGGTTTCAAATATAACACAAAAGTTTATTGATCTGCTGTGGCAATCTGTCAAGGATATGCAGTAACATTACAGGAGGAATCATGAAAGCGCTTGTAAAGAAATTTCCCGAAAAAGGCCTTTGGCTTGAGGACGTTGCCGAGCCCATTACCGGCGACAATGACGTAAAGATCAAAATCAGAAAAACCGCCATTTGCGGCACAGACCTGCACATCTACAACTGGGATGAATGGTCTCAGAAGACCATCCAGACCCCTCGTGTGATCGGTCACGAATACGTGGGTGAGATCGTTGAGGTGGGCGCGAATGTGCGTAACTGGCGTGTGGGAGATCTGGTATCCGGAGAAGGACATATCGTTTGCGGAAAGTGTCGTAACTGCCTGGCCGGTAAGGGCCACCTGTGTAAGGACACCGTGGGTGTTGGCGTAAACCGGGACGGTGCATTCGCGGAGTATCTTGTGATCCCTCAGGAAAATGTGCGCCGCTGCGAAAAGGATATTCCAGAAGAGATGTATGCCATCTTTGATCCCTTTGGCAATGCGGTGCATACTGCACTTTCCTTTAACCTCACCGGTGAGGACGTGCTGATCACTGGCGCAGGCCCCATCGGCATTATGGCGGCAGCGGTCTGTAAGTTTGTGGGCGCAAGACATGTTGTGATCACAGATATCAACGATGACAGACTGGAGCTGGCCAAAAAACTGGGTATTCGCTATACGGTCAACACCGCTAAGGAGAGTCTTAAGGATGTTATGGACGAACTGAACATCCGGGAGGGCTTCGACGTGGGCCTGGAGATGTCCGGCAGCGAAATCGCCCTCAATACCATGATCGATCACATGATCCATGGCGGCAAGATTGCCTTGCTGGGGCTTTTGAGGAGCGATGCTAAGATCGACTGGTCCAAGGTTATTTTCAACGGCTTGGTGATCAAAGGCATCTACGGCAGAGAAATGCACGAAACGTGGTACAAAATGTCTGCCATGCTGCAGGGCGGTCTGGATATTTCCCAGATCATAACACACAGAATGGACGTCAGAGATTACGAAAAGGGCTTTGAAGCCATGAACAGTGGCAAGAGCGGCAAGGTCATTCTGGATTGGACAACACTAAATAAGGAGTAAGGACATGAAAAGTGCGCTGAAATATTTTGCTCAAACCTGTGAGACCATCGGAAAAGAGGGCCTCACCAAAAATGAAAAGCAGATTGTAACGCCCCAGGGCGCCCGGGTCAAGCTGTCCGATGGCAGAGAAGTTATCAACATGTGCGCCAACAACTATCTGGGTCTGGCCAACAACCCCCAGGTGATCGCAGCGGCAAAGGAAAGCTATGATAACTACGGCTATGGTCTTTCTTCAGTCCGCTTTATCTGCGGCACACAGGACCTGCACAAAAAACTGGAAGCCAAGCTCAGCGAGTTCCTGGGAACGGAGGATACCATTCTGTATTCTTCCTGCTTTGATGCAAACGCAGGCCTGTTTGAAACGCTACTTACCGATGAAGATGCCATCATCAGCGATGAGCTGAATCACGCCAGTATTATTGATGGTGTTCGTCTGTGCAAGGCAAAGCGTTTTCGCTATAAGAACAACAATATGGCCGATCTGCGCCAGAAGCTTGAAGAGGCAAAGGATTGCCGCATCAAGCTGATCGCAACCGACGGCGTGTTCTCTATGGACGGCATCGTTGCCGACCTGAAGAGTATCTGCGATCTGGCTGAAGAGTATGATGCTCTGGTTATGGTGGACGATAGCCATTCTGCCGGCTTTATGGGCGCAACCGGACGTGGCACAGCGGAGCATTGTGGCGTGCAGGGCAGGGTGGATATCATCACCGGCACCTTTGGCAAGGCTCTGGGCGGCGCATCCGGCGGCTTTACCTCCGGCCGCAAGGAGATTATTGCCTTGCTGCGTCAGCGCTCCAGACCTTATCTGTTCTCCAACACCCTTGCTCCTGCAGTTGCAGCTGGTTCTTTGCGTGTTCTTGAGTTAATTGAGAATGATCTGAGCCTGCGTCAGAAGCTGTTTGCCAACACCAAACTGTTTGCTTCCGAAATCAAGAAGATCGGTCTGGACGTCATGGACGGTGGAACACCCATCATTCCTGTTATGCTTTACGATGAGCACAAGGCCGTGGAAATGGCAAGACGGATGATGGAGAAGGGTGTCTATGTGGTTGCGTTTTCTTATCCTGTTGTTCCCAAGGGCAAGGCTCGTATCCGTACGCAGCTTTCCGCAGCACTCAGTGAAGAAGACGTTCTGTATATCGTTGACTGCTTCAAGCAGGTAAAGGAAGAAATGGGACTTTAAAAATAAAAAGCACCTCCCACCGGGCGGTGCTTTTTATTGCTATACGGTGATCTGTTTGTTACTCGTCTGTTTTCGCAGCGTGGACGAAATTCTTCTATTGACAAACAGATGGGAAATATCTTATACTTTGTGTATATTCATGTCGAACTGTTTTACTAAACTGTTTGGCAGAAAGGACTTTGTATGAGAAAATATGTTTTGATGGCAATATCTCTGCTACTGATTATCGCAGCGATACTCAACATTCCGGAGGAAGTGGATCCTCCGGTAATTTCCGGCCCGGGAGACGGACAGAATTATAATGTTGAAGATCTCAGTAGCTTTAAAGAAGTTATGGACTACTTTATGGGTCAGGATAGTTCTTCCAGCACATCGTCTGATTCCGATGAAGAACCGCAAACAGAGACCGCCAGACCCACGAAGCATACCAGCGGAACTCTCACCGAGAAATCAAATGCTACCAGCCGTCGCAGACATGAATATGTGGTCGGACATAATGAGTGGGGCATTGAAAAGCGGTATTACAACGAAACAACGGTCAACTTGGTTCGATCCCTCACTGTTAAGATGGAAGAGGATAAGAGCCACTATATTTCCAAGGGCATGCTGGGGACGAAATATACTACCAACGACCCGGATTATGAAAACAGCGAAAATCTGATGGTGTTTGACATGGAAGTGTTGGTGGACGGCGATAAGCTGTTCTTGCTGTTCAATACTTTCACAGTAGTGACAGATGGCGAACATCAAGTGGATTTTTCCAGCATTATAGGCAAATGGATTCGTCTTTCCGACGAGGGCGTGAATGATATGATCGAGCTTTTGGATGTGGCAAACAAGCAATCGCTTAATGAAATTCAAAAGGTCATAAATGCCGGTCTTGGCGGTATGAAAAAGAATGGAAATGTCTACTCAGCCGACGTCTCTTCTTATGACAACGATGATACAAGCATCATGCTGGATCTTTCTGATGAAAATGTTTCTACCTTAACGATTGCCACCAATGCAAATGGCGATAATTATTCCATAACGGAAAACCACGTTCTTGAATTCTATCATATTGACAATACCGTTGTAGAAAATAATCTTTCTGACGTTGTAAAGGTCTCCGGTGAGGCATTGGAGAAAATGCTTGGAGGTATCGAATGATGGATACGATTATTGTTAGAGATACGAAAAAGACAGGCATTAAGGTATTTAGCTATCTCCATGTTATAACCATGCTGGCGATACAGGCTTTTTGCATTTACGCTTTTTGCACCGGCTTGACAACGGTTTTTGGCAAAAGTGTTACCGTTCCCAATGCCATAGAGCTTTTGTTTGAATTCTTTTATTTTCGTGGCAACTGGTACACCGGTGTATTCAGCACGGCGATTGGCATTATGTTTGTAGTTTTTCTTGTGTTGATGCTTAAAAATTTCATCGTATCCTTGACGCTGATCAAAAAGATTACAGGTGAGGGCGCAGAAAGCAAGCACAATACAAAAAATGCTGTTCTGGACATGGGCAGTAAAGCAGGAGAAAGCTGCGTATTTGCAATCTCGTTTGTGATGTCTTGTAACTTTGTGCAGGAGTCGGCGCTGATCCCAAATACATATGCTGTTTTGGCGTGCTGGATTGCAGTTATTCTGATCACCAGAGTGACTTATACGCTTTTTGAAAGATATACAACGGGCTCGATCATTACAAAGTTTGCTTACGACCTTGTATCTGTGTTTGCGCTTGCCGCTTTTGTTCTGTTTACAAAGTACCCCGCCGTTGATCTTGGTATTTATTCTGTTACCGGAATTACTGTGAACTTTGTAATGTGCGTGGCAGGTCTGCTGTCTCCCGTTATTTATATGGTGCTTACCATTACCGGCCTGCGGATGATGTATACTGCAACATTCATCACAGATACCCGGACCTACGGTTATAGGGATTCCGGCAGAAATCTTCTGATTGGCGCTTTTCTTTTGGGTGCGGCTTCCATCGTTACGTACATTATGTACGGCTACCCAACCAAGCTTAATTTTGAGAGCATGGTTCTGATGTTTGAGCCTTATTATCCGCTTGTTTTCCTCGCAGGCGCTGTTTTTACAGCAACATTTTTCCCCGATGATGCTAAGAAGAAGCCATTGGAAGGCGTGAATGCTGACAAGTGTGCGGTTGACGACAAAGGTGTACTTCACATTTACGATCATGTCACCGAGATTCAAAGCCTTGCCTTTGCATATAGAACGGACATCCGGCGAATCTATATCCCTGCAAGCGTATCCGTTATTCATGATAAGGCGTTCTTCGGCTGCAGTTCGGTGACGGAAATCCATTGTGATCACTATGCTGCCGGGGAATACTGGTCGGACACATGGAATGAATCCTGTGCAGGTACAGTTTATTGGAAGCAACCTGTGAGAGTCAGCACTGTTCCTGCAGCTGAGCAAGCTATGCCGTATGCCGTACCTGTAGCATTTGTGGCATATCCGACAGCATCAAATTATGTGGTGCCCACTATGCCCGCAGCTTCGGAGAATCCGAATCCTGCTGCAGCACCTGTCCAGCCGGCTGCTGCAGCGCCCGCTGAACAGACAGCGCCGGAAACACCGCCGCAAGCCGCTGCGGAAGAAACTGATGTCACTGCTGACGAACAAGCGTGATTTCAAAACTGCGCAGGCAGCTACGGAACATGAAACAATCAAAAAGATCCAAGTCCTAAGACTTGGATCTTTTTATATTCCCGGAAGGAACACAGATGCGTTAACTGGCGCAGCTTTAATAGGCATCAATCCGGCTGTTTACTTTGTCACCGAAGTGGAACTGGCCCTGCACCTTTACGCCATCGGAGAAATAGACGAAGGTGTCTTGGTGCTTTTTCATACTGTTCATAAAAGCGGCAATATCCCGGCCGTTAATGACGGTAATGACCATGGAGTATTCTTCATCGGTGTACATACCCTTGCCTTTTACAATGGTAGCACTGTGCTCATGCTTGTAGAGGATCTCATCCCGGATCAGCTCCGGATGCTTGGTGATGATCT
This sequence comes from Faecousia sp., assembly GCA_045541695.1. Lineage (GTDB taxonomy): Bacteria > Bacillota > Clostridia > Oscillospirales > Oscillospiraceae > Faecousia. Next base: position 20,046 of record JAZQJO010000078.1, read on the forward strand.
TGACCTCCAATGCATAACGGTCTTTTCGCAGAATGGCGGAAACCGTCCATTCAAAAACAAAAATCTGGATCACGGAAAGCAGGATGCTTGTCAGATCCCAATATACAAAATAAGAGCAGCCGATGATGATGTAGCAAATAATGCTGACAATACGCTCCACATTCAAATTGGGCTTTTTCATATTCACAAGGCAGGCGATAATGTCAATACCGCCGGTAGAGCAGCCGATCTTCAGCATGGTTGCGGTGCAGATACCCAGGGCGACGCCGGCAAAAATAGCGGCGATCAGACGATAGCCAACGGCATCTGCCTGGGTCAGACCTTCGGGGATGAATGTGTAAAAATCTATGTACTCAAGAAAGATAACGCCAAGAGAATCCAGCATGGTAAACAGGATCACATAGATTACGTACCGTCGTTTCAAATAGATCCAGGCGACGATCATAAGCGGAATGTTAAAGAGAATCTTAAACCAACCGATATTAATACTCGTGATCTCAAACAAAATGGTACTGACACCGTCAATGCCGCTGGGGGAGAAGTTGGAGGGAATAACAAATACGTACAGTGAAACAAAGGATACGAGGGACGCAAACAGCAGCATCAGAAGATTTGTGACTTCGCTTTTGAATGATTGCAGTTTCATAATTAACACCTTCCTTTTACCAAAACGATTCTAACAGACAAGTTGACAAAGGAAAAGCGAAGGATTATAATAAAGGTGTGAAATGGATTCATAACTGAGAGGTGACCTATGGACACTACAAAATTCAAGGCGTTCTTGCTGACCGAAAAGTACAAAAGCTTTTCGAAGGTGGCGCAGGAACTGTCTTACACACCTTCGGCCCTTTCTCACATGGCAGATGCATTGGAAAAGGATCTGGGCGTCAGGTTGTTTATCCGTACCCACAACGGTGTGGAACTGACGGAGGCGGGCAGACAGCTGCATGGCAAATTTGCCGCCGTTATCGATGCGGAAAACGCCTTGCTGGTAGCGGCTGCGGAGATTGCCAAGGGGCAGGAGGGCGTGCTGCGGATCGGTACATATTCCAGCGTTGCCCGGCACATTCTGCCGGAGATTCTCCGTGGCTTCAAAACAGAGTATCCTACGGTCAAGACCTCTGTTTTTGTGGATGACAGCGTACGGCAGCTGCTGGATCATGATGCATTGGATATTATTTTTACAGATGAATACTATTCAGACCGCACCACACAGTGGTATCCCATCATGGAAGATCGCTTCGTTGTGGCTGCACCGGATGCCTGGTTTGACGGAAGGACATGCGTTGACCGGGAGGAGCTCTATGCGCATCCGTTTATTCGAATGGAGGAAGAGGCGCTGGAGGAGTATTTCTCCTATAAGATGTTCCGGGAGATCATTGAAGTGAGATCCATCGAGAATGAGACCGCTGTTTCCATGGTGAAGGAAGGCATCGGCGCCACGGTTCTGCCGGCGCTTACCATGAATAACTGTCCGGCTGGGGTAAAGGTGCTGGAGCTGACACCGAAGCAGTCCCGCATGATCGGTGTGCAGTATAAACGCAATAACAATTCCCTTACTGTAGATCGGTTTGTTCGATATTTAAAGAAGAGGTTCGGTTAAATCATGAAACACTATTTGTTTGATTTTGACGGCACGCTGGTAGACTCAATGCCTACCTTTGTAGGTGCCATGCTCCGGATTTTGGACGAAAACAACATTCCCTATGGTGATGACATTGTCAAGGTAATCACGCCCCTGGGCCTTATGGGTACGGCGAAATACTATATGAGCCTTGGACTGGATATGCCCATGGATCAGCTGCTGGATACCATGAAGCGTTATATGGCAGATGCCTATTTCCATACGATTCCTGCAAAACAGAATGTAACTGAAACCCTGAAACAGCTGAAAGCGCAAGGCGCAAGCCTGAATGTGCTGACGGCCAGCCCCCGTGTGACCCTTGACCCTTGCCTAAAGCGGCTGGGCCTTTACGATCTGTTTGAAAATGTGTGGTCCTGCGATGATTTTGCCACAACCAAGGCAGACCCTGAGATCTACAAAATGGCTGCCAAGCGAATGGGTGTGAATGTCACGGATGTGCTGTTTTTGGATGACAACCTCAATGCCAACATAACAGCAAAGCAGGCAGGTATGCGTGTCTGCGGCGTTTATGATGATTCTTCCAAAGACTATGTGACCCAGATGCAGGCCGTAACGGATCACTACATTTTTGATTTTACGGAACTGTTGGGTTTGGACGGATAAGGAGCGACTATGATAAAATATCTTTTGCCTAAAGAAGGGCAGTTCTACAAAGCCAATCTGCACAGCCATTCAACAGTTTCCGACGGCTGTCTGACGCCGGAGGAAATGAAGAAGGCCTATGCAGAGCATGGGTATTCCATCGTGGCATACACAGATCACAACGTTTTGATCAGCCAAAACCACCTGACGGACGAGAATTTCCTTGCACTCAACGGCTACGAGCTGAACGCTGCCGGAGAAAACGGACAGACCTGCCATATGAATTTCATCGCCCTTGACCCAGATAACTTAACACAGGTGTGCTATCACCGTTCCAAGTATCTGTTCCGTAATGCTGTCAATTACCGCGACCAAGTGAAATTTGACGAGAGCCTTCCGGACTATGAACGTGTGCACACTCCGGAAAAGATCAGTGAAATGATGCAGATGGGACGAAATGGTGGTTTTTTCGTCACCTATAACCATCCTGCCTGGTCACTGGAAGAGCCGTGGCAGTACACGAATTACCACGGCATGCACGCCATGGAGATTCACAATACAGGTTGTATCCGCTCCGGGTATCTTGACTATAATGAAAAGGAATATGACCTGATATTACGGGCAGGGGAGCGTATTTTCTGTATCGCCGCAGACGACAATCACAACGGCTACCCGCTGGATTCGCCCTTGACAGACTCTTTTGGCGGATTTACTATGATAAAGGCGGAGAAATTGGATTATAAAACGGTTACCGACGCCATGCTGGCGGGGCATTTCTATGCTTCCCAAGGGCCTGAGATCTATGACCTTTGGATTGAGGAGGAAATGCTTCACATTACCTGTTCGCCGGCAGAAAAGATCGTACTTTCCGGCACTGCGAGGATCATGGAATATGAATACGCCCAACCGGGGCAGAAGCTGACAGGCGCGGTGCTTCCTATTCACCGGGAGCATAAATATATCCGGGTCACCGTTATTGATGAACAGGGAAAACGGGCCAATACCAATGCCTATTTCTTGGATGAACTGTTTAAGGAGGCATAAGCAACATGGCAAAGAGAATTCTGTTTCAAGGCGACTCTATTACCGATGCCGGACGAAATCGGGAGGATGACCGCTATCCGGGTATTGGCTACGCCAACTTCGTAAAGGGCCAGCTGGGCACCGATTATCCCAATGAGTACGAATTTATCAACAGGGGGATTTCCGGCAATCGCATCGTGGATCTGTACGCCCGGATTAAGAGCGATTTTATCAATTTGAAGCCGGATTATGCCAGCATTTATATCGGTGTCAACGATGTATGGCACGGAATTCGGACAGACAACGGTGTAGATACGGAAAAATTTGAGCGCATCTACGACTGGATGCTTCAGGAGATTTTTGAAGCTTGCCCCAATATCAAGCTGCTGCTCATTGCTCCCTTTGTTGTACCAGGTGCGGCAACCTGTAATACAGAGGAGCAGCCTGACCGATGGGAGCAGTTTAAGACCGGAGTTGCAGAGAAAGCGGCAGTTACCGAGAAGTTGGCGAAAAAGTATAATCTGCCCTTAATCGAGCTGCAGCCTGCCTTTGACAAGGCGCTGGAAGCTGCACCGGCAGACTACTGGACGAAGGACGGCGTGCATCCCACAGCCTGTGGACACGAGATCATTAAACGGCTTTGGATCGAAACATTTATGAAGATGAAATAATGGCGGTGAGCAAATTGCGCAAATCTGTATTTGCCCTTGTGGCATATATTCTCACAGCGGTGCTGTTGGTCTGCGGCTGCGTGCCTTCGGATGGCGGCAGTTTATCTGTTGCGCCCACGGAAGCATCGCAGTCTCCTGTGACCGAGCCGCCCGCAACGGAGCCGCCGGAGGAGCCCTCCAAAGCGGAATTACTGCTGAGCCAACTGACCCAGAGGGAAAAAGTCGCCCAGCTGTTTATTGTTGCGCCGGAAACCCTGGTTCAGACACAGCCCGGCGGAACCTGGGCGGCGGTGACCGCTGTGAACGATCTGCTGCAGGCTTCTCTGGAGGAGTATCCTGTGGGCGGCGTGATCCTGTTTGGTGAAAATGTTGTAACTCCTCAGCAGCTTACTGCCCTCAATATGGGGCTTCAGATTGCAAGTGATATTCCGCTGTTTATTGCTACGGACGAAGAGGGCGGACGTGTGGCCCGGATCGGTAACAATTCCAATTTCTCTGTGAAGAAATATACAAGCGCTGCCGCCGTTGGCGCAGCAGGCAATGCCGATGATGGCCTGGAAATGGGAAAAACCATCGGCACTTATCTGCACGAGTACCGCTTCAATCTGGACTTTGCGCCGGTCGCAGACGTATACACAAACCCCCAAAATACGGTTATCGGCAACCGTGCTTTTTCCACAGATGCGGCAACTGCCGCTGTTATGGCAGAAGCAGCAGCCAAAGGTATGCGGGAAGCGGGGATCATTCCCACCTTCAAGCATTTCCCCGGTCATGGTGACACGGCGCAGGACAGCCACAACCAATTAGCATTTTCCAATAAGACCATTGACGAGATGCGGTCATGCGAATGGCTGCCGTTTATGAAAGCCACCGATGCGGATATGGTTATGGTGGGCCACATTGCCTGCCCCAATATTACCGGCGACATGACCCCGGCAACCCTTTCAAGCACCATGGTCACCCAGCACCTGCGGGGCACTTGCGGCTTTGACGGTCTGGTGATCACAGACGCCATGAACATGAAAGCCATCACAGATACCTACGGCGCAGGAAACGCCGCTGTTATGGCCATCCAGGCGGGTTGTGACATCATTTTGATGCCCGGTGACTTCAAAGCGGCCTTTGATGCGGTCCTTACCGCAGCGGAAGATGGCACCATCAGCCCGGAAAGACTGGATGAATCCGTTCTGCGGATCCTGGCGTATAAATTTGCCTACGGCGTCATCCGTATGGAGGAAATATCGTGAAATTTGAAATCAATAATGCGCCAAAGGCCTATGCGGCGCTGTGGTTTGTTGTTTTGATCTGGGGTACTGCTCCGCTGCTGAATAACTACATGGTGCAGAATTTTTCTCCGTCGGTTGCGCTGTTTGGGCATTCTCTGCTCTCGTTTCTAACGCTTTTACTCTTTAACATCAAGACCCTGAAAGAGCTGGACAAGAAATGTGTGCGCATCGCTGTTTTGACCGGCGTATTCAATATGCTGGCAACGCTGCTGCAAAGCATCGGCCTGCTGTATACTTCTCCGGCAAATTATGCATTTTTGGAGAACCTTTCCTGCGTCGTTGTTCCCTTTGCTCTTTGGATTCTGGTGCGTAAGAAGCCGACCGCTTTGAACATTGTAACGGTGGTTTTGTGCCTTGTGGGCGCATTTATCCTTGCCAGCAAGGATATGAAAGGATTCTCTTTTTCCGTTGGCGATATCCTGTGCGGCGCAGCCGGCTTGCTTTACGGTATCAATATTGCCCTGACCGGTGTGTATGCCAAGGATGTGAAACCTGGCCTGTTTATCATGATTCAGATGCTGACGACTACGGTGCTTTCCTTTGGAAGCATTTTCTTGCTTAACGGCATGCGTGTAAATGGAGAGCCCATCGTAGGCATTTGGTACAACTTCTCACTTTTGCCGCTGCTTGTTATTGGGATTTATGCAGTGGTCGTTCTGGCTTTCTGCTGGACGATTCGAACAAAGGCCATTCAAATCGTCAATCCCACAGCGGTGGCTGTGATCATGCCGACGGCAGCTGTGGTTACTTCTATCATTTCGGTGATTACCGGGACGGATGCGCTGACCTGGCAGCTGTGTGTTGGTGGAACCATCGGCTTCAGTGCAGCGCTGCTTGCTTCTTTTGACGAACTTCCCTGCAAGAAATTACATGCCGGGGCAGGGAAGTAATAGGGAAATATTTTTGGTTTTTCTCTTGACAAACAGAGGCAGTTGTTGTAATATATCAAGGCTGACTGCGTAAATGGAGAAGTCGCGTAGCTGGCCGAGCGCGCACGATTGGAAATCGTGTATACCCCAAAAGGGTATCGAGGGTTCAAATCCCTCCTTCTCCGCCAAAGAAAACACCACCCAACCGGGTGGTGTTTTTCTTTGGCGAAAAAGAGAAGGAGGGATTTGAAAGGCCGACCTTGCCGCAGGCAGGGTAATCAAGTGTCCGGTGGACACTTGATTAGGCCGTGGGAAAATCCATGAACTTATGAACGCACCCGGTACGGGTGTGGGCAGAAGTTCATTTTTCAAATACCTCAGTCTAAAACACCACCCAACCGGGTGGTGTTTTTCTTTGGCGAAAAAGAGAAGGAGGGATTTGAAAGGCCGACCTTGCCGCAGGCAGGGTATGGTATCCTCAATGTAAAGTTGCGGTGACTGTCTTCTTGTGATATAATCAAAAAAGGAGGGGGAACAAATGAAAATACATCATGTAAAACGAATTTGGTCAAGACCTTTGTTTATGAAATGGGGAAAGCACCTTTGTCCTACCTGTGGTGAGAAATTACAGAAGGTCAAGACTTCTAAAATTGTAAATTCTCACTCCGAGGAAGCAAGGGACTGTGATTTTTCTTCTTGCGGTGGTGAAGGATATATGATCGGTAACGTGAAATTTATCTGGACAGAGTTCTCTTGTGGCAAATGTGACAGGCGTTACACGATAAACGAAATCTATCAAGCCAAATAACAGGCCGTAAATGTCCGGGAAAATAACGGCTTGCCGGACGAAAAAGTATATACTTTTTTGTCCGCTTGATGTAGAATAGACATGATTCTGAGAGAAAGAGGCGATTGTGTGGTATATGTAACTTCTGATCTGCACGGGTATCCGCTGGATCAGTTTCTTGCGCTGCTGCAAAGCGCCGATTTTTCTACGGATGATTATCTGTTTGTTCTGGGCGACGTCGTGGACCGGGGCAAGCAGAGCGTGGAGCTTCTGCGCTGGATGGCCGAGCAGCCCAATGTGCAGCTGATCCGTGGCAACCATGAGGCGATGCTTCTGGCCTGTGATTATCTGTTCGAGCCGGTAACAGAAGAAAGTCTGGCGGCTCTGGATAACCGGAAGATGCAGCTTCTGGAGCTGTGGCTGTCAAACGGCGCTTCGCCGACCCTGGATGGGCTGAAAAAGCTGATGAATGATGAGCCTGAAATCCTGGAAGGGATCCTGGACTATCTGCGGGATTCGCCCTGTTATGACACGGTGGAGATTGGCGGCCGAAAGTATATTTTGGTGCATGCCGGTTTGGGCAATTTTTCTCCGGAGAAACAGCTGAGTGAGTATACCCTCAATGAGATGGTGTGGGTACGGCCGACATTGGAAACGGAGTACTTCAGCGATGCCACGGTGATTTTCGGCCATACGCCCACCATGCTGTTTGGTCTGGAGCACAGCGGCAAAGCGGTGAAAACAAAAAGCTGGATATGCATCGATACCGGTGCAGCTATGGGGAAGAAGCCCATGCTTTTGCGGCTGGATGACCTAAAGGAATTCTACTGATCAATGAGTGAAGGTGAAATTATGCTCGCCAATTATCATACACATTCTACGTTTTCTGACGGAAAAGACACCCCGGAGCAGATCGTTCTGGCGGCATTGGAGAAAGGCTTTTGTGCCATCGGCTTTTCGGAGCATGGCTACGCCGAATATGACCAGGATTGCTGCATAAAGGATCTGGACGGCTATATTGGGGAGATCACACGGCTGAAGAAAAAGTACAAAAAGGATATCCAGATCTATCTGGGTATTGAAGAGGATGCCTGCTCTGCCGTGGACCGAAGCCGCTTTGATTATCTGATCGGCTCTATGCACTACATGCCTTATCACGGTAAGTACTACCCACTGGATGCCAGCAGGGAGAAGCTTTTGGAGTGCGTTGATTGCTTCTATGGTGATCCTTTGTGGCTGGCGGAGAATTACTATCGCACCTTCTGCGATTACATTTTGCTGCGCAAGCCGGACATCGTAGGCCATTTTGACTTGATTACAAAGTTCGACGAAAAAGATGTGCCCATTTTCCTGGGTGACCATCGGTATCAGCGCATTGCGGAAAAGTATTTGTCCGAGGTGGTCAAGTGTGATTGCTATTTTGAGGTGAATACCGGCGCCATCGGCAGAGGCTACCGCACCACACCGTATCCTGCCGAGAATCTGCTGCAGATCCTGTATCAGTACGATGCTCGCATCATTCTCTCTTCCGACAGCCACAGCATTCAAACCCTGGATCAAAGCTTTGCGGAAACAAAGGCTTACCTGAAAGACATCGGCTTCCGTCATGCCTATGCTCTTTATAACGACGAATTTACCAAATACGAACTATAACAAAAGCCCGGGGCTCTCCCGGGCTTTTACTGTTCTTTGTTATTTTCGTGTTCGCTCAGCGTCTGGATTATGGGACTGTGCTTGTAATAGGTCATGGCATAGCTGGCGAAAGAAACGATCATAAACACGCTGTCTACAGCGGTGATCACATAGACGGCATGCATACCGATATCCGGCAAAAGTACAAGAATGATCAGGCTGATGAACAGAACTGTAGTGCAGATCTTGCCGGACAGCAAGGCGCCTGTCAGCATTTTGCCCTTTCGCAGCGTCAGCAGCCCCGCCACAAGCTGGAAGCCCTCTTTAATCACAAAGAGCGCCACAAGGACCAGCAAAACAGGGTAGCGGATCGTCAGACACACGATCAGCGCAAATTGCGTTGCCTTATCAGCCAAGGGGTCCAGGATCTTGCCTGTGGTGGAGATCATGTTGAACATCCGGGCGATCTTTCCGTCGATCAGATCCGTCAGGCAGGATACTGCCAGAATGGCAGCAGCCACGAAATAGTCTGCGGTTTCCTCCGCTTTGAGATAGACGGCGATGTAAACAGGGATCAGAATCAGGCGGAAAAGGCTCAGCACATTTGGAATTGTAAATAGGTCTTTTTTCCAGTCTTTCACAATCATCAGTACTTCTCCTGCGTAAAAATACGCACTTATTTTCAGCTTCTTTATATTATATGCAATTATTCCCCGGGAATCAAGGGCAATATAAGAATTAAATGTAAATTTTCGGTGAAAGAGTAAAAATCCAAGCTGTTCACAGCGTCAGCAGGTTGACAGCAGCAGGATATTGCAGAGCAAGGCTTTTCCATGTGACCTTATCCAGTTCACCGGTGGCAGGAAGTCCGTTCAGCTGCTGAAAAGACCGCAGGGATTCGCCGGTGGGAACGTCCAGAATCCCGGTCATGGACGGTGCAGGAATGCTGCCAAAGGCTTGCGAAAGGACGATGAGAATACTCTGGACCAAATACATATGCGGATGCGCCTCGCCTGTGCGGATCACCTGATTCGGATTGAGAATGATATCCACCGGCTGCGCTTCGGCAACATAGATCAGCGCCGGCTCATAAGCGCGCACGACTGCATCCCAGGTGGCCTGGTCGGTCACTCCGGTAACAGGCAGGCCGGCGCTGCGCTGAAAGCGGGACACGGCGGCCATGGTCTGCTGTCCGTAAATGCCATCGGGCACAACAGTGGTATCAAGCTCCTGCTGCTCACCAATGACACGGAGCATGGTTTGCAGGCTGCGAATGGGTCTGCCAAGGAAAAATACATCCGGTTTCATGCAGTTACCTCCTGTCTGGGCGGGTCCTGGTGACCCATTTGCAGGTTTCGGCCGGGGGATTGGGTTATGGTGGTATTTTGCGTGTTGCGTTGCCGTGGCTGGCTGCCAGTGAATGCTGCAACCGTACCGGCTGTGGGAGTAACCTCCAAAAAGCTGCGGTTTTCAATTCCGGCAAACTGATCGTAGATCTCATCCCAGGTCTGGGCATCCACCCGACCTGTTTCCGGCAGACCAAACCACCTTTGGGCAGCGGTCACAGCGCCGGTTGTTGCCGGGCCGTAGATTCCGTCCACGTTGATGGGCGGAATCTCGGGAATGTAGGCAGAAAGCACAGAAAGCATATATTGCAGATGCCGCACCTTGTCGCCGGTATCGCCCTCGACCAGAGAATTGGGATATTCCCAGCTGATATTATAAAATTGCTGACCCTGGCTGCGAAGCTCCGACAGCTGGGTAACCGAGGTATAAAGCCTCACAAGGGCGTACCAGGTGGCCTTTCCTACGATCCCGTCCGGTGTCAGACCGAAGATCTCCTGGAATCTGCGAACTGCTTCCTCCGTCCGGCTGCCGAAAATGCCGTCCACAGAAGCAAGCTTGGGAATTGCGGGATAATTCCGGGAAATGCGGTTTAATTCCACTTGTATGATCACCACATTGGGTCCGCTGCTGCCACGGCGCAGGGCCGTTCCGGGATAAGAAGAGGTAATGCCACGAATCGGTGCGTTGTTCACGATCTCAACATTACCGTAGTAGTTCCGCAGGATCTGGGTGGATGTGTAACCTTGCTGGGCAAGATTCTGGCTGCCCCATTGGCTTAGCCCCTGACAGGTGACAGTCGTTCCGTTGCAGAATTTTGCAGCCAATGGCTCCACAAATCCCGGACGGCGGAGATAATCGTTAAAGAGCTCATCCACAAGCCGCTCGATATTGGTAAAGAAGCTCCGCCCATTGACGAAGAACTGGTCATAAGCGGTGGAGTTGGTGATATCAAAATCATAGCCCCGGCTTCGGTAAAATTCTGTATACACCCGGTTGAGGGCGAAGGATACAATGGCCAGAATGTTTGCCCGAAGGGCACTTTCATCCCAGGTAGGATAGATCTCACTGGAGGCCACATTTTTCACATAGTCGGAAAAGCTCACCGTCACATTGGCAGCGGAAGCACTGGGCGGTCCTAAATGGACGGTGATCTGGGCAGGAATATAGGGAATAACGGGGGGCATGGTTCACCTCCTTACAGATTCTGGGGCGGTGTGTCGAAAATCACGGTCTGGTTCCATGCATCGGGAAGTTCCGACAAGGGAATGAATTCCAGATTCTGGTCCGTGGTAGTATCGGCAAAAACCTGAAGATTTTCGTTTTCAATTTGCTCAAAGCCTTTGGTTCTGGCGTAGAGATTCACAACCGCGAAGGGCCGCTCACCGGCGTCGGGAGTTTGACTTTCGGATTTGTCCGGAACCGGGATCTCTATGGGAGGAATTTGCCCGCTTCGGTCTGTGAGCCGCATGGCAATGGCTGTACCATCTTCTGCCGTAACGGTCACCGCAACATCCTTTAGCGGAAGTCGGGCTTTACTGGTGTAGGCATGGACTTGTATGTAACCAACTGCACTCATAGGGTCACTCCTTTCTCATTCGAAACAGAATATGCCGGGCATTCTGAGAATGTGCAAAAGTATGGATGGTGGCAGACGAAATTATTCTTATGTTCATGCATAGAATAGCCATATTGGAAAGGATGTGATGGAGAATGTGTGGAATTGCCGGGATGCTGGGACTGGAGGCGGATCCGCAAGTCACAGAAGCAATGCTCTCTACCATGGCCCGCCGGGGTCCGGATGGGAGCGGCATTTACCGGAAGGAAGATTGCTGTCTGCTCCACAGTCGTCTGGCGGTGATCGATCCGGCGAAGGGAAAACAGCCCATGGTGTTGGATCAGGGGCAGGAACGTTATATTCTGATTTACAACGGAGAGCTGTACAATACCACGGAGCTTCGGGAGGAACTGCTGAAACTTGGTCATCAATTTATCAGCCATTCCGATTCCGAGGTAGTGCTCCATGCCTATGCACAGTT
>JAZQJO010000079.1:0-48830 GCA_045541695.1 Faecousia sp.
AATCCCACCTCCTACGGCGACAGCCCCTATCAGTCGCCTTCTTCCGTGGCTGGCAATCCCTATTTCATCGACCTGGATATTCTGGCAAAGCAGAAGCTGCTGACCAAAGAAGAGCTGGAGGAGCAAAAAGACAGCTCCAGACTGGTCAATTACGGCCGGCTTTTCCAAATGCGCTATAAGGCGCTGCGCCTTGCCCACAGCCGCTTCGTACCGGACGGGGAATACCGCAAATTCGTCCGCAATAATGAAAGCTGGCTGGAAAAGTATGCGCTGTTTATGGCCCTGAAGGCCTATTATGGCTACGCCCCGTGGACACTTTGGAGTCAGGAGCACCGTGACTACAAAAAGGCGCTGGAGCGCAAGGCAGAATTTGAGGGCGAAATGTCCTTCTGGCGCTGGGTGCAGTTTGAATTTGACAGACAGTGGCGCGCTGTGGTGGACCATGCCCACAAATGCGGCATCCGCATCATCGGCGATATGCCCATCTATGTTGCCCACGATTCCATGGATGTCTGGGCGGCATCCGAGCAGTTTTTGCTGGATGAAAATTATAATCCTACCGTGGTCGCCGGCTGTCCGCCCGACGGCTTCAGCCCCGACGGTCAGCTTTGGGGCAATCCCATCTATAACTGGGAGCGGATGAAAGAAGACGGCTTTGCATGGTGGACGGAGCGTGTGGGTCTGGCCTTCAAGCTCTACGACATTCTGCGCATCGACCATTTCCGCGGCTTTGCCGGCTACTATAACATTCCCTACGGCGAAGAAACCGCCAAAAACGGCAAATGGGACAGCGCACCGGGCATCGAGCTTTTTCGCACCATCGCAAAGGTCTATCCCAAGGCAAAGGTCATTGCCGAGGATCTGGGCTTTATCACCGACGATGTGCGTGCGCTTCTGGCCGACAGCGGCTTCCCCGGCATGAAGATGCTCCATTTTGCGTTCTATGACGAAGACAGCGAGTATCTGCCCCGGATGTATGAAACGAAAAACTGCGTGGTCTACTCCGCATCCCACGATTCGGACTGTACATACACATGGCAGGCCAGCATCTCCGGCGAGGCAAAGGAGCGGTTTAACAGGGAATGTCCCCATATCAAGGGACAAAGCCGCACCTACGACCTGATCGAATTTGCCCTGCGCAGCTGCGCCAATCTGGCGGTAGTTCCCATGCAGGATTATCTGGAGCTTTCCAACGAAGAGGGAAGAATGAACACCCCTGCCACGGCAGAGGGCAACTGGGGCTGGCGCATTTCGCCCCGATACAATACCAAAGCGCTTCGCAGGAAGATCACCCAGATGGCGGTAAAAACAAAGCGCCGTAAATAAGAGAGGAAAAAGAAAGGGGAAAAACAATGAAAAAGACAATTCGCATCATTTCCATGATCCTTGTGCTGGCCATGTGCTTTTCCTTAGCAGCATGCACAGCGCCGGAAAGCACGGAGAAGCCCACTGACGGCTGGCGTCCGCCGGAAGGCGAATATACCATCCCGAAAGAGGAAGGCTATAATCAGATCACCTTCTACTGGACCTATCCCGGCGAGATCGAAAATTGCGACGTATGGGTATGGTGGGATGGCAAGGAAGGCTCCGGCTATCTTCTGCACGATTGTGAGTACGGCGCAAAGGCGGTCATCAATGTGCCGGTGGGCATTGAGCAGGTGGGCTTTATCGTCCGCAGAGACTGCTCCGATCCCGGCGGAAGCGCATGGGGCGATGCCACCAAGGACTACGGCGAGGACAGATTTGCGGTTCTCGACGGCGAGGAGACCTTCATTTGGCTGAAAACCGGCGATTCTGCCCAGTATACCAGCAATGACGGAGGAAAGACGTTGACACAGATCAAGAGATTTACCCTTGCGGGCATGGAAAGTGAGCATAAAATCAGATACAGCCTAACCCCCAAGGTCGCCATCACCAGCTACAGCCAGGTCAAGGTTTACGAGGGCGACAAGGAGCTGACCGTGGTGGATATTTCCTCCATCGGCAACGAAGTGGTAAACGGCGTGATCGAGGTGGATGAGACTCTGGATCTTTCCAAGAGCTACCGCGTGGTCATCGAAGGCTACGGCGAAAAGCCGGTGGTCCCCACCAAGATCTTCGACAGCGAATATTTCGCAGAGAACTATCATTACAGCGGCAACGATCTTGGCGCTGTCATCAGCGGCAGCAATACCACCTTCAAGCTGTGGGCACCTACCGCATCCAAGGTGGTGCTGAACCTCTTCACTTCCGGTCATGAGGGCGAAGCCTATAAGACCGTGGATATGGTCAAGGGCGAAAAGGGCGTCTGGGCCCATACGGAAGCATGCGGCCACGGCACTTACTATACCTACACCGTCACCACCTCTGTGGGTACGCAGGAAGCGGTGGATCCCTATGCCAAGGCAGCCGGCCTGAACGGCAACCGGGGCATGGTGGTGGATCTTTCCAAGACCGATCCTGCCGGCTGGGAAAATGACAAGCTCAACGCCGAGCCGATCTCCAATTATTCCGAGGCTGTGCTCTGGGAGGTCCATGTCCGTGACTTCTCCAACAAGATCGCCGGCTCTCAGTATAAGGGCAAGTATCTTGCCTTCACCGAAAAGGGCCTTACCAACGAGCACGGCCAGCCGGTGGGCATCGATTATCTGACCCAGCTGGGCATTACCCATGTGCATCTTTTGCCGGTTTATGACTATGCAACCGTGGACGAAGCCAATCCCGATGCCCAGTTCAACTGGGGCTACGATCCCAAGAACTACAATGTTCCCGAGGGCGGCTATTCTACAGATCCTTATAACGGCGCCACCAGAATCACCGAATTCAAGAAGATGGTGCAGTCGCTCCACGAAGCCGGCATCGGCGTTGTGATGGATGTAGTCTATAACCATACCTACGATGCCAACAGCTCCTTCAATAAGATCGTTCCTTACTACTATTACAGATACACACCCACCGGCGCAAATTCCTCTGCCTCCGGCTGCGGCAACGATACTGCCTCCGAGCGGTATATGTTCGGCAAGTTCATGGTGGAGTCCACCGCCTACTGGGTGGAGGAATACAATTTGGACGGCCTGCGCTTTGACCTGATGGGTCTGCACGATCTGCAGACCATGCAGGAAGTGGAGTCTGCAGTCCATACCATCAACCCCAACGCCATTATCTACGGCGAGGGCTGGACTATGGGCTCTACCATCGACCAGAGCCCGCAGGCAAACCAGACCCAGATCAGCAAGATCAACCCCACCGGCAGCGCCATTGGTGGCATTGCGGTATTCAACGATGTGATCCGTGACGGTCTGAAAGGCAGCGTGTTCACCACCACTGCCACCGGCTATATCAACGGCAACGGCAAGGGCATGCTGGAAAATGTCATCTTCGGCATCAAGGGCGGTATCGGCACAGGCATGGGCTGGACGGTGAAAAATTCCATGGTCATCAACTATATGAGCGCCCATGACAACAATACTCTCTGGGATAAGCTGCTGATCTCTGCACCGGATGCCACCGATGCGCAGCGAGTAGAAATGAACAAGCTGGGCGCAGCCATCCTGATGATCTCCAAGGGTACGCCTTTCTGGCAGGCGGGCGAGGAGATGCTTCGCACCAAGCCTGACGGCGCAGGCGGCTATGACCACAACAGCTATAAATCCAGCGATGCGGTCAATAACATCAACTGGTCCGTTCTGGACGGCAAGTCTGCCCAGTATCAGACCATGCTGTATTACAAGGGTCTAATCGAGATGCGCAAGGCCTTCGGCATCTTCACCACCACCAACACCGCTGTGTCTTGCACGGAGCTGGGTGACGGCGCAGCGGCCATTACCTTTGATAATCATGCCGGCGGCAAGGCGATGGTCATCCTTAACCCCACCGCAGAGGCTGTAACACACACCCTCACCGGCAACTGGACGCTGGTGGCGGACTCCGACCAAGCTGGCGCCGAGAGCCTTGGCACAGTAACCGGCTCTGTTACGGTGGACTCTGTCGGCATCCGGGTGTATGTAAACGACAGCGTTTATGGCAGCAAATAACATTCGATAATGTCCACCGCAGGCGGCCTTCCAAAAAAAGGCCGCCTGTCTTGCCGACAAAAGCAACAAAGGAACGGGCGATCTGCACAAAATAAACAGGCTTGTTTTGTGCAGATTGTTGAAATACTACAAGAGATGTTAATAAATATTGACTATGGGGGCAAATTTTAGTATAATTTCTATATGCAATTTGATGCTTGCAGACGGCGGATGTGCGTACTGCGAGAACAAATTCTATTATTTTTTTGGAGGGAAAACCAATGAAAAGAATTTTATCTGTAATTGCACTGGTACTGGTTCTTTCTCTGTCCCTGGGCGTTTTCGCAGGTTGCGCACCCACCGGCGAGCAGGTAACCGTATCCTGGTACCAGGGTGGCAAGCTTCTGAAGGAAGAAAAGGTAGCCAAGGGCTCCACCATCGCTTCCTGGACCCCCGATGCTGTTGAAGGCAAGGACTTCACCGGCTGGTTTGCAGAGGCTTCTCTGACCCAGGCTTTTGACTTCACAAAGCCCATCAACGAAGATACCGACATCTTCGCAAAGTTCACCAGCAACGTTTATGTTGAGGATACCAAGTCCTACTATCTGATCGGCACCGGCTCCGGTGACATGAAGAAGAGCGGCTGGAATCATGACAACTCCATGCAGAACCTGGTTATGACCAAGACCGAGACCGCAGGCGCCAATGTCTACGAGATCGAGATCCTAATGTACGCAGGCGATGCATTCCAGATCTGCTACGGCGGTACATACGACGGCCAGGTCGGTATCGGCTATGTTCCCGGCGTTGAGTACGCTGACGGTACCAACAGATACGACAAGAACACCTACACTGCTGCCGACAAGAAGTTCGCAACCGTTAAGGACGCTGCCGGCAACGTGATCTTCGAAGGCCACGACGAGTTCAACAAGGAATACTGGACCTGGAACATCTTCCTGGCAGAGGGTCAGGACGGTGTCTACAAGATCACCTACACCACTTATCCCGACCATCCCGCTGACAACCAGATCACCTTCGAGCTGGTCGAGAAGAAGGATGCCCTGCAGGAAACCCATGACATGTTTGTCTGCGGCACTGTTTCCAACTGGGACTTCAGCGACGACTTCAAGATGGCGGCTGACGACACCAAGGAGAACTTCTCCTTCCTGCTGAACATCACCAAGGAAGAGCAGATCAAGCTGCGCAACAAGATTGGTGACAAGTGGTACGGCGAAGGCGCAATCACCGTGAAGGACAACTGCGGCACTTGGAATGCAGACGGCAACCTGGCTCTCGCCGCCGGCGTTTACAAGATCTCTTACAATGTAGCCAGCGACACCGCTACCATCGAGGCAGTTGCCAAGTCCTTCTGGCTGGCAGGCGTTGTCAACGGCGGCCAGTTCTGGAACTGCGGCTCCGGCATCGAGTTCGAGAAGGTCAACGACACCACCTACAAGGCATACTACACCTTCGTCGAGGCTGATACCGATGCTTCCTGGATGACCGGCTTCGTCGGCGCATGCAAGGCTGTTTACGGCTACGCAGGCTGGGATGCTGACATCTGGTTCGGCAATGCTGAAAACGGCGACAACGTCACCGTTGACTCCTACGGTCTGTACGAGCTGGTTCTGACTCTGAATGATGCTTCCGACTTCACCAAGGGCGGCAAGCTGGTGGCTACCAAGCTGGAAGGCTACTTCCTGGTTGGCACCATCGGCGACGGCGACACCTGGAGAGCAGAATCCCAGAACAAGATCAATGTTTCCGGCTCCACCGTCTCCATCGACTACACCTGGACCGAGAAGGATAAGGCTGACTGGCTGGGCGCTGACCAGATCTCCGCTGTGAAGATCATCAAGGTCGACGAGACCGGCGCTATCACCTGGTACGGCAACGAGACCAATGGCGACAACGTCATCATCGGCTCCACCGGCACCTACACCATCGCCCTGAACGGCGAAGTGGTCACCGCTACCAAGAAGTAAGTTGAAAAACGAAACCGTTGCGGGGTAGGGCTATGCCCCACCCCGCAACTTGTCACCGGACCAAGAATTGTATTTTTAAGGAGAAGAATATGAAATTCAGTAGAATTATTGCTCTGCTTCTGGTTGCGGTTATGTGCAGCGCTCTGTTTGTGGGCTGCAGCAATCAGGAAGCTGCCGGCAGCGGTGAGAAGATCACCCTGACCGTCTGGGCTTCTCAGGAAGACCAGGAAATGATCAAGGAAATGTGCGCTGCTTACGCAGCTGCAAATCCCCAGAATACCTATAAGTTCCTGTTTGGTGTTCAGGGCGAAGGCGATGCCGCAGATAAGGTCCTCAACGACGTTACCTCCGGCCCCGACGTGTTCTCCTTCGCCAGCGACCAGATCAACAAGCTCTACACCGGTGGCGCTCTGGCAAGAGTTGGCGGCACACTGGAAACCGAGACCATCGCCAACAACACTGCCGACTCCGTTGATGCAGCTACCCTGAAGATCGGCGGCGTGGATATGCTCTATGCTTACCCCATGACCGGCGACAACAACTACTTTGTTTACTACGACAAGCGCGTCTACTCCGATCCTTCCCAGCTGGCAACTCTGGACGGCCTGATCGCAGGCGCACAGGCAGCCAACAAGACCGTCCACTTCAAGCTCAACGATGACGGTTGGTATCTGTCCAGCTTCTTCTTTGCCATCGATTCTCTGGGCTATACTGTCCACTATGATGACAATATGAACCAGACCGGCGTTGACATCAACTTCAACAACGCCGACGGCCTGAAGGTCATTCAGTCCATCCGTGACTACTACTACGACAGCAACGGCGCTCTGGTGGTCAACACCGACGACTCCAAGATCATCGCCGGCTTCACCGACGGCAGCGTTGCAGCAGCCGTTACCGGCATCTGGAACCTGAAGTCCATTCAGGACCTGCTGGGCGACAACATGGGCGTCTGCGTCCTGCCTACCGCTAACATCGGCGGCACCCAGACTCAGCTGTCCGGCTTCACCGGCTACAAGCTGATCGGCGTCAACAACTTCAGCCAGAACAAGGGTGAGGCTCACAAGCTGGCCGCATGGCTGACCAACGAGCAGAACCAGATCAAGCGTCATCAGGTCCGTGGCTTCGGCCCCACCAACAAGAACGCTATCGCTACCGATGCTGTCCAGAACGATCCCGTTATCTCCGTGATCCTGCAGCAGGCACAGCTCAACCGTCCTCAGAAGGGCGTTCCCGGCAACTACTGGACTCCCATGGGCGCTATGATCACGCCTTTCCTCACTGAAACCAGAGAAGAGCAGACTGACGCAAGACTGCAGGAATACCTGGATGCTTGCGTGAAGGGTATCAAGGGCGAATAATCTGCCGTTTCCATTGCGTTTAGGCACTGAATAGTGGGCAGGGCAAGCCTTGCCCACTATTTTTTAAACCTGCGGGTTTGAAAGAACAATCGCTATGAAGGGGGTCGTATTTTGGATCTCACATACTACAAATTAACAGCCTGGGGAAAGCTGATCTATAAGACCAAAAAGTTTTTCCGCAATCTTGGCTGCGGCGTGAGGGACTTCGTCAAAGGGGTTGCCGCCGCCATCGTTTCGTTTTTCCGTGGTATCGGAACGGGGCTGAAGGATTTTGCCCTGAATTTCTACTACGGCAATCTGCTTACCAAATCCTCTTACTTCATTATGGGTGCAGGTCATGTGACCCGTGGCCAGACCGGAAGAGGTATTCTGTATTTCCTGCTTCAGGTGGCATTTGCACTGTATATGCTCCTGCTGGGCGGAAAATACCTGCCCATGTTCTTCGAGAATTTCTTTACCGGCGGCAACGTCGGCAGAGTGGAGACCAGCACCTCCGGTGTCTGGGATGACAACCTCGGCGAATATGTGACTGTTCTCGGCGACAATTCTTTCCATATCGTCTTGTATGGAATTTTGAGTATATTTGTCATCGCATTTTTCATCGCCTGCTATATGGGCTCTGTCCGTGAAAGCTATGAGCTGGAGCAGATGCGTGTTATCGGCAGAAGGCCGGACAGCCTAAAGCGGGATGTGTCCAATATGCTGGACGGCAAGTTCCATGTCACCCTGCTGAGCCTGCCTATGGTAGGCCTGTTTGTCTTTACCGTCGTTCCTCTGGTGACCATGATCTTAATTGCGTTCACCAACTACGATGCAGCCCACGAAGCACCGGCAAGACTGTTCCAATGGGTGGGCTTTGAGAACTTCGGAAAGCTGTTTGCCACCGATTCCGAGCTGGGCGACACCTTCTGGAGAGTCCTTTCCTGGACCCTGATCTGGGCATTCTTTGCCACCTTTACCAGCTATTTCGGCGGCATGCTCCTTGCTATGCTCATCAACAGAAAGGGAATCAAGCTGAAAAAGCTGTATCGGACTCTGTTTGTTGCCACCATCGCCGTTCCTCAGTTCGTGTCATTGCTGATCATGTCCAAGATGCTGGATGCAGGCGGCGGCACATTTGGCTCCGGCGGCGGGATCATCACCCAGTTCATTGAAAATCTGTTCGGTCATCATCTGCAGTTCGGTCTGGACATCACCACCACCCGCATTTGCATCATTCTGGTCAATATGTGGATCGGCGTGCCCTACAGTATGCTGATGTGCTCCGGCATTTTGATGAACATTCCTGCGGATCTTTATGAATCTGCCCGTATTGACGGCGCATCTCCTGCCCGCAGATTCTTCAAGATCACGCTGCCGTATATGCTCTTCGTGACCGGTCCTTACCTGATCACCCAGTTTATCGGCAATATCAACAACTTCAATGTGATCTATCTGCTCAGCGGCGGCGGTCCGGGCAACAACCTGCTCTATACCGACGGCGCAAAGGGCACCGACCTGCTGATCACCTGGCTCTACAAGCTGTCGCTGGGCGTTGACCGTGACTATAAGCTTGCTTCTGTGATCGGTATTCTGGTGTTCGTAATTTCCGCAACCTTCAGTCTTGTTGTGTACAATAAGTCCTCTGCGGTGAAAGGAGAGGATAATTTCCAATGAGTAAGAATATGAAACAGCTTACCGATGCCCAAATGGGCGACAAGTGGCGTGAGATCGACAAGCTGGAAGAGAGCCTTCCCAAGATGCCGACAAAAAAGCGCCGTGTGGGCATGAAATTCTGGCGTCTTTTCGGTGACACCACCGGCCAGATCTTCCTGACCATTCTGTCCATTATCTGGATCATCCCGCTGATTTATCTGCTGATCCAGTCCTTCCGTGGCGAGCCGGGCGCATGGTCGCCTACCTTCTTCCCCCAGACCTGGACGCTGGATAACTACAAGCGGCTTTTCACGGAAACCCCGTTTTTGAGATGGTATGGCAATACATTGCTGGTAGCGGTGTGTTCCTGCGCCATCACCGCAATTTTCGTCCTCTCGGTTGCCTATGCCTTCTCCCGCATGAAGTTCAAGGCAAGAAAGCCGATGATGAACGCCATGCTCATTATGGGCATGTTCCCGGGTTTTATGTCCATGTCCGCAGTTTATTTCTTGCTGAAGATCCTGCTTCCTGACAATTATCAGTCCCTCACCAGCCTGATTCTTGTGTATTCCGCCGGTGCGGCGCTGAGCTACTATATTGCCAAGGGATTTTTCGACACTGTGCCGAAATCGCTGGACGAAGCCGCCAGAATCGACGGCGCATCCCGCTTCCGGACCTTCCGCAAGATCATCCTGCCCCTGAGTAAATCCATCGTCATCTACACCATTCTTACCAGCTTCATTTCCCCTTGGTGTGACTACATTTTCGTGTCATTCATCATGGCCGGCGTGCCGGATGTGGGCATGTACACCGTATCGCTGGGCATGTACAAGTGGCTGGAGCGTGAGATGATCCAGCAGTATTTCACCACCTTCTGCGCGGCAGCGGTTGTGGTTGCAACGCCCATTACGCTGCTGTTTATGTGGCTGCAGAAATACTATGTTGAGGGTGTCACCGGCGGCGCAGTAAAGGGCTAAGGTGGCGCTATGAATAAACGCAGCACAAAAATCCTTGCCCTGCTGCTTCTTTTATGTATGTGCGTTTCCCTGTTTGCCGGCTGCAAGGGGGAAGAGGAGGAAGCACAGGTGCAGCTGAACATCATCGACGATAAGTACAGAAACTGGTACGAGATCTATGTAGGCAGCTTCTGGGATACCAACAATGACGGTATCGGCGACTTAAACGGCGTGACCGCAAAGCTGGATTACATCAAGGAGATGGGCTTCAACGGTATCTGGCTCATGCCCATCCATCCGTCGCCCACCTACCACAAATATGATGTTAACGACTATTATGCCATCGACCCCGATTACGGCACGCTGGAGGATCTGGATAAGCTGATCGACGAGGCCCATAAGCGGGGCATCCGGGTGATTCTGGATCTGGTGCTGAATCATACCAGCACGGATAATCCCTGGTTCAAAGAGGCTTGCAGTTACATTAAGGAAAACGGCCAGCCCGGCGGAAAATACGGAGATTACTATAATTTCCAGACCAAAAAGGAAACCAGCTACGAGCCGGTTTCGGGAACAAAGTATTATTACGAAGCAAGATTCTGGAGCGGCATGCCCGACCTGAATCTCAACAGCGAGGGTGTAAGAGCGGAGATCTCCGACATCATGAAATACTGGCTGGTAGACCACAATGTGGACGGCTTCCGGCTGGACGCGGTGACCAGCTACTATACCGGCTCTGTTCCCAACAATGTCAGCTTCCTTTCCTGGGTCAATACCGAGGCGAAAAAGTATAAGGAAGATGCCTACATCGTAGGCGAGGCATGGGTCGGCTCCGACTTTGCCATCAATCAGTATTATGAAAGCGGCTGTGATTCCTTCTTCCTGTTCACGGGAGCGCAGGCCACCGGCACCATTCCCACGCTGGTCAAGCAAAATAACGGCGCAGCGCTGGGCAGTCTGATGATGAAGCTGCAGGAGACCTACACCACCGGCATCCTTGCTCCGTTCCTGGGCAACCACGATACCATGCGCCCGGGCAGCTTTATGCCGGGCGAGGAACGGGTAAAGATGGCAGGCGGCGTGCTGGCTATGATGAACGGCGGTTGCTTCGTCTACTACGGCGAAGAGATCGGCATGCTCAGCAAGGGCGGCAACAATTCCGACCCTGCAAAGCGCATCGCCATGAAGTGGCAGGCGAAAAACATCTACGAGGGTCATTGCTTCATTTCTCCGGAAAATACCCCTGTGGATGAAAGCAGCTACCTCTATCCCTCTGTGGCAGAGCAGCAGGCGGACAAAAACAGCATCCTAAATTACTACAAAAGAGCCATGCAGCTGCGCAATATGTTCCCGTCTATCGCAAGAGGTGTGGTAGAAAACCATTCTCCTGAGGGGAATTCCTATATTTGCATCGTCACCAAGACCTATGGCGACGAGAAGATCACCATTGTGTTTAACATGGACGAATGGGAGCAGACGGTAGCGCTGGATAGCAGCCTCGGCTGCAGCGAAATCGTCGGTGACCTTTACATCGACAATTCCAAAAAAGCGGAATACAAGGACGGAACGCTGGTGCTTCCGCCGTATTCCATCGTAATTATGAAATGATGAGGTGAAAATATAATGGCAAGCTTATCGCTTAAACATATTTTCAAAGTATATGACGGCCATGTCAAAGCGGTCAACGATTTTTGCATGGATATTGAGGACAAGGAATTTATCGTCTTTGTCGGCCCTTCCGGCTGCGGCAAATCCACCACTCTGCGCATGATCGCAGGTCTGGAGGAGATCACCGCCGGTGAGCTGCAGATCGGAGATGAGATCGTCAACGATTATGAGCCCAAGGACAGAAACATCGCCATGGTGTTCCAGAACTATGCGCTGTATCCCCATCTGAGTGTCTATGAAAACATGGCCTTTGCCCTGAGAACTGCTCATGTTCCCAAGGACATCATCCATCAGAAGGTCACCGAGGCTGCGGAGATTCTGGGCATTACCGAGTATCTGGAAAGAAAGCCCAAGGCCCTTTCCGGCGGTCAGCGCCAGAGAGTTGCGCTGGGTCGTGCCATCGTCCGTCAGCCCAAGGTCTTCCTCTTTGACGAGCCGCTGTCCAATCTGGACGCAAAGCTCCGTGCCGCCATGCGTGCAGAGATTTCCCGTCTGCATCAGCGTCTGGGTACCACCTTTATCTACGTCACCCACGATCAGGTGGAAGCCATGACCATGGGTACCCGCATCGTGGTTATGAAGGATGGCTTCATCCAGCAGATCGATACCCCCATGAACCTGTATAAGTATCCGGACAATATGTTCGTTGCCGGCTTTATCGGAACGCCCCAGATGAACTTCTTTGAGGGCGTGCTGGAAAAGAAGGGCGAGAATGTCTATTTCCGTCTGGACTGCGGAACCACCATCGAAATGCAGTACCGTCAGGCGGATAAGATCCCCCTGAAATACATGGACGGCAGCAAAAAGGTGGTCTTCGGTGTCCGACCCGACGATGTCCGTGTGGCTGACCCCGAGGCCAATGATAAAGAGCAGTGGTCTGCCGCCAAGGCACTGGTTTCCGTTGTTGAGGTGCTGGGCAATGAAATGCTGATCTATGCAAACCTGAACACCGAAAATGCGCTGGATCCTCAGGGCGAGATCATCATCAAGGCCGATGCCGATGCCTGCATCCATTCCGGCGATGTGATCGACATTGAGATCACAAGACGCAAGTTCCATACCTTCGACAAGGAGACCGAGCAGAGCATCCGCAAGCGCATTCCGGAAGAGAATATCACCAATGTGAGCATCGCAGGCAATACCATCAAGATCGCCGGCGAAAGCTTCACACCGCCTCCGGCCATCGCCATCGAAGGTGACCACGAGAATGTGGAGCTGATTATGCCTGTTTCCGCATTGACTCTGGGCGAGGGTACCGGCAAGGCGAAGATCCAGTGGATCGAGCGCATTGAAGGCAAGACTCTGTACTTCCTGGACGTCAACGGCACAACGCTGTTCTCTCTGGAAGCGTGTGATCCCAGATTTGAAGTGGGCGCTGAGGTCTCCTTTGGCGTGGATATGTGTAAGATCTCCATTCCTGCCTGCGGCATTGCGCCGGCCAATACTCTCAACTCTATTGACGGCGACTTCACCAAGGAAAAGGTCGACAGAAAGAACTATGAGTTCTATATGCACTTTGCCGGACATAAGCTGCTTCCCTCCAACAGAATTTGCGAAAAGCTCTTCAGCTGTAAGGGAACGAAGATATTCAGAACGCCGCTGAACTACGCTTTCGATGCTTCCGCTGTGACAGCGCAGCCCTGGAGCGACGAAAAAATGGCGGAAAACGCCATGCGTGCCACGGTCACAAAGATCGAGGATTATGGCTATATCCGCTATGCCCAGTGCCGGCGCAACGGTGAAACCATTGTTGCGGCATACGATGGCCAGGTGGGTGATGAAGTGGCGCTTCAGATCGATGTGGACAAGATCACCATCAAGGACAGAACCATCGACATTATCATCGTGTAAAAACGAAAAAAGGTGGCAGGATATTTCCTGCCACCTTCTTTTTACTTTACTGCAGACCCTGCTCGTAAGCTTCGATCATTTTCTTGACCATCTGGCCGCCGACGGAGCCGGCTTCACGGGAGGTCAGGTGACCGTTGTAACCGTTGGTCAGATTCACGCCAACCTCGGAAGCAGCCTGCATCTTGAACTTGTCCATTGCCTCACGTGCCTGGGGAACGTTGATCTGGTTGTTGTTCTTCATATCATTTTCTCTCCTTTTTTTGCTTTCTATCGGAAGAACATACTTTCCGAAGAAAGCATTTTCTTTCCGCAAACATAGCTTTGCCCTTTTGAGGCGAAATATGATTGTTTCTTTTCGGAAAACGTCACAAAAACTGGAAAGAAAAGCGCATCTTTGAAAGATCAAAGCTCTGCGCTGGCGGCATAGTAGGTTTCGCCGCCAATGTCGATGGTGGAAAAGCTGGGTTCTGCGGCCAGGGTGGGCCGGAAATCTGCGGCATACTCAGGACGCAGATCGCTCGTGCGGAAGATCTGGAAATACCGCTGACACCGCTGCAGCTGCTGGGCGTGGTTGGGCAACTCCCGGAGCAGCCAGGCGCCGTTTACCTGGTGGGCGAGAGTCTGCTGAGAGCCGATCTCAAGCTTGACACCTACGATCTGGTACTGGTCGTAGGAGCTGCTGCTGTTACCCATGGACACACGAAGCTTGTCGCCGTCTTCAAGGTCATAGGCACCCAGCGTGTAAGTGAAGCTGACAAGGCCGCTCTCGTCAGAAAGCGCCTGGCTCAGTGTGACAACATCGCCGTTGCGGACACGCTCCAGCGCAAGAACGAAGCCGCCTGTGTTGGCGGTGAGCAGGGCGGAAACGGTGACGGTGTTGCCGCTTAGCATGGTGGGATTTTCAATGAACTGGCTGAGGGTGGAGTAGGTTTTTTGACAGGTCAGCACCAGCGTTCCGGAAGAAAGATAGGTAGAAGCCCTGGAAGTGCCCACCCAACGGTCAAAGCCGTATCCGATACCGGAATATTCGCCTTGACCGCGCTGGTCCACAGGACAGATAAAGCACCAGTTGTCCAGCAGATTGGGATTTACGTGCAGGGCAGTGCATTCGGCGCTTGCGCCGCTGTCATTGCCGCTGTTGCTGTCGCTGTTGTTGCTGCAGTAGCTTTCCACCCAGGCCTTGGAAACGGCGTCGGTATCATTTACCGGGTCGGCAAGGCCGGTTACGGTGTGGCCGCCCATGGAAACATCTCCGGTCATGGTGCCGCCGGAAAGGGGCAGAGCAGCCACATCTTCAGCGGTCACGGCCACATTTCCTGCGCTGTCCGGCGACTTGCCGCAAACGCTGGAAACGCCGCCTTCGGCGCTGGGAATCTCCAGCGTGCCGGCGCTCAAAACTTGTCCGTCGGTAAGGGTAACCAGCAGCTCGCCGGATTCGGAAATCCGTACGCTTTCCACCGATACAAGGCTTTGCTGGCATTTTCCCAGCACCTCGTTCACGGCGGCGACCAGATCATCCTTGTTTTCCGTTTCCAGCAAGGTCAGATCGCCGATGTGCCGGTGGATCAGAGAAACAAGGCTTGTGTAGGCGGCGCTTTCCTCGTCGCTGCCCATAAGGCTACGCTCTACTGCCAGAGCGATCCGCCGGGTCGTCAGCTGCTGATCGTCCCGGAGCAGGGTAACGGTAAGCCGCATTTCTTCCTGTGGCAGGGTGGGAACAGCAAAGCAGGCCTGAGCCAGCTCCACATACAGGACATTGTCCCGGATCTGCCAAGCCTTCCCGCCGTCGGGAAGAGTGTCATAGGTGCCGCCGGTACCGTCAGCACGGACATAGCTGAGCAGCACAGACGCATCCTCCGGAATGGTCCAGGCTTCGCCGCCGCACAGCAGATGCAGCTCCAGCACATGGGTGCCGCTGTCGCCCTCTACGCCCACAACGGTGGGCAGCATAGCGTCGCTTTGCGCCAGATCGATGGATATTTCATGGTAAATTTTCATGGTTTGACCTCCTGTTATTTTGGTTTCAACCATGAACCCAGAGGAAAACGAAGTTGCACCCCCAAATGCAACTTTCAAAGAAAAAAGCACCGGAGCATTTGCTCCGGTGCAGATTTTATAAACTTCTGTAATAATTCAGCGTGTCGGTTACGATGTCCAGCATGCTGAATTCCGGCTCCCAGCCGGTATGATCTGTGAGCTTTTGGTGGTTGCAGCAGATCTCAGGCGTGTCGCTGGGGCGCATTCTGGCGCTGTCTTGCCGGACAGGCACC
The DNA here is from genome assembly GCA_045541695.1 of Faecousia sp. Classification (GTDB taxonomy): domain Bacteria; phylum Bacillota; class Clostridia; order Oscillospirales; family Oscillospiraceae; genus Faecousia. The sequence goes on from JAZQJO010000079.1 coordinate 15,719, forward strand.
TGGCACTTGGCCATGCTCAGCAGCAGCTCCAGCACTTCCTGAGCAGAATAGGTCTTGCCGGAGCCAACGTTGTACACCTCGCCCTTGCGGCCCTTCTCGGCAATGAGCCGATAAGCCCGCACCACGTCCTTGACGTGGGTGAAATCCCGGCGGGAGGTGAGGTTGCCTACAGACAGAAATTCCTGCTGTCCCCGCTCCACATTGACGATGCCGGAGGCAAAATCCGGGATCATGAAGCCGGTGCGCTGGCCTGCGCCGCCGTGGTTAAACGAGCGGGTCATGCAGATATTCATGCCGTAGCTGCGGACGTAAAGCTTTGCCATTTCTTCCTGCGCCCGTTTGGAAATGGCGTAGGGAGATTGGGGCTTCATAGGAAGCTCCTCGTGGACGTTGACGCCGTCTGCACCCAGATTGCCGTACTGATCGGAAGAGCCCACCAGCACCATGCGCAGGTTACTGTCGTACGCACGGGCGGCTTCCATCAGATTGATGGCAGCCACCACGTTGATCTGCATGGTCGCCTGAGGGATTTTCCAGGACTTGCCCACATCCGCCTGGCCTGCCAGATGAAAAACCGCATCCGGTTTTTGCGCTGCAATGATGCTGCGGATCTGCTCAGCGTCCAAAAGATCGGCCTGGATGGTAGCTTCTCCGGGACGGATGTCCAGACCCACTACTTCATAGCCGTTTTGCTCCAGCTCAGCGCGGAGATACTTGCCCACAAAGCCAAGGCTTCCCGTGATCAGGGCCTTCATGCGTTGGCCTCTTGCTTTGCCAGCTGCAGGTCATGCTCGGCCATAAGGGCGCACAGCTGCTCGTAGCTGGTCTTCTGGGGATCCCAACCCAGCTTGGTGCGGGCCTTGGTGGGATCGCCCCACAGGTTGACAACGTCGGTGGGACGGAACCACTGAGGATTGACGCTGACCAGCATTTTGCCGGTAGCTTTATCGTAACCCTTTTCGTCGATGCCTTCACCCTTCCACTCCAGCTGGATGCCCACATGCCGGAAGGCCAGGGTGGTAAATTCCCGGACGGTGTGCTGCACGCCGGTGGCGATGACGTAGTCATCAGGCTCGTCCTGCTGCAGGATCAGCCACATGCATTCCACATAGTCCTTGGCGTAGCCCCAGTCCCGGAGAGAGTCCAGGTTGCCCAGCTCCAAATGGTCCTGCAGGCCGCAGGCGATCCGGCCGGCGGCACGGGTGATCTTGCGGGTAACAAACTCCTCGCCCCGGCGCTCGGACTCGTGGTTGAACAAAATGCCGTTGCAGGCAAAAATGCCGTAAGCGTCACGGTATTCCTTGATCATCCAGAAGCCAAACTGCTTGGCAACCGCATAAGGACTGTAGGGATGGAAGGGAGTCTTCTCATTCTGGGGGCATTCCTCCACCTTGCCGTAAAGCTCGGAGGTAGATGCCTGATAAACACGGGTCTTCTTGTCCAGACCGTTGATGTGCACAGCCTCCAGCACACGCAGGACACCCATGGCGTCCACATCGGAGGTGTACTCCGCGGCGTCAAAGCTGACGCCAACATGGCTCTGGGCAGCCAGGTTGTAGATCTCATCGGGTTGGATCTGGGCAACGAGGCGGATCAGGCAGCCGGAATCGGACATGTCGCCATAGTGCAGATTGACCTTGTTTGCTTCGATCAGGTGATCGATATTGGCGGTGTTATGATAAGAGGCCCGGCGGATAATGCCGTGGACTTCATAGCCCTTCTCCAGCAAAAATTCTGCCAGATAAGAGCCGTCCTGTCCGGTGATGCCGGTGATAAGTGCCTTCTTCATGATGGTAAACTCCTTTTGTCTCTTTTGTTGTTACAGATATTGCTTCTGATTGTTGTTTTTCAGATTTTCCAGAACTTTTTTGATCTCGCCGGCGTTTTCCTTGCGGCAGATCAGCAGGGCGTCTTCCGTGTCCACAACGATCATGTCTTCCAGACCGACGGTGGCGATCAGCTTATCTGTGCCCTGAATGATGCAGTTGCGGGTGTTGACGCTGACCACATTTCCTGTGACGGCGTTGCCCCGGTCATCGACCGGCTGAATGCGTTCCACAGCCAGCCAGGAGCCCACATCGTCCCAGCCGAAATTACCGGCCAGGGTGTAGATATTTTCCGCTTTTTCCATAATGCCGTAGTCCACGGAAACGGATTCCAGACCGCCGAAGGTGCTCTTGAGAATGCCTTCCTCTTGAGCTGTGCCGATGGCGTGACCAATGGTCTCAAGACCGTCATACATATCAGGAAGGAAATGGTGGATGTTGTCCAAAATAGAGGAGACTTTCCAAATGAACATGCCGCTGTTCCACAGATACTGTCCGGAAGCGAGATATTCTTTGGCAGTTTGAAGATCGGGCTTTTCCACAAAGCGTTCCACGGGAAGCGCCTTGCCGCAAGCGCCGTTTTTGCTGAATTTGATGTAGCCGTAGCCGGTTTCGGGGTAGGCGGGGGTGATGCCCAAGGTGACCAGATTCTCGCCTTGCTCCGCAACGGCGCAGGCGTCTGTCAGGGTCTGACGGAAAGCATCCTCCAGCTTGATCAGATGGTCGCTGGGAAGCACCATCATCAGCGCATCGCCGTATTTTTTGGCGATATGCTCCGCGCCCAGACCGATGCAGGGCGCCGTATTGCGGCCCACAGGCTCGCACAGAATATTCTCTTCCGGCAGCTGCGGCAGCTGCTGGCGGATCAAAGAGCGGTAGTGTTCATTGGTGGCAATGAACACATCCTCCATGTCCACCAGTGGGAGGATGCGCTCCACCGTAAGCTGGATCATGGTTTTTCCGTCGCCGGTAAGAGAAAGAAACTGTTTCGGAAGATTGACACGGCTTCTGGGCCAAAAACGTTCGCCCCGTCCGCCGGCCATAATCAGCGCAGTTTTTTTCATGGTTTTCTCCTAACACTTGGAAAGAAGCACGTAGCATTCTCCCGTGATCTTATATTTGCCCATGCAGGCTGGCAGGAAATAGCTGTCGCCGGGCTTGATGGGATGGTCGCAGTCTTCGGTGACGATGCTGCCTTCACCTTCCACGCACAGCAGATAGTGGAAAGAGCCGCCGTCGCACATCAGCGGGATCTCGGTACGGACCTGGGCGCTGTATGCGGAAAAATACTGGCAGCTGAAGATTTCCGAAAAGATATAGCCGTCGGTTTCGACGCTGTTGCAAATGCTGCGCTTGTCCGGATCGGTAGCATGGAAATCCAGGACCTCTGCCGCCCGCTCCAGATGAAGCTCCCGGCAGTGGCCGGTTGCGTCCGGGCGGTTGTAGTCAAAGACCCGGAAGGTGGTGTCGCTGTTTTGCTGGAACTCTGCCACGATAACACCGGCGCAGAGAGCATGGATCGTACCCGGGAGGATGTAGAACACATCGCCCTTATGTACGGGCACCCGGTTCAAAACCTCACAGATCGTGCCATCCTGCGCCCGCTGCAAAAACTCTTCCCGGCTGATTTGACGGGAAAAGCCGTAATACAGATAGGCGTCCGGCTGACAGTCAACAATATACCACATTTCCGCCTTGCCCTTTTCGCCCAGATCTTCCCGGGCGGTCAGGTCAGACGGATGCACTTGAATAGAAAGGTCCTTGGCGGCATCGATCAGCTTGACCATAATGGGAAACTCATTTTTATCGCAGCGACTGCCCCAGAACTTGACAGGGTCGTCACCGGCAAGCTGGGACAGGGGAATGCCCTCCTCGGTTACAGACTGCCCCTCGGGCAGATCTGCCATTTCCCAGCTTTCAGCGATGATCCGGGGCGCATCGGTCTTACCGAAATCTTTATGCAACCGCTTGCCTCCCCAAAGGTAATCCTTATAGCAGGGAAGCAGACGGATCGGTTTGTAATATGCCATGGAAAGACACCTCTTATCCGACACCGTTCATCCGTTTTGTAAAGTGATCCGCAAGGGCTTCCACCGTCTGGCAGCTTTCGGCCTGGGTGGGCGCAATGGCGGTCAGGTAGATCTTCAGCTTGGGCTCTGTGCCGGAGGGACGCACCACCACCTCCATGCCGCCTTCCATGAAGAAGCGCAGCACATTGGAGCTGGGCAGATCCACCGTTTCCACAGTGCCGTCGCTGTGACGGATCTGGGAGCTTTCGTAATCGCCTACGGCGGTCACCTTGTGGCCGAGAATATCCTTGGGCGGGTTGCTCCGCATATCGCGCATGGTGTTTTGCATCAGGTTAAAGCCCTGAGAGCCTTCAAAGGTGAAAGAAAGCAGGCGGCTCTGGTAGAAGCCGTAGGTGCCGTACAGTTCATCCAGAACGTCCACAAGGCTCTTGCCCTGGGATTTGTACCAGGCAAACATCTCGCAGATCAGCAAAGAGGCGTTGACGGCATCCTTGTCCCGGACGAAGCTGCCGCTGAGATAGCCGTAGCTTTCCTCAAAGCCAAAGATATACCGCTCGGGATGGCCCTGCTTTTCCAGCAGAGCGATCTGCTCGCCGATGAACTTGAAGCCGGTGAGAACATCAAGCAGCTTAACGCCGTAGTGCTCTGCTACACGGGCGGCCATGGGCGTGGTGACGATGGTCTTGACTGCTACGGGGTCACAGGGCATGGTGCCGTTTGCCAGACGCATTTTGCAAACAAAGTCCAGCAGCAGAACGCCCATCTCGTTGCCGGAGATGAGGGTATAGTCGCCATTGTGGCGGACGGCTACGCCCACACGGTCACAGTCGGGGTCGGTAGCCAGCAGCAGATCGCTGCCGGTCTTCTTTGCCAGCGCCAGGCCCACCTCCAGCGCCTCCCGGATTTCGGGATTGGGGTAAGGACAGGTGGGGAAGTTTCCGTCAGGGTGATCCTGCTCGGGAGGCATGACAAAATTGGTGAAGCCATGTTCCGCCAGACAGCGGGGCACGCAGGAAAGACCAGCGCCATTCAAAGGCGTATAGACGATGGAAACCTGCTTGTCGATGCCTGCAGGCAGGACGGAAGCGGTGTCGATGGCGGCCAGATAGCGCTTAACGGTGTCTTCACCAATGTAGCTGACAATGCCGCTTTCCAGCGCCTTTTCAAAATCGTTCCATTTCACATCGTCGAAAGGATCGGTCTCGTCGATGGCCTTCTGGATCGCCTTGGCGGCTTCCGAGGTGATCTGACAGCCGTCGGGGCCGTAGACCTTGTAGCCGTTATATTTGGAGGGATTGTGGCTGGCGGTGACCATGACGCCGCCGCTGCACTTAAGATCCCGCACCGCAAAGGAAACGGTGGGCGTGGGCATCAGCTTGGGATACAGATAGACACGGATGCCGTTGGCGGCAAACACTTCCGCTGCGCTGCGGGCAAACAGGTCGGAACCCAGCCGGCTGTCGTAGCCGATGGCAACCGAGGGGTTTTCAAAGGTCTGCTTCAAATAGCGGCTCAGGCCCTGGGTGGCCTTACCCACGGTAAATACGTTCATACGGTTGGTGCCTGCGCCCAGAACGCCACGCAGACCGCCGGTGCCGAACTCCAGCTCCCGATAAAAACGGTCTTCGATCTGCTCGTCGCTGCCGGCGATGGCACGAAGCTCGTTGTTAACTTCTTTGTTGCTCGCTGTTTTTTCCAGCCAGCGTGTGTACAGCTGCTTAATCATAAAAGTTCCTACCTCCATAAATTTTGTAGGGAAACTACTTTTGCGGCGGGCATTCCCGGGAATGTAGTTTGCCGCAAAAACGCAGTAATATTTCTGAGTTTGAAAACGGATCGAATGGGTACATTATTACTGTATGCGCATTTTTCCACCGCAATATTTTGCGGTGGGCATAGCGATACAATTATAACCAGCGTATTATAGCACAATCTTCCCTATAATGCAAGTTTTGCCATTGTTTCGGAGGGATCTTCCACCGGCAGCACACAAAAAAGGATAATAAAAACCACACGTCCGTGGTTGGCGGACGTGTGGAGGTAAATCAGTAGTTTTCTGCGTGGACTTCAAAATAGCTTTGGGGATGGTCGCAGGTGGGGCAAACCTCCGGTGCGTTGGTGCCCACCACGATGTGACCGCAGTTGCGGCATTCCCAGACCTTGACCTCGCTCTTGGCGAACACAGCGGCGGTCTCCACGTTTTTCAGCAGGGCACGGTAGCGCTCCTCGTGGTGCTTTTCGATGGCAGCCACCAGACGGAACTTGGCAGCCAGCTCGGGGAAGCCTTCTTCCTCAGCGGTCTTGGCAAAGCCGGCATACATGTCGGTCCATTCGTAGTTTTCGCCTTCAGCAGCAGCGCCCAGATTCTCGGCGGTAGAGCCGATTCCATGCAATTCCTTAAACCACAGCTTGGCGTGTTCTTTTTCGTTGTCGGCAGTTTTCAGGAACAAAGCAGCGATCTGCTCAAAGCCTTCCTTCTTAGCCTTGGAAGCGAAATAAGTGTATTTGTTGCGGGCTTCGGATTCGCCGGCAATTGCGGCGGCAAGATTCTTCTCGGTCTGCGTACCGGCATACTTGTTGGCCATAATAATAACCTCCGTTTAAGTAAAATTTAGAAAGGCAGGAAACCTTTGTCTGTATTATAACAAAGAATCCGGGAAAAGGCAATTACTTTGTCATTTTTTCCTGCTTGACCTTGTGGTCGATAATGTGGCGGGAGGCCAGCTCTCTGTGGACATCTTCCACAGAAATGCCCATCTGCACCATCAGCACCATAGCGTGATAGGCAAGGTCGGCAAGCTCGTAGACAGTTTCTTTCTTGTCGTCTGCCTTGCCGGCGATGATCACCTCGGTGCATTCCTCGCCCACTTTTTTCAGGATCTTGTCGATGCCTTTTTCAAAAAGGTAGGTGGTGTAAGAGCCTTCGGGACGGGTCTCGTTTCTGCCTACCAGCAGGTCGTAAAGACCCTGCAGGCTGAATTCGTGAAGCTCTTCGCTCTGCCAGACAGGGTTTGTAAAGCAGGAATCCGTGCCCTTGTGGCAGGCAGGACCGTCTTTTTCCACAACAACCACCAAAGCGTCGCCGTCACAATCGGCGGTGATGGACACGATGTGCTGGTAGTTGCCGCTGGTCTCGCCCTTGAGCCACAGCGCCTGCCGGGAGCGGCTGTAGAAGCAGGTCAGTCCCTTCTCCATGGAGATGCGCAGGCTTTCTTCGTTCATGTATGCAACGGTCAAAACCTTTTTGGTGATGGCATCCACCACAACTGCCGGGATCAAACCGTTTTCGTCAAATTTCAGTTTGCTGATGTCCATATCATAACCTCACAATGATGTCGTTGTTTCGCAGCTGCTGCTTCAGCTCAGGGATGCGGATCTCGCCGAAGTGGAAAACAGAGGCGGCCAGGGCTGCGTCGATAGTGGGAATTTTTCGGAAAAGCTCCGTAAAATGCTCGGTTTTTCCTGCGCCACCGGAGGCGATCACCGGCACGTTTACCGCATCGCACACCGCCTGGAGCATTTCGATGTCAAAACCGCCCTTAACGCCGTCGGTGTCGATGGAGTTGACCACCACTTCGCCTGCGCCCAGACTGACGCCTTTTTTGATCCACTGGATGCCGTCCATGCCGGTATCTTCTCTGCCGCCCTTGGCAAAGACCCGAAACTGTCCGTCCACCCGCTTGATGTCGGCAGACAAGACCACGCATTGGTCGCCGTATTTTTGAGCAGCTTCCTTGATGAGCGCGGGGTTGCGGATGGCGCCGGAGTTGACGCTTACCTTGTCGGCACCGCATTTGAGCACCCGGTCGAAGTCCTCCACAGTGTTGATGCCGCCGCCTACGCAAAGGGGAATGAAGATCTCCTGCGCCACCTGACACAGAATGTCGGTAAAGAGCTGTCTGCCTTCAAAGGAGGCGGTGATGTCGTAGAAAACCAGCTCATCTGCGCCGCTGTCGGAATAAAGCTTTGCCAGCTCCACCGGGGAGGAAACGTCGGAAAGTCCCTCAAAATTCACGCCTTTGACTACTCTGCCGTTTTTGATGTCCAGGCAGGGGATGATTCGTTTGGTGATCATTTTGCCACCTCCAATGCTTCCTTCAGATCGATGGCGCCGGTGTAGTAGGCTTTGCCGATGATAGCGCCGTAAATACCCATTTCCCGCAGTTTGCGGATGTCGTCCATGGTGGAAACGCCGCCGGAGGCGGTGATGTCCAGCTTATATTTTTTGCTTAAAACCTTGTAAAGCTCCAGATTCGTGCCACGCATGGCGCCGTCCCGGGAGATGTCGGTGCAGATCACGTTTTTCACGCCCAGCGCTTCCATCTTCTGCAGGAAATCCTCCAGCGTCACCGCAGATTTTTCCAGCCAGCCCTTGATGGCGATGCAGCCGTCACGCACGTCTGCGCCCACGGCGATCTTTTCGCCGTATTTTGTCACAGCGGCCTGCAAAAAAGCTTCGTCATTAACGGCGGCAGTACCCAAAATCACCCGGGATACCCCGGCGTCCAGATACCGCTGCACCGTTTCCATATTGCGGATGCCGCCGCCGATCTCCACAAACAGGGAGGTCTCTTTGGCGACCTGCTCTACCACGGACAGATTGGGGGTCGTGCCGTCCTTGGCACCCTCCAGATCCACCATGTGGATGTACTTTGCGCCCTTGGCTTCAAAATCCCAGGCCACTTCGATGGGGTTTTTGCTGTAAACGGTCATGTTGGCGTAGTCACCCTTAAAAAGGCGCACCGCCATTTTTTCATACAGGTCGATGGCAGGTAGTAAGATCATTTCGCCGCCTCCGTTTCGCAGAAGGCGCGCAGGATGTTAAGACCTACGCTGCCGCTTTTTTCCGGATGGAACTGGCAGCCCATGATATTGCCCTTTTGCACCGCAGCGGTGAGCTCGCAGCCGTATTCAGCGGTGGCGATGACGCTGTCTTCGCAATTTGCAGCATAAAAAGAGTGGACAAAATAGACACAGTCGCCCTCGGTTACATAGCGCAGCAGATTGCTTTCCTTTTGGAAATGCAATGCGTTCCAGCCGATGTGGGGGATCTTAAGATCTCCTGGGATCACGTCGGCAATGGGGCGGACGCTGCCTTTCAGCAGGCCAAGACCCTCATGGACGCCGTATTCGTAGCTTTTTTCAAACAGCAGCTGCATGCCCAGGCAAATGCCCATAATAGGCTTGCCCGCAGCAGCCAGCTCCTTCACCAGATCGGCAAGGCCGCTTTCTCTCAGCTTTGCCGCAGCATCGGCGAATGCGCCGACGCCGGGCAGGATCAGCTTGTCCGCCTGCCGGATGGTTTCCGGGTCGGAGGTGACGGTGATCTCTGCGCCGATCTTGCGGAAGGAGGATTGCAGGGAAAACAGGTTTCCCACGCCGTAATCAATGATCGCGATCATGCAAGCATTCCTTTCGTAGAGGGGATCTCGCCGGCGCAGTCCGGGTCAAGGCGCACGGCGGTGCGCAGACTTCTGGCTACGGATTTGAAAGTGCCCTCGATAATGTGGTGAGAATTTTCGCCGCACAGCTGCTGCACGTGCAGGGAAATGCCTGCATTGGCAGCAAAGGCGATAAAGAATTCCTTGCAAAGCTCGGTGTCGAAATCGCCAACTTTTTCTGCGGGGATCTCCAGCCGGCCGTAGAATGCGCCCCGACCGGAAACGTCGGCGGCGGAGAGGATCAGCGCCTCGTCCATGGGAAGAACGATGTCGCCGTAGCGGGTGATGCCCTTCTTTTCACCTAAGGCTTCTTTGAACGCAGCGCCCAGACAAATGCCCACATCCTCAACGGTGTGCTGATAGTCCACATGGGTGTCGCCCTTGCAGCTCAGCGTCAGGTCAAACCGTCCGTGCTTGGAAAACAGGGTCAGCATGTGGTCGAGAAAGCCGCAGCCGGTCTGGATCTGGGAAGCACCCTTTCCGTCCAGCTCCAGAGAAAGAGAAATGTCGGTTTCTGCGGTGGTCCGCTTGATCTGTGCGTTTCTCATGATTCGTTCTCCTTCAGAATTTCTTGGATATTCGCCACCAGGATCTGCAGCTGCTCCATGGTGCCGATGGTGATGCGGTTATACTGGCATATCTGCTGCTTTGTGAAGTGCCGCACCAGCACGCCCCGCTTTTTCAGCTCCAGATACAGCTTTTCGCCGTCGATGCGGCTGCTTTGGGCGAAGACAAAGTTTGCCGTGGAGGGGATCACTTCAAAGCCAAGAGCCAGCAGCTGCTCCGTCAGCCACGCCCGGTTTTCCCGGATGGTGCGGCAGTTTGCCATATAGTAGTCGTTTTCCTCCAGAGCGGCCACGCCTGCCAGCTCTGTCATAACGTTGACATTGTAGGGATTGGTGGAATACTTGATGGTGTTCAGATCTGCGATCAGCTCGGCACTTCCGATGCCGAAGCCCAGCCGGGCGCCTGCCATGGACCGGGACTTGGAAAAGGTCTGGCAGACCAGCAGATTGTCATACTTGTCCACCAGCTTTACGGCGCTTTCCGTGCCGAAATCCACATACGCCTCATCCACGATCACCACGCTGTCCGGATTGCCGGCGACGATCCGCTCGATGTCGGAAAGGGGAAGCGCCCGTCCGGTGGGAGCGTTGGGGTTGGCGATGACCACAACCTTGCCGATGCCGATATAATCCTCCGGGTCGATGGAAAGATCCTCTTTCAAAGGAATTTCGGTATAGGGAATATGGTTCAGTTGGGCAAATACAGGATAAAAGCCGTAGGTGATGTCCGGGAATGCCAGCGGCGTTTTTTCGTCGGCAAAAGCCATAAAGGCAAAATTGAGAACCTCGTCAGAGCCGTTGGTGGCGATCACCTGAGAAGGCTTCACGCCGTAGACCTCCGCCAGCTTGGCACGCAGCCGTGCGCTCTCCGGGTCGGAGTAAAGCTGCAGCCGGGAAGAAGCCTCCTCCACCGCCGCTTTCACGCCGGGAGAGGGCGGGAAAGGGGACTCGTTGGTGTTGAGTTTGACATATTTCATGTCCTTAGGCTGCTCGCCGGGAGTGTAAGGCGTCAGCCCGGCATATTTTTGGGTAAAAAAACTGCTCATTGTTCGTCCTCGAATCGGATGGTTGCGCTTTTGGCGTGGGCCTGCAGGCCTTCCTTACCGGCAAAGTAAGCGATCTTGTCTGCCACAGCGCCCAGCGCTTCCTTGGTGTAGTATGTGTATTGGGATTTTTTCACGAAATCGTCCACGCCCAGGGCGGAAGAGAACCGTGCTGTTCCGGAGGTGGGCAGGGTGTGGTTCGGACCGGCAAAGTAGTCGCCCAGAGCTTCGGGGCAGTATTTGCCCATGAAGATAGAGCCGGCGTGCTTGACCTTATCCAGCCAATCGAAGGGCTCTTCCACACACAGCTCCAAATGCTCCGGAGCGATCTCGTTGGCGATTTCGATTGCCAATTCCAGATCATTTTCCGCCACGATGATCTTGCCGTTATTGTCGATGGATGTCCGGGCGATCTCTGCTCTGGGCAGCAACGGGATCTGCTTTTCCAGCTCCTTGCTGACAGCCTCTGCAAAGCTGCGGCTGTCGGTGACCAAAACGGCGCTGGCCATTTTGTCATGCTCTGCCTGAGAAAGCAGGTCAGCGGCAACGTAGCGGGGGTTGGCGGTGGAATCTGCCACCACCAGAATCTCGCTGGGACCAGCGATCATGTCGATGGCTACCCGGCCGAATACCTGCTTTTTCGCTTCGGCAACGTAAGCGTTGCCGGGACCTACGATCTTGTCCACCTTGGGGATCGATTGGGTGCCGTAAGCCAGAGCGGCAACGGCCTGAGCGCCGCCGACTTTGAAAATCCGGTCAACACCGGCAATTTTGGCGGCAGCAAGGATCACCGGAGCGATCTTGCCGTCTTTGCCAGGCGGAGAGACCATAACGATCTGCTTGCAGCCGGCAATCTTGGCGGGGATGCTGTCCATCAGCACGGTGGAAGGGTAGGAGGCTGTGCCGCCAGGGACGTACAGACCCACCTTTTCAATGGGCATGATCTTCTGACCGATGATCGAGCCGTCGGCTTTTTCAATGAAGAAGCCGGTGCGCCGCTGCTTTTCGTGGAAGGTGCGGATGTTCTGGGCGGCTTCTTTCAAAATCTCCAGAAATTCCGGCTCAACGGCGGCAAAGGCGTCATCAATTTCCTGCTGGGAAACCTCCAAAGCGGAAAGCTCTGCCTTGTCGAATTTCAGGGCGTAGGCAAACAGCGCTTCATCACCGTTTTCCCGGACGTCGGCAATGATATTTGTGACCACGTCTGCCACGTTTGTGGCAATATTATCTCTGGCGAAGATCTCCTCCGGGGACACCTCGCCGTAATTGTAAATCTTGATCATTTATTTCACCTGCTCTTTCAGCGCCTGCTGGACCTGCTCGATCTGCCGGCGCTTGAACTGGAAGCTTGCCTTGTTTGCCACCAACCGTGCGCTGATGGGTAAGAATGCGGTCATAACGGAAAGATTGTTTTCTTTCAGCGTTGCGCCGGTCTCCACAATATCCACGATCACGTCGGAAAGACCCAAAATGGGAGCAAGCTCAATCGAGCCGTTGAGCTTGATAATGTCGATCTCCCGACCAATGTCGCCATAGTACCGGGCGGCAATGTGGGGGAACTTGGTGGCCACCCGGAGGGTGCGCTCGCCGTCGTCGTGAAAATCATTGGGGGCGGCGACGGCCATGCGGCATTTGCCCATGTTCAGGTCCACCAGCTCATAAATATCCGGCTCGTATTCCAAAAGAATGTCCTTGCCGGCCACGCCGATGTCTGCAACGCCACGTTCTACGTAAATGGCAACGTCTGTAGGCTTGACCCAGAAATAACGGACCTGTTTTTCGCTGTTTTCAAAGACCAGCTTGCGGCCCGGATCTTTGATGGAGGGACATTCATAGCCTGCCGCTTCAAAGAGGCTATAGACCTTTTCGCCCAGCCGGCCTTTGGGAAGTGCGATATTCAGCATGGCTTACCCTCCTTGTCAAGCTTGATCAGCTCCCGGTAGCGCAGCTTTCCGGGGATGCTCTTTTGTGCGCTGACGGTTTTACCCTGGGCCACCAGAGCCGCAGCGGCCAGGGCCACAGCGGCGCAGTCTGTCTGGGCATCGTAAAGAAGCAAAACGTCCACATCGTAGCCGCTTACCTCACGGGGCAGCTGCTCCAGAAGATCCAGATACAGCGCAAAGCCGATGGCGCCGGCCTTTCTTCCCATTTTCTGCATCAGCTTGTCGTACTGACCGCCGGCCAGAACGCTGTCGCTGATGCCCTCCAGATAGCCTTTGAAAACGATGCCGCTGTAGTAACTCATGTTGCCCACCACGGAGAAGTCAAAAAGGATCTTCTCGCTGTTGGGGTCGCTGTCCAGCAGCGTGGAAAGCTGCTTCAGCTGGGCAATGGCTTCTCCGGCGCAATCGCCGCACAGCTGCTCCAGCCGGGCGATCACGTCGCTGCGCCGGCCGTAAATGGTGATGAAGCTTTCCAGCGCATCTGCCTGATGGGGCGCAATGCCGTTTTCTTCACACAGCCGGCGCAGATCGTGGGTATTTTTGCCGGAAATGCAGGCAATGGCCTGCCGGCGGAAATCTTCATCTGTGGAGATCTGGTCCAGCAGGGCGGAAAGGATGCCCAGATGGGAAATCTGCAGCACAAAGTCCCGGGAGATCAGGGCAAGACTCTGGGCGGCAAGGCAGACCGTTTCATAGGTTTCATAAAGACCGATGTCGCCGATGCATTCCAGACCTGCCTGCATAATTTCCTTAAACTGACCGGTCTTGCCGGATACCCGGTAAACGTTTTCGTTGTAGCAGACCTTCTGGATACAGCCTTCGGCATCCTCGCCATTTTTCAAAATGGAAAGGGTGACGTCCGGCTTCAGGGCCAGAAGCCGGCCGCTTTTGTCATTGAAGGTAATGAACCGGTCGCTTACCAGAAAGTCTTTGTTGCGGATGTAATATTCATAAGGCTCGAATTTGCTCATTTTATAGGGCAGATAGCCATATTTGCGGTACAGCGACCGCAGCGCAAAAACCGCCTTTTCTTCACTTTTCAAAATCGCTTCGTTGATCATTGCTGTTCCTCCAGTCTGTCCAGCACCGTTTTGTAGCCGCCGGCTCCGTATTCGCAGCATTTGCTGACCCGGCTGATGGTGGCGGTACTGGCGCCGGTTTGGGCGCTGATGGTGCTGTAGCTGATGCCGCTGCGCAGCATTTTCGCCACGGTCAGCCGCTGTGAAATATCCAGCACCTCTTTAATGGTGCAGATGTCCTCCAAAAATGCGTAGCATTCTTCCTTTGTCTGAAGCGACAGCACCGCCTCACACAATTCGTCTGTACTTTTGTTTTGCCAAGCTGCCATAGCGCACCTCTCATCACTTTAGTATACTAATGTGCTAATACGGTGAATTATACGCTCCGTATACCTGTTTGTCAAGCACTATTTGGCCGAAATAATGGGGGTCAGGAAAAATACCTGACCCCCACCGGAAAATGTGGGAATTATCGCCGTTTTGCAAGGGGTGCGGCAGAATCCTGGATCAGCAGAAGATCGGAAATAATGGAGTTGCTGATCAGCATGCCCTCGGGAGTCAGCCGCCACCAGCCACGCTCGCTTCTTTCGGCGTGACCACGTTTGCGGCATTGCTCCAGCACCTTTTCCAGGGGCTTAAAGGGGAGAAGGAATTGCTTTTCATATTCCTCCGCATGAATGCCCCGGGTGGTGCGCAGGCGCATCATCAAATATTCGCCGGCTCGCTCCCGTGGAGGAACTTCCTGCATATCGGCAATGACCCGTCCGCCCTCCAGCACGCCGCGGACGTAGCTTTCCAGATCACGCACCATGGAAAACCGTTTGCCGGCAAAATCGGAGCTGGCGTCCGGACCGAAGCCTAGATATTCGCCGCCGGTCCAGTATTTAAGGTTGTGGGCGGATTCTTTGTGCCGCTTGGCAAAATTGGAGATCTCATACTGGCGGTAGCCGGCCAGCCGCAGGATCTCCACTGCGGTCAAATACATATCTGCCTGAGAATCGTCGTCAGGGAATTGGTATTGATCCCGGCGCTCGTAAAGCGGCGTGCCTTCTTCCAGCTTCAGACCGTAGCAGCTGATATGCTCCGGGTCCAGACTCATGACGTTACGCAGGGTTTTTTCCCAGCTTTCCAGGGTCTGCCCTGGCAGACCGTAGATCAGGTCTAAGGACAGGTTCCGGAAGCCTGCTTTGCGAATACGACGGACGGCCTCCACCGCCTGAGCATAATCATGGGGACGTCCGATCTGTGCTAAAATCTCGTCATTGTCGCTTTGAATGCCCAGACTGACCCGGTTAAAGCCTTCACTGCGTAGCCGCCGCAGCAGCTTTGGTGTGACGGAATCCGGATTGGCCTCAAAGGAGATCTCCGCATCGTTTGCCACGTCAAAATGCTTGCGGATGGTGGTCATGATCACCGCCATGCCGTCTGCGCCGAAGAAGCTGGGCGTGCCGCCGCCAAAATAAACGGTGTCCACCAGATAGTCCGGCGCCAGCGTGCCGGATTCCCGGATGTGGGTGCAGACAGCGTCCAGATAGCTGTCCATCTGGCGGTCGTCTTTGGTTGTCAGAGAGTAAAAGTCACAGTACTGGCATTTGCTGCGGCAAAAAGGCACGTGGATGTAAATGCCGAGAGACTTTTTGTCATGTCTCGCCATGGAAAACCTCCCGAAGGGAATGAGAATTTATACCTCGCTGGTGATGGGATCGTCTGCCCGGCGTACGGCCTGGAATTCCGGCGCTGCAGCCAGAGCCTCAAAAAAGGCGTCCCGATGCTTCCTGCTCTTGCCACCGTCAAAATTGGCTTCAAAGGTAATGCGGTGACCGGTGGCGGTCTGTTGGGCAAGCATATTGCGGATTTGGACGTTATATGTGCCGGAAAGCTCGTTGATTATGGCCAGAGCGGCGGAAATATCCTCCGTCTGGGCGACGAATTCATCGTGAAAATGCTTGGGCGTGATCAGTTTTTTCTCCAGCACCTCCAAAACCGTCAGAGTGATGAAGATCAGCAGCATACCGGAGAAGGCCAGTGTGTAATAGCCGAAGCCGGCTGCCAGACCCAGACAGGCGGTGGCCCAGACGCTGGCGGCGGTGGTCAGACCCTTGACGGACATGCCTTCCCGCATGATGGTGCCTGCGCCCAAAAAGCCCACGCCGGTAATGACCTGTGCGCCCAGACGGGCGGGGTCGGGGGTGGCGCCCAGAGCGCTGTAATGGTGAAACAGCAGCTCACCGATCACAGCTGCCACACAAGCGCCCAGAGAAACCAGCACGTGGGTGCGCATACCGGCAGGGCGGTTGGTGCGTTCACGCTCAATGCCGATTACAATGCCCACCAGCATGGCGCAGCCAAGCCGGGCGAGAATATGCACGATATTGGGATTGGTGCTTAGAAGCTGCAGAATGTAGTCCATAAGCGACTCCTTTCAAAATGTGATGAAAATCAATCCTCATCCAGTTTGAGGACGGCCATAAAGGCTTCACTGGGGCGCGTTGCTCCGCGCTGCCGGCGGCAGAGGAAGCGGAGCATAAGCGGGTGCCGCGGTCGACAGGTGACGCAGCCGATTTATCGGCAAGGAGACTGTCGGGCACCGCAAACGGTGCAAGGAAACGTTTAATCTTCGTCCAACTTGAGAACAGCCATAAAGGCCTCGCTGGGAACGGAGACCGTACCAAAGGTACGCATCCGCTTTTTGCCTTCCTTCTGCTTTTCCAGAAGCTTTTTCTTTCGGGTGATGTCACCGCCGTAGCACTTGGCCAAAACGTCCTTGCGGACGGCCTTGATAGTCTCCCGGGCGATGATCTTGCCGCCGATGGCAGCCTGCACCGGGATCTCGAACTGGGCGCGGGGAATGTTTTCCTTCAGCCGTTCGCAGATCTTTCTTGCCCGGGGATAGGCGTTGTCGGCAAAGAGAATGAAGCTGAGGGCGTCAACAATATCGCCGTTGAGCAGGATGTCCAGCTTTACCAACTTGCTGGGGCGGTAGCCGATGAGCTCATAGTCCAGCGAGCCGTAGCCACGGGTGCGGGATTTCAGTGCATCAAAAAAGTCATAAATGATCTCGTTGAGGGGCATATCATAGTGCAGCTCCACCCGGTTTGCGTCCAGATAGACCATGTCCTTGAATTCGCCCCGGCGGTTGGTGGCCAGATCCATAATGTTGCCCACATATTCCTGCGGGGACATCAGGTTGACCTTGACAAAAGGCTCTTCCGCCAGCTGGATCTCCATGGGGTCGGGATAGTCCAGAGGATTATCCACCATGATCACCGTGCCGTCGTTTTTGGTGACACGGTAAACAACATTGGGTGCGGTGGTGATGAGGTCCAGATTGTATTCCCGTTCCAGACGCTCCTGAATGATCTCCATGTGCAGCAGACCGAGGAAACCGCAGCGGAAGCCAAAGCCCAGAGCGATAGAGCTTTCCGGCTCATAGGCAAAAGAAGCGTCATTGAGCTTCAGCTTTTCCAGCGCATCCCGCAGATCCTGATATTTTGCGCCGTCTGCCGGATAAATACCGGAATAGACCATAGGCTGCACCGGACGGTAGCCGGGCAGGGGAGCAGACGCAGGATGCTCCACACCGGTAATGGTGTCGCCCACCTGGGTATCGGAAACGGTTTTGATGGAGGCGGTGATGTAACCCACCTCGCCGGCGCCCAGCGCATCTTTGGGGATCAGACCCTTGGGGCTCATGGTGCCCACATCCACCACCTTGTAGGCAGCGCCGGTGGCCATCATTTTAATGTCCATGCCGGGCTTAACCGTACCTTCCTTGATGCGGACATAAACGATAACGCCACGGTAAGAATCGTACTGGCTGTCGAAGATCAGCGCCTGCAAAGGTGCTTGCCGGTCGCCGGAGGGAGCAGGAACGCCCTTGACCACCATCTCCAGCACAGAACGGATGTTAATGCCGTTCTTTGCGGAAATTTCCGGTGCGTCCTCGGCGGGAATGCAGATAATATCTTCAATCTCCGCCTTGACCTCCTGGGGACGGGCGGAGGGCAGGTCAATCTTGTTGATCACAGGCAGCACTTCCAAACCGGCATCGGTTGCCAGGAAGGTGTTGGCCAGAGTCTGGGCTTCCACGCCCTGAGAAGCGTCCACCACCAAGATCGCACCCTCGCAGGCGGCAAGGGAGCGGGAGACCTCGTAGTTAAAGTCCACATGCCCCGGGGTGTCGATGAGGTTCAAAGCATAAATCTCGCCATCGTCGGCGGTGTAGCTCAGGGTGGCGGCGGTGGCCTTGATGGTAATGCCACGTTCCCGTTCTAAGTCCATAGAGTCAAGGATCTGGTTTTCCATTTCCCGGTGGTCGATGGCGTTGCATTCCTCCAAAAGCCGGTCAGCCAGGGTAGACTTGCCGTGGTCGATATGGGCGATGATGGAGAAATTGCGGATCTTGGATAGTTCAGTCATATATCTCTACCTCGATAACGAAGGATGATTTATCTAATTATTATACAGAAACAATTAAAAAAAGTAAACTGTATGTTTTCGTGAAAATAGGGGAAACTTTGTTGTGGAGCGACAAAAAGCGTCCAAAGAAGCAAAAAACGAAATTTTTTCTGGAAAACCCTTGTCAAAAAGAGAAAAACGATATATAGTCTAACGGCAATAGTAAAGAAATAAAGGGGTAGAGGACATTGAGCACTGCAAAGAAGCCCGCAAATAAGAATATGGATGAGCTTCAGACCGCACTGCAGAGTTTGATCGTGCAGGGCCGTAAGGACGGCATGATCCGTGCATCTGATCTGAATGCCCAGCTGGAAAAGTTAGATCTGTCTGCTGAGAAGATCGAAGAGATCTATGACCGCTTTGAGGCAATGAATATCCAGATCATCACCTCCGAGATGGAGCTGGATCTGGAAGACGATTTGACGATCCTGGACGATATGGATGACGATATCGACCTGACCGATGTGGAAGACGAAGAGCTGGTGGATCCTGTGGATCTGGCTGCGGAATACAATCTGGACGATCCGGTGCGTATGTATCTGAAAGAGATCGGACAAGTAAAGCTTTTGTCTGCCGAGGAAGAGATAGAGCTGGCAAAGCTGGTGGCAGAGGGCGATCAGGAAGCAAAAAATAAGCTGACCGAGGCAAACCTTCGCCTTGTGGTTTCCATTGCAAAGAAATATTCCGGCAGAGGTCTGCACATTCTGGATCTGATCCAGGAGGGCAATACCGGTCTGATCCGCGCGGTGGACAAGTTTGACTGGACAAAGGGAAACAAATTCTCTACATATGCCACCTGGTGGATCCGGCAGGCCATTACAAGAGCCATTGCCGACCAGGCCCGGACCATCCGGGTGCCGGTGCATATGGTTGAAGTCATCAACAAGGCCACCCGCTGCAACCGGAAGCTGGTGCAGGAGCTGGGCCGTGAACCCACCATGGAAGAGATCGCAGCCGAGCTGGGTCTGCCGGTGGAAAAGATCATCGAAGCCAACCGCACCGCTGCCGATACCTTGAGCCTGGATACGCCCGTTGGCGATGAAGAAGACACCTCCATCGGCTCCTTCGTGGAGGACGAGCGCACCCCCGGTCCGGCCGACGCCACCTCCAACGCCCTCCTGGCCGAGGCGCTGAAGGAAATTCTGGACACATTGACCGAGCGGGAAGCAGATGTGCTGCGTATGCGCTTCGGCATGTATGACGGCCGCACCCACACATTGGAAGAGGTGGGCCAGATCTTCGGCGTGACCCGTGAGCGTATCCGCCAGATCGAAAACAAGGCCATCCGCAAGCTGCGCCACCCCAGCCGCGCCAAAAAGATCAAGGATTTCTACTGCTGATAAAAAAGACCGACGGAGAATCCGTCGGTCTTTTTTGTAGGGAGCGCAATTTATGAAAAATCTCTCCAATCCGGAAAGCAGATCAAATAAAAATCACACTCATCACAACAACATTCATATTCGGGATGCAGGCCGTTCCCCAAACACTTTTCTCCGTGGAAGCTTGGCGTGAGAACTGTTCCTGTTACATCGATGTATTGTTCATTTTCCAAATCAGTCATCTTTCTCCTCCAATAGAATAAAAATTATTGTGTGTCCTACTAGTAGGACATTAAGCGGCTGTAAATAGTATACACTATTTTTGTCCTAAATCAAGACATAAAGGTGTATATATGAAAAGAATTATTGATTCCGAACAATGCAATATTATCGGCGAGCGGGTAAAGCAAGCCCGTATAAATGCGGGGTTAAGTCAAAAACAATTGTCTGATAAACTGGAACTGTTGGCGGTTTATACCTGTCGCGGGTCTGTTTCTCGTATTGAAAACGGCAAGCGTGCAATCACAGATATTGAGATTGATGCAATATCCAAAGTCTTAGGTGTTTCCTTGGATTACTTGTTTGGCAGAGAATGAAATAAAATAGAAAGACCGACGGATTCTCCGTCGGTCTTTTACGTTTTCCAGAGGAAAGCCTCCCTTGCCTAAAGGGAGGTGGCTGCCCATAGGGCAGACGGAGGGATATTTCGCCCAAAGGGCGATATGCTGCGTTGCAGCATAAATATCCCCCAGTCATTTGCTCATTCTTCGCAAATGCCAGCCCCCTTTAGGCAAGGGGCCTTTTTGTTATTTACCCAACAGCTTGTCCAGAGGCAAACGCTTTTGCCGCCGGTCCAGAGCATTCACGGTGTCACGCAGCAGCAGCGCCCATTCCCGGGCGGTAAGGTGTCCGTCCATGTCGGTGGCCAGGTAGCTGCATTGGGGCAGCCGGATGTTGCCGAAGCGTTCGGCAAAGGTCCTGTCCACGCCCAAAGCCAGAGCCCAGGGCGCAAGCTGGTAGAAATAATCCGGGTTGCTGCGCACAATGCTTTGCAGCTCGTTTTTGGGAGCGGTTTTCAAATACCGGCGCAGACCCAGGATCTCGGCTGCGGTCTGCCTGCCCATTTCGTTCCTGCGTCCGCCGTAGCCGGCGGCAAGACCTGCCAAAAACTGTGCCGATAGCACAAAAAGTGCCACATTCCATTCGCCGGCGAACAGACTTAGAATCAGCCACAGGCCACCAAGACCAAGACCCAGCCACAGAGGGAATTTCTCCCGGAGGTGGATGCACTTGGCGGCAGATTGCAGTTGCCACGCCACCACAAGACCCAAAAGTCCCAAAATGACGGAAAGGATCACCTGCAGCACGGTGTCGCCGGTGAACGCCGCAGCCAGAGATACGCCGCTCAGGCCGCCGATCGCGGTGCAAAGCAGGCGGAAAATGACAGGATTTCCGGAATTGCGGCGGAAGTTTATGCGGACGCCGGGGACGTGGGAATTTACCTTGCGGCAAAGATTGGCGTAGTGGAAGCCTGTGCCGTCCAGGGTTTTCCGGTGGCCGAAAAGCTTGTGGAAGTATCGGACTTCAAAATCGCTGCGCTCGTTGCCCATGTCCATGCGCTTGTGCAGCAGCACACGGCCGTTTTCCTCCGGTTGGATCAAAAGATAGCCCATCTGCGCCCACTGTACCACCATCATGGAAAAGTCCACGCCGCCACCGGTCAGCTGGCAGCCTACCTCACCGGGAGTGAAGGTGTCGGGCGGGGCGGAGACCCGGGCCGGTTTCAGGGGAAGACACCGCATGGCCAGCGCCCAGTAAAGCAGGGCAAGGACCGCAAAGATCACCATAAGCATGTCCACCGTGTCCATGGACCATCTTTTTGCCACACCCTGAGGGAACATTGCGGCGGAAACAGGCAGGGACATGGTCAGCTTTTCGCTGTCTTTCAAACCGCCGGGAACAGAGCCGGTGATGGCGGCGTTTTGGATACTGATCTGCATCAGGGTGTCGATGGCATCCTGGTGATAGGTGCTGCTGAAAGAAGGATATGTATCAAATTCGCCCGGCAGCGTAACGGTGAAATCCAGCCGCTCCACAGGGTAGGCGAAACCGGAAAGTAGCTCCAGATTCAAATTCAGATTGCCCTGCCGGTCCGCAACGATGGCATCGGGTAGGGAATAACGGAAAGAAAGGGTATATACGCCGGCGGCGGAAACGATGCCGCTCAGATCCACGTTGCGGCTGTCCGAATCACGGCCTGCGGAAACAAAAACGCCGTTGACGGTGATGTCCTTTGCCTTTTCCGGCAGCGGGAAGGACAGCTCGGAAACAGGGGAATCCATACGCAAAGTAACCGTCAGCGAAACCTGGCAGGTGCCGTCGGATGCTACAGTGGTCTGACTTTGGGCGGAAGTGATCCCGGATGCAGCACTCACGGAAAAAACCGTACAAACACAGCATAAAAGCAATATAAAAATACGGCGCACCGCTTGCCCCTCCTTTCCGAAGCATTTTATGATACAATATTTTATCACGGGCAGCGAAAAAAAGCAATCTGCAATTATGCCGGCTGGAAAGGGTTTTGTCTTGGCAAAGTGGCGGCGGTGTGATATACTGACGAAAAGGGGGTGCGACCGTGGCAAAAAGAAGAAAAAGAAAGACATCTGCCAAGCGCTGGCTGGGCATTGCGCTGCGAGTCGCGCTGGCGGTGGCGATCCTGCTGGCGGCGCTGCAGCTTGCATGGCTTTTGCGCCCGGTGAATGAAACAAAACCCCTTCCGGCATTGGAAGAAAGCCCTTACACGCCGGAGGATTTTTACTGGGAAGAGGACCTTTTGCAATGTGCCGCAGACCAGACCGTAATGGGCATCGACGTTTCCGCTCACCAGGGAAAGATCGATTGGCAGCAGGTAAAGCAGGCCGGGGTGGAATATGCCTTTATCCGTGTGGGCAACCGGGGTTATGGCGACGGCAAACTTTACGCAGATGAATATGCCGCAGAAAACCTGAAGCAGGCAAAAGCTGCCGGAATCCGCATCGGCGCATATCTGTTCTCCCAGGCGGTTTCCGTGCAGGAAGCGCTGGAGGAAGCGGAGTTTGCGCTGCGGCAGCTGGAGGGCGTCGCTCTGGATATGCCTTTGGTGTACGATTGGGAATATGTCAGCGAAACGGCACGGACAGCGGCGGTGGACCGCCGGACACTGACGGACTGTACTGCAGCATTTTGCCGCCGGGTGGAGGAAGCAGGCTTTGAAGCCATGATCTATTTCAATGTCACCCAGGCCCGTGATCTTCTGTACTTGGAGGAGCTGACAAACTATCGGTTCTGGCTTGCTATGTATGATGTTGCCGGCAAATTTCCCTGCAAGGTGGATTTCTGGCAATACACAAATACGGGCAAAATAGACGGAATTGAAGGGAATGTAGACATCAATATGATGTTTTTGTACAAAAAACAAAATTCCGCTTGACAAACACACTTGGCGGTGTTAGTCTGTTATAAACTTAATTTTTGATAGAGGCGCGATTCTCATCAGTACCCGGTGCAAGACAGGCAACCGGCCGGGGAAAGGGAGCGTCGCCGAAGGGAGCGTGTCGGAGCCTGCCGCCGCTTGCCTGGGTCGTCGGGAAATACCCGCCGGGCTGTCACAAGAATGTGAAGCGCTATCAGGAATCGACAAAGTTTTGCGGGAAGCTGTGTGCTTCTGCGTTATAAGCTTTCTTGTTCCACGGGCGCTTTTCATAGAAAAAGCGCCCGTGATTTTTTTCGGGCAAACAGAAAGGACTTGTTTTTTATGAGAAGAATCGCTGCAATCGTGCTTGCGCTGGTCATGGTGCTGACCATGGCTGCCTGTACCGCTCCCGCCGCATCTGTGGATGTGGCCAATGCCAAGAGCATCGCCGACCTGAAGGGCGCTAAGATCGCTGCCCAGAGCGGCACTTTCCACGCAGATGCCATGAATCAGATCCCCGAGGTCCAGGGCCAGACTCTGCCTGAGTTTGCCGATCTGCTGACCGCACTGAAGGCTGGCACCATCGACGGCTACGTTGCCGAAGAGCCCACCGCCATCGAGGTCACTCTGGGTGATGAGACCCTGGCATACCTGCCTCTGGTGAATAACGCCACAGGCTTTACCGCTACCGATGCCGATGTGGGCATTGCCGTTGGCTTGAAGACCGGCAGCGAGCTGCGTGAGCAGATCAATACCATTCTTGCTGAGATCCCCACCGAGACCCGGGAGGAACTGATGACCCAGATGGTCTATCTGTCCGCCGGCAAGGAGGTCACTGCTCTGGCGTTGACCAGCGAAGCTCCCGCAAATCCCACCGGTACGCTGAAGGTCGCCATGGAATGTGCATACGCCCCCTTTAACTGGACCGACATGGACACGCCCACTCTGGGCGCTGTGCCCATCAGCGGCGAGGGCAAGGAAGGTATGTATGCCAACGGCTACGATGTGCAGATCGCACAGTATGTCGCCAATAAGCTGGGCATGAAGCTGGAAGTCTACTCCTACGATTGGGAAGGCCTGATCCCCGCTTTGAATTCCGGCGCTGTGGATGCCATCGTTGCCGGCATGAGCCCCACCGCAGAGCGTGACGAGCAGATCGACTTTACCAACGTCTACTACTCCTCCAACCTGGTCATCATCTACAAGAAGAAGTGATTTAAATGGTACAATTTTTCGTTGACGCCTATGAGCTGCTGACAAAGCATTATATGTTCCTGCTCCGGGGCGTTGGCTATACCATGCTGATCGCCCTGATCGGCACGGTAGCCGGCTTGCTCATCGGGCTTGCTACCGGTGTGCTGCGCACCTGTCCCATGTCCAAAAACGGATTTGTCCGGGTGCTGCAGAAGGGCCTGAACGCCCTGATCGCCGCATACGTTGAGGTGTTCCGGGGAACGCCCATGATGGTGCAGGCGATGGTCATCTATTGGGGCTATGCTTTCGCCAGCGGCGGACAGACCTTGCCGCTGATCCCCTCCGGCATTTTGATCGTGTCTATCAATACCGGCGCTTACATGGCAGAGATCGTCCGTGGCGGCATTATTTCCATTGATAAAGGCCAGTTTGAGGGCGCTGCCGCTGTGGGCATGACCCATGGCCAGGCAATGCTTCATGTCATTTTGCCCCAGGTGCTGCGCAACATCCTGCCCTCTGTTGCCAACGAATTCGTGATCAACATCAAGGATACTTCCGTTTTGAATGTTATCGGTGTGACAGAGCTTTACTATTTTGCCGGCATCATCAAGCGGGAAAGCTTCCAGACCTTCCAGACTTACCTGGTGGTCTGCGCCATCTATTTTGTCCTGACCTTCACCGTCACCCGGCTTTTGCGGCTGGTGGAAAAGAAGCTCCAGATCACCGACAGCTTTGTGATCTGCGGCTCCCAGTCCGATCCCAACGCAGAGATCCGTGTGCAGAAGCAGCCGGAGGTGCCCAATGACTGATAATAGACCTGTGATCCAGCTCAAGGGGCTGCAAAAAAGCTTTGGCAAGGTGGATGTCCTGCGGGGCATCGATCTGGATATTACCGCCGGCGAGGTGGTTGCCATCATCGGCTCCTCCGGCTCCGGCAAAAGCACTATGCTGCGCTGTATCAATCTTTTGGAAACACCCACCGGCGGCCAGGTCCTGTGGCACGGCAAAAACGTGCAGACCGAGATCGATTCTCTGTCCAAGTACCGGGCGTCCGTAGGCATGGTGTTCCAGCAGTTCAATCTGTACAACAATCTGACGGTGCTGCAAAACTGCACGCTGCCCCAGATCAAGGTGCTGAAACGCAGCAAGGCAGAGGCGGAAAAGGTGGCAAAGGACTATCTGGACCGTGTTGGCATGCTGCCCTACCAGAATGCCCGTCCTGCCCAGATCTCCGGCGGCCAGAAGCAGCGTGTGGCCATCGCCCGGGCGCTGTCCATGAATCCCGAGGTGCTGCTGTTTGACGAGCCTACCTCCGCCCTCGACCCGGAAATGGTGGGCGAGGTGCTGGATGTTATGAAGCAGCTGGCCGCCGAGGGCATGACCATGCTGGTAGTGACCCACGAGATGGCATTTGCCAGAGATGTATCCAGCCGGGTGGTGTACATGGCTGACGGCGTTGTCGTGGAATCCGGTGCGCCGCAAGAGGTTTTTGGCGATCCCAAGGATCACCGCACCAGAGAATTTCTGTCCCGCTTCCTCAAGGGCTGACCTGCGTATAATTTTTCTCTCTCGGGGGGAAAATACGGTCGAAAGGAAGGGAAGACCGTGAAGCAGGAGGAAAAGAAGCCTGTCACATGGGAAGTGACAGATCCCAAGCCGCCGGTGGTGCAATCCGGCCACTTGGAAAACAAAAAACAGCATTAAAAGAGAGGCGAAAGCCTCTCTTTTATTATTTTAATGTAAATTAACAATACAAGCTCTCTAAAAACCCTTGATATTACTGGATTTTTCGGTAGTTTTCAAATCAACTGTTATGTATTTTCCCTTGTTTTTTGCCCTTATGAGCGAAGACGAGGGAAACTTTTTATATTCAACCACTGCTTACCTTATCGAGCAGTCTTGCGGAAGTGCGCTTTGCCTCCCTGGTTGAATGCGCATAAATTGACATCGTGGTATTGGCATCGGCATGGCCTAAGAGCTCCTGCACGTCCTTGATCGCCGCTCCGTTTGAGATCAGATTGGTCGTGAACGTGTGGCGCAGTTGGTGGAAATGAAAGCCTTCGAGACCTTCCAGCTTTTTGCTTGCCCGTTTACACATAATGCCAACAGTACTTACACTTTCGTAAGCACCGTCCGGTCTGAGACACACAAAGTACAATTCCTTGTAGTCCTCTGGAACTTTGTCGGATCTCGGCAGGCTGTAAACCTCGTAATAGTTGCGACCTTTGTCTTTGACGGTCTTATAATAGTTCAGCTTGTAAAGCGTGCCGTATTGCAGACGGTTTTTGTGCTGTTCCATTTTCGTCGTTTTCAAAATCGCCGCCAAGGTGTCACAGAAGTCCACTGTACGGACTTTGCTTCTCCTATCTCGGTCTTGTGCCTCGTGCCGTTGTAGCGCATACTGCGGCGCACCGTAAGGTACTGCTCGTCAAGATTGATGTCTTGCTGCGAAAGATTTCAAAATTTCGTGACGAAAAAACCAAAAAAAGACCGCACGGATGGGAGAGCATTCTTCCATCTGCGATCTTTTCACCATTGCTCTTTTATTTTATGACAAAAATGCACGTCCGACATTACTGCCGGACGTGCTGTGTTATATCGTGTTATGAAAAGTTTTGAAAAATTTTCGTCATAACTCACTTTGCGTTCTTGTTATTCTCTTTTTTCTTAAACACAAACCAGAAGATTGCGAAACCACTGCCTGCACCTACAAGGATCACAAGCAGAATCCACAGCCATGTCAGATTCTTGATATTCTCATCGCCACCGCCGGACTGACCTGGATTATCGGTTCCGGGATTGTCTGTGCCGGGGGTAGTACCGGGTTCGGTATTTCCAGAATTTGTCTTACCATTGCAGATGTCGCATTTTTCGTCCTCATTGGCATCAACATGATCCTGCTTGTTCAGAATCTCTCCACAGCCGCAGACTTGCCAATGGCTATCGTCATCGAATTGATAACCCGGCAAGGGCTTGTGAGCATGGTTTTGTGCTTTCGTAATTACATAGCCGCAATCCAAGCAAGTTTCATCCTCTGTTTCTGTGGCCGGACCGCTGGAGCGATGGGACAGTATCTCTCCACGGTGATAACAGCCCTCAATCAGACAAAGATGCGCATGACCTTTGGTATCGATATAGCCCCACACGTCAGTGGCCATACTGTGATCTGCGTAATTGCCGTAGAAAGTACCGCAAATACTGCATTTTGCTTTCTGCACACAAGTGGCAGTACCACCGCTATGTTCGACCTTGCTGCCGGCTATTTCCTGATAGCAGCGGGTACAGACCTTGAAATGATGTGTGGAATTGCTCCGCAGATCGGATTCCACATGACCCAGCGCAGCAACATTACCCCAAGAGGATAGGTTGGTGATTTGTTTGCTTCCTGCGGCATCTTCAAAATATTTGTTGCAAGAAGAACAATAATAGTAGGTTTGTTTGCCCGCCGTGGTGCATGTAGGAGACACTTTATCCACACGGGTCATGGTGTGTTGATGTTTCAGGGCTTCGAAGGTATAGGAGATACCTGCAAAGTCACCGTAGGTCACATATTCAACGACCGCTTCACGGCCATTGATCGTGCCTGTCATTGCTTCCTCTTCAATGAAATCATAGCCTTCCTTACTGCGGAAATGGATCGTTACCTTGTAGACATGACCCTCTTGGAATTCTTGGTTTACACCGCCCGGGACAAAGCGCTTATTTGCGGTAACATCGAACCACTCAACACCGTTCTTTCGATTGGCGCTGACACCGTCACTATAATAACTCTTGCCATCGAATTTTGTATAATCTGGCTTTTGCCCAATGACGGGTATATCAATATTAAAGGTTAGACTGCGAATTGTCGGAGAGTCGCTTCCCCAGGAGTAACCGCAGTCATCACAGGTCAGGTTTCGGTCTGCGTCGGTGTGCTTCTCCTTTTCCTCGGCACCGCATCCCGCAACTACGCAGGTATGACGGTGATAAACGTCATCGACCTTGCCCCAAAGACTCCATGCGTGGTCGCCCTTGGCTACGTTGTAGCCGTATTTTACGATCTGCTTACAGTCGGAGCAGTACCAGTCGCCGGTATATCCCTTCTTCTGACAGGATACGTTCGTTGCATTTATCAGCTTGAGGTTGCTGTGTCTCGGTGCAAGCGTTTCGCCCTCTTGAAGGAGAACGCCACACTCGCAGTAGATATCGCCGCTGTAACCGAATTTGGTGCAGGTCGGTTTGACTTCGTTTTTAACTATCGTCTTCCCATTATGTACCCTTGACGTGACCTTGCCACGAACGGTCTTATTACAGTGGTCGCAGCGGTAGGTTCCCTCATAGCCCCTCTCTTCACAGCTTCCCTCTTTGCTTGTGCCGGGGATGAGGGTAAGCTTACCTTCGTGCTTACCAGCGCTTTCAATGACCTCGCCGTAGAAAATAACGCCGTCACAGTCGGCACAAACGGTATCGCCCGTATAGCCGTCCTGCGTGCAAATAGGCTCAGAAGCATTCTTAAGTCTTGTGCCACCGGTGTGCTTACATTCCTCAAGAACGGGCGTGAAGGTCAGAATTCCGCCGCCTGCGCGTCCTGTGAAGGAAGGAACAGTGACGATCCATTTAAGCTCGTTTTCGACCTTTTCGAATTGAACGTCCTTCGTTACGTCCATTTCGATCTTAGATCCCTCCGAGCCACGGTCGCAGTAATAGGTTACTGCCCATTTCGTAACCTTCGGGTACTCGATATCAAATATTTCCTGTCTTGCATATTCGGAAGGTGCAAAGCCGATTACGATCTTGGACTCCTTGCCGACGATATCACTGCTTGCAAAGCCGTTTTCAACGTAAACGAGGTCGTTATCCTTCGTCCACTGAGTATCGACCATTTTGTCATTCTTCTCGTCGTAGGTCTGAAGCTTCTTTGTCGAGCTGTAGCCGCAGATCTGACATTCCTTATAGGCAATACCGATTCCGTCGGTATTGGAATAGGGAGTGCCGTGATTCTGCCAGCCGAGATAATCGTGCGACTCAAGGTGAGTACGGTTACAGCCCGTGAATCGGCAGATGAGCTTATGCTGATTTTCGTTTTTATAGGTGAAGTCGACCTCACACTCGTAGGTCTCGGGATCGTAGAAATAATGGGTATGGTTTTCAAGATAGCTCTTGAAGCCGCAGTGGATGCAGGTTCTCTCGTGCCAGCCGACACCCGTCTTGCTGTCGAAGATAAGTCTTGTATTCTTTCCGAAAGAATGGGGAACGAGAATATAGTCATCACATTCCTCGCCAACGCAGGTCACAAAATGTCCGTCGGAACCGTACATTCCGATATTATCCTTATTGTTGGGTTGGTTAATGATGCCCATAAGCTCACCGATATGAGCGTCGTATTCTCGATACAGGTGGACTACCTTCACATATGCAACGTTCGACGTGACCGAATTACCGTTTTCGTCGGTTATAACGCACTTATATGCAGGGGGATAAGCGCAACCGTCGGACGGAATCGAGAAGGTGATCGAATTTGTCTTTGCACCCGTAAAGTTAGTGATGGGATCATCCTTTGCTTCAAGCCATTTTTCCCCGCCGTCGTAGGTAACGTACCACTGATATTTCAGTGCGGTGGTTCCCTTTGCGGCAACGGAAATGGTACGCACGTTATTGTCAGGATAGTAAGGATCGTCCTCTCCGCAGACCTGGGTATCGGAAACCTTTGCAACGATGCTGCTCGGCTGCTTCAGGATCAGGATGACTTGCTGAGAGTCGAAGCGGCAGACGGTACAGATACCGTAATTGTCAAAGGTATGCTTGGTCTTATTCGTAATATGCGAGGTCTCATCGCAGAAGCGGCAGGGTCTCCAGTGATAGTTTTCGTCCATATCAAAGGAGTTCTGAGGCGTCGCAGAATGAGGACCAGCGCTCTTATGATCGTTTTTGATATGCTCCTCTATATCGCTGTCGCTGATACATCTGTCGTCGCAATCACAGCCCTCGGCTTCAAGGCGGATCTTGCAGCAAGTTTCACACAGCAAAAGACCTGCAAACTCACAGTCTGCGCAAATATCACTATTGTGGAAACATTCGCCGCAGTCCTCACAGAAATGGGAATCGTAATCGTCGTCCTCTACACAGACGGGAGGCGTTTCGGAGCAGTCGGAATTGCCCTCGCAGCAGTCAAGGCAAAGTCCGCAAATGTCACAGATATCGACAGTACAGAAGGCGCTTCCGCAATCAGGGCAGAGATGCTCGTACCATTCGGGATTCTCTATACAGTATTCGCCGCATTCACAGCCCTCGGCGTTGGCGTTATCCTGACAGCAGAATACGCACAGACCGCAATCATCGCACAGTTCAATGCCGTCCTCGAACAAGCATTCCTCACACTGCTCACAGATAACACAGCATTCCTCACAGTGATCGTATCCAAAGTCACACTCTGCATAAGAAGCGTAGCAGTTGCCGCACTCCTTGCAGTGCATATTTTCGACTTCCCAGCATACCTCGCAGAAACCGCAACTGTCGCAAAGACCACCCATACAGTCAGCACAGAACCAACAGTAACCGCACAGTTCATCTTCTGAAGTGTAGTGGCATTCGTGACAGGAAAGACAGTGCCAACCGTTATTGACATAGCAATCCTCGCAGCTAAGGCATATGGGACAATCGTCTGCCAACTTGTCGCAGGCACCGCACTCGCTGCAGTGGGTGGATAAATAACAGCCTCCGTTGGTACATTCTTCACTGCAGGCGCCGCAAGTACCGCAGCAATACTCATCCCAGTGATAATGGTTGCAAAACCAGCACTCCATGCCGTCTTCCCAGGCTGCCAAGACCGCAGTCGGAAATAAACTGCTCAACATTACCAGGCAAAGTAGTATGGAAAAGATTCTTGTTATAATCCTTTTCTTCATAGCTCGTTTCTCCTTTAACCTTTTTTCTTTAACTTAACGAAAATAAACGAAATTCCAATTCCAACGGCGATACCGCCAACAGCAATAACCGCATATCCCCACCATGGGAAGTCCTGACGATTGTCCTGATCGCCCGGATGTTCCACATCTGTGGTGTCTTGGGTGCTTTCGGTTGCGTCCGTCGGAGCGGATGCGGGCGGCTGTGTCGGGTCACTTTCGGGAGGTGTTGGAACGGTCTCCATGCCGGAGGGGGCAGCATTGACTGTGAGATCAAAACTGACGCTGTTCTCTCCACCGCCCTCGCTGACTACCACGATATTGATGTGGCAGTTTCCTTCCTTGGTGGGCGTACCCTCGATCTCACCGTGCTGTGTCAGGTTCAATCCAAACTCCGCCAACTGGGAGCCCATAAACTCAGAAAATACCGCGTCGGGGTCACTGCATTCCAGTTTCACATAATACGCTGTGCCTACCGTTGCCGCCTCAAGCGATTCGGTAGTGATCTCAGGAACAGGACCGGTAATGGTGACCTCGCCGCTGAGGGCCTCGCCACACTTTTTCGATTCCTGGAAGCTGTCATCTTCGTAAAAGCTGACCTTCACATAGAAGGTACAACCCTGATCGGACAAAGTCAGTTGATAAGAAAGCGCATCTGCACCGATGCCTTCTTGCGTAAGTGTACCATTCTTGTACCAACTGTAGATCACGTTGCCTTCCAACAAAGCATTGTACTTATCGGCAGTAATACTGCCGTTATTCATTAAGGCGTACTTATCAACAGTTAGTGTTCCGCCCACCTCCGGGAGGCTGTCGGCGGTAAAGGTTACTGTCACACCGGCAGCAAAAGCCGGTATTGCTAAGCTGAGGAGTAGTAGGCAGATCAGTATTAAAACAAACTTTTTCATTCGCTTACACCTTCTTTTTTTGTTTCAGCATGAAAACACCAACGATGACCCCGACAGCAACAGCACTCAAGCCGATCAATAGCAACGACCACCAGGGCATACCGCCGTTGCCTTTATCTTGCTGTTGGGGAACGGTAGAATTGGGTGTTGTCTCTGTGGGATTAGAGGGCATGTTATTGGGTTTATTACCGTCATAGTTACAGATTGTACATTTTTCGCCATTCATTTCATGCACCATCTGTGTTTCTGTAAGCACCTCATTACACACAGTACAGGTGTGCCAATGGTTGCTTTCGTCATGCTTCCAATCATCAGATGCCTTGTGTCCAAGGGGGGCAATGATCGTATCGGGAATTTGGGTTTCAGCATTACTGTCCGCAAAGACGTCGGAACAACCGTCACAGGTGTAATATTCCACGTTGCCCGGCTCGGTGCATGTGGCATCCTTCTTTGCAACCTTCGTCAAATTATGCACATGATCCTTGGCAGGGGTGATGATATAGCCACAATCCTTACAGACCACTGCCGCGTCGGGAGTACCTGCAGGTCCGGCTACATGCTCACCAATGTCGCAATGAGCACCGCAGAGCTTGCAGGCATGGTAATGGTACACATCTCCCCGAATGACCCATTTGGAGGTATCTGGGGTATGATTTTCATGGACATCTATGTATTCGCAGCCACAGACCGTGCATTTTCCTTTCTCGGCACAGGTCGCAGCGCCACCCAAATGATCTTCCTGCTCCAGAAAATCGCCGCAGGTGGTGCAAACCTTGTAATGATATGCGCCGGTAGTACGCCATTCGGAGGGAGTATGGGTATGTGCAGGGGCCGCAGCTTTCAGCGTTACCGAAGCATTGATGCTGCCGTCATCAAAGATTTCCACCGTTGCGGGCTTGCCATTGATCGTAACAGAAATATTCTCGTGGAAGAAATAGCCCTCCTTTGGCAGAAGAGAGATCTTAAGCTGATAGTCGGTATCGGCCCGGAAGGTTTCTCCTGTACCCGGAGTCATAACAGAGGTTGTGGATTT
>JAZQJO010000080.1:0-18775 GCA_045541695.1 Faecousia sp.
ATCAGGTACTGGGAAGCGGGAACAGAGGGAGCTTCCAGACCCTGAATGATGTCGGCAGGAGCGCCTTCGCGGACCAGAACATCACGGATGATGTTGATGCACTTGTTGGTAACGTTCTTTGCACGGGGGTGGGGAGAGCAGACCAGAACGTCACGAGCCTTGATAGCGTAGATGACCTGGCCGGCAGGAGTCAGACAGGGGTTGGTGGTGGGAACCAGAGTGGCGATGACGCCCACGGGCTTGGCATACTTGACCAGACCCTTCTCGGGGTTCTCTTCAATGATGCCGACGCTCTTGGCACGCAGGCAGTCACGGAGGATCAGCTTGATCTTGTTGCGCTTATTGCGCTTGGTGACCTTGTCGCCCAGACGGGTCTCGTCCACGGCTTCGTCACAGATGGGAGCCCAGACCTTCATGTTGCACACAGCAGCGGCAACAGCCTGACACAGGCGGTTCAGGCGAGCTTCGTCGTAAGTAGCGATCTCAGCGGCTGCAACACGGGCACGGGCAACCTTCTCGTCTACCATTTTAATTTCTTCGGGGGTAATTTCGCGAGCCATATAAAACACTCCTTTTTATATTGTGGGTTGGATTAACTTACTTGGGCTTGTGGGAAGCACTGTGGCTGGGAGGCATCCACTTGCCGTCTTCCTTGCAGACCAGCTTACCTTCGCTGACGAAGGTATTGGGGCTATAGATATCGTTGATATTCCAGCAGCCGGGAGTGGGAACAGCAATGTTCTCCATGGGAGCTTCTACGAGGAAGGGACGGCCGGCACGGTTGGCTTCCATAGCCTTTTCCAGAGCGGGCTTGAACTCAGCGGCGCTGGAAACACGGATGGCTTCCACACCGTAGGCCTTTGCTACGTCAGCCCAGCAGGGGGAGTAGGAGGTGCCGTCGGGAGTCTGGAAGACAGTACCGAACTTGGTTTGATAGTTGGCGTTCTCCAGACCGGCGATGGTGCCGAATGCGGAGTTGTTCATAACCACCCAGGTGCAGGCGATGCCCTGCTCCACGGCAGTAGCCAGACAGGTGGGGTTGACACCAAAGCCGCCGTCACCGGTCAGAGTCAGGCAGATCTTGTCGGGAGCAGCCAGCTTGCCGCCCAGAACGGCGGAAGCGCCGAAGCCCATGGTGGCCAGACCGGAGGAATGGTGGATGGAGCCGGGAATGTTGATGTCAAACTGCTGAGCCACACCGTTCTTGTTCCAGCCCACATCGGTGAAGATGCAGGCATCCTCGGGAATGACATCCTTGACATCCTTCAGGATGCGCTGGGGAGTCATGGGGAAGCGATCATCGGTGCTGATAGCAACGTTGCTTGCCTTGAAGGTAGCCTTTGCCTCAGCGATCTTGGCACGCAGCTCGGGATTCTTTTTGCCCTCGGGGCAGATGGCCTTTGCAGCTTCCAGGATCTGAGCCAGAGCCAGCTTCAGGTCGGCGATAGCGCCGATCTTCACGGGGAAGTTGCGGCCGATTTCTGCAGGATCGATGTCAATCTGCAGGAAGGTGGTATGGTCGGGGTTGAAGGTAACGCCCTGATACCAGCTGGAGCTGTCAGCCTCGGCAAAACGGGTGCCAAGACCCAGGATCACATCGGCATTGTTGGTCAGGCTATGGGTGAATTCCAGACCCCAG
This sequence comes from Faecousia sp., assembly GCA_045541695.1. Classification (GTDB taxonomy): domain Bacteria; phylum Bacillota; class Clostridia; order Oscillospirales; family Oscillospiraceae; genus Faecousia. The sequence continues at coordinate 1,640 of JAZQJO010000080.1, forward strand.
AAACCGGTCTGACCAACCAGCAGAGGATGCTTGTCGGGCAGGCAGCCCTGACCCATCAGAGTACGGGAAACGGGGATGTCCAGGAACTCTGCCAGAGCAGCCAGCTCTTCGGATGCCTGAGCCAGCAGAACGCCGCCGCCGGCATGGAGCATGGGATTCTTAGCTTCCACCAGCATCTTGGCGATTTCCTTTGCTGCCTTGGGGTCCAGAGCAGGACGGCAGGTATAGTGGCTGTCGTTGTATGTGCGCTGCCACAGACCTTCTTCCATCTCACGGGAGAACATGTCCATGGGAACGTCGATCAGCACGGGGCCGGGACGACCGGACTCGGCAAGACGGAAAGCCTTGTCCATAATGTCGGGCAGAGCCTCGGGGTCGGTGATCTGCCATGCACGCTTGACAACAGGCTCCAGAATGCGGTACTGGGTAGCATCACCGTGCATATTCACTTCCTGGTGAGGATGCTTACCGAAGTAGTAGCTGGGAACATCACCGGCGATAACAACCATGGGAATGGAGTCGAAAGCGGCGTTGGCAACACCGGTCAGAACGTTGGTCAGGCCGGGTCCCAGATGGCACATGACAACAGATGCCTTGTGGGTCAGACGGGCGTAGCCGTCAGCTGCGGTGGATGCCACAGCTTCGTGGCGGTTGGAGATGTACTTAACCTTCTTGCTGCGGGAAAGTGCATCCAGCATACCGATGACGGTGTGACCGCACAGACCGAAGACGTACTCGACGTTACGGCGTTCCAGGTAGTCAACCATCAAATCGGCGACAAGCTTTTTTGCCATAGAAACAGATCCTCCTTAGATATATAAATGTTTTTTAACGGATTTATGGTCAGCCATGATTGATGGCACGACGCTTCAGGTATTCGTCAAACAGAGCACCTTTCTGGGTGACGAAGCTGCGGAAATAGCCGGCGGCCGGGGGCATATACCGTTCTTTGTTCCACAGAAGATACAGATCTCGCTGCGGAATCTCGTCGGAAATGCTGACCATGCGGACATTGTAAGGTGCGCCGGACAGGGGAAGGGGCGTAATCGCCACGCTGTGAGAAGAAGAGACCAGGCCGTAAACGATAATGTCGTGCTTGGCCTCCATGAGAATGTTGGGGGTGATATCAAACTCCCGGAAATATTCTTTCAGCTGAACGCCAAGCTGGCTATCGGCATCAAAGGTGGAGAAATTCTCACCGTTGAGCTCTGTCAGGCTGATGCTTTCCCGGCCGGCGAAGCGGTGATCCTCCGGCACAAGAAGAACCAGCTTGTGAGAGCCTACCTTGATGCCGTCTATATGGGGATCATCGATCCACGTGGAAAAAGCCAGATCAATATCGCCGTTTAAAAGCTTTTGACGGATGCCGTGGAAGACATCATGGGCGTACTGGAAACGGACGTTGACACGCTTTGTTTCGGAAAAGTACTGCACGATGGAATCGGATACAAAGGCATCCAGCGAGGAAAAGGCGGACAGCGCCACCGTACCACGGTTGGGGTCGATGTAATCCTGCAGCTGGGAAATGCCGTTTTCCAATGTTTCGATGGTCTTTTTAACGTGAGGGTAGAAAATCTCGCCGTGCTTGGTCAGTTTGATGTTGCGGCCCTGCCGGGTAAAAAGCTTCACGTGCAGCTCGTTTTCCAGCTCGTGGATGGCATGGCTCAGGCTGGGCTGGCTGACGTACAGTGCTTCTGCAGCCTTGGTGCAATGCTCCAGCTCGGCGATGGTTTTAAAATAGTAAAGCTGACGAAGATTCATGGGAAACCTCCCAACTATGTATCAAAGACCCTCGGTGTAGAACAGAGCCTTTGCCGTCTCCAGGCAGCGGCGGGCATGACCCTCTGCGCCGTAGAGCTCGATGTATTTCAGGTTGGGCAGCTCGATAGAGCAGGGGTTTGCGGGCAGTGCACGCACCAGCTCCACCACATTTGCCTGGCCGTAGCCACAGTATTCACGGGCTTCCCGGACCACGTGCAGAACGTCCGCATCCTCGGGAGGATTGGGGCAATCGCACAGGTGGATAATGCCGAAGCGCTCAGGGGCAAGGGCCTCAATCTGGGCGCCGGTGACATGGTCATAGTGAGAGTGGAGGGTGTCCACAAAGATCTTCAGGTTGGGCGCACCTACCTTTTCCTGCAGCTGTGCGATCTGGTTAAAAGAAGGCATGGCGGCAACGGCAGGGTACTCCAGATTCACATCCAGACCGAACTCGGCAGCCTGCCGGCAAACCTCGCCCAGCCGCTCGGTGGCAAAGGCTGCATCCTTGGTCCAAACACTGGACAGAACATGCTTTGCGCCCAGCTCGGCACCGGCTTCAAAAGCGGCGCGGTAATCGTCGGTGACATCCTCACGGATGCGAACCAGCTCGATGTCCAGCAGCTTAACGTTGCAGCGCTCCATCTGCTCTTTGATCCGGCGCTTCAGCTCCGGATCCTTTTCCAGCACCAGCTGGAACTCGCCGGGCAGACCCATAGGAATGGTACGCAGACTGACGTAATCATAGCCGGCAGCACCGGCAATGCGGATCTGCTCCATGGGGTCGATGCCGGGAATGGTCAAATAAGCAAGGGAAAACTGTCTAGGCATATAGATCTCCTCCTGTTTACTGTTAGTTCGTATATAAGAGTTTTTTATAAAAACCCTTGCGCTTATTATTTTAGTGCTATATAATAGAAAGGTCAATACCTTATTTTTCATTGATTGATAAAAAATGTGCATAAATTTTTGGTTTTGTAGCCGGGATGTGGCTGGGAATAATTGAAATATATGGCAACAAAACCCCGGTTTTGGACATTTTTTGTCATGAATTGATTGAAAACATGTATTGGAAATTATTATAAAGGTTTTTTATAATGAACACGATTAAAAAGTGCGCAAAAATGGGGGAATAACCATGAAGCAACCAAAGGCTGTCACATTGTGTGAAGTGGGTCTTCGGGACGGTCTGCAAAATGAAAAGGTTTTGCTGTCCACCGAAGAGAAGATCCGCACCGTTAACGAACTGATCGATGCCGGCTTTAAGGTCATCGAGGTAGGCTCTTTTATGCATCCCAAGGCCGTGCCCCAGATGGCAGATACAGACGAGGTGTTCCGTGCCATCGGTCAGGTCGAGGGCGTGGAGCTCCGGGCACTGATCCCCAATCTGCGGGGCGTGCAGCGTGCCATCGACTGCGGCTGTAAAAAGGTGAAGCTGAATGTTTCCGCCAGCCGTCAGCACAATTTGAAGAATCTGAACATGACGCCTGAGCAGAGCGTTGCCGGTTTTGCACCCTGCGTAGAAGCGGCTGAGGCTGCCGGTATTGAAATTTCCGGCTCTATCTCTATGCCTTTTGCTTCCGTTTGGGAAGGCCTCACGCCCCAGAAGACTGTGGATTCTATTATTGAAGCGTATCTGGCCGTGGGCATTAAGGAAATCTCCCTTTCCGATGCTTCCGGCATGGCTACGCCCCAGCAGGTGGGCAAGGTCTGCCGCCATGTGGCAAAGAAATATCCCGAGGCATCCTGGTGGCTGCATTTCCACAATACCCGTGGCATGGCTATGGCCAATATCATCGCTGCGATGGATGCGGGCATGACCCAGTTCGATACCTCCTTCGGCGGTCTGGGCGGCTGCCCCTTCGTTCCCGGCGCAGCCGGAAACATCTCCACGGAAGATGTGGTCCATCTTTGTGACGAGAGCGGCATCGAGACCGGCGTGGACGTTCTTAAGGTCATGGAGATCTCCCGCAGAATGCAGGAAACGCTGGAACATAAACTGGAAAGCTATGTGCTGCGTGCAGGTCGCAATGCCGATCTGGTCGCTGCCCATGAATAATTGGAAAAATTAATTTAGCAAAGAGGGATAAATTATGAATACTACAAAACCCGTTATCACCATCGGTACTGTGGGCGCCGGCTATGCCGCCCGTCTGCACGGCAACGGCTATGCCCGCATCAGCGGTGTGGGTGTCCGGCTGAAGACCATCTGCGACCTGAACGTGGAGCTGGCCAAGGGCATCCAGAAGGACTACGGCTATGAAGAAGTGGTTTCCGATTACGCAACCATGCTGGCCGATCCCGAGATCGATGTCATCGACATCGTCACGCCTCCTTTCCTGCATTGCTCCATGGCGATCCAGGCTCTGAAGGCCGGCAAGCATGTCATTTGCGAAAAGCCTCTGACCGGCTATTTCGGCGAGCGTGGTCAGGAAAATGTCGGTTTCACCGAGAAGGCAAAGATGTACCGTCAGGTCATGGCGGAGATGGACGAGCTGAAGGCTGTTGTGGAGTCCACCGATAAGAAGTTCATGTATGCTGAAAACTTTGTCTACGCTACTCCCGTGCAGAAGGCTGCCGAGCTGGTGCGCGCAAAGAAGAGCAAGATCCTGTTCATGAAGGGCGAAGAGAGTCTGAAGGGCTCCAGCTCTCCCGTTGCGGGTAAGTGGAATAAGACCGGCGGCGGTATCCTGGTCCGTACCGGCACCCATCCCCTGACCGGCATGCTGTGGCTGAAGCAGCAGGAAGCTGCTGCCCGTGGCGAGACCATCACCGTCAAGAGCGTCAGCGCTGACGTGGGCGTGACCACCGCTTGCCTGACCGAGCATGAGCACAGACATATTTCCGCCCGCCCCGAGGACGTGGAAGACTACGCAGCTGTGACCGTCACCTTCTCCGACGGCACCAAGTGCCTGACCATCGCCAGCGATACCGTGCTGGGCGGCTCCAAGAACTACATCGAGGTCTACAGCAACGACAGCGCTCTGATGTGCAACATCACCCCCACCGACATCCTCAACACCTATTTCCTGGACGAGGACGGTCTGGAAGATGTCTATCTGGCAGAGATGCTGCCCAAGAAGCTGGGCTGGAACAAGGCCTTCGTCAGCGACGAAGTCATCCGTGGCTACACCGGCGAGCTGCAGGACTTCATGGAGACCGTCGCCTATGACCGTGAGCCGGCTTCCAACTTCGAGCTGGCATACGAGACCACCAAGATCATGTACGCTGCCTACTGCTCCGCAGAAGAAGGCCGCCGCTTCGATTTCTGATTGCATACATAAAAAAGCCCACCCTGAAAAGGGTGGGCTTTTTGGGTGATGTTACTTTTTGAGATCATCCAGAGCTGCACGAACCGCAGCAATTACAAAAGCAGAAAAAGTACAATCCTTGCCCTTAATTGCCTGCTCAACACCATCCACAACATCGCTGGGAAATCGAATAGTTTTATTGACCGTTGGCGGGTTTTCAGGAATTTTAAATTTACCCATAGAAGCACCTCCAATAAGCAATGCGTTTGTCTTGCTAATATTGTAAGTTTCTAAAAAGCAAAAATATGCATTGCAACTGCAATGCATATTTGTTATACTTATAAAGGGGTGATACTATGGCAGAATTCTGTCTGGAATGCTTAAATAAAATTAATGATGCGCATGATGGCAGATGGCGATATATCATGTCGCTGGATGTGGATTTGTGTGAGGAATGCGGCGAGTATAAGCGGGTAGTGATTACAGAGCATATTATATCTCGTGCGCAGAAAATGCTTGCTGAGATTATAAGGAATGTGAAAAGAAGATAAGGTGTATACGCCGAAAGGGACTCGTTGCAATTTGCCGGTGGCAAATTGTAAGGAGCGGCTCGGTCAAGCCCTCGCCGGCGGCGCTCGTCCGAAACTCTTCTCAAAAACAAAACAGAAGAAAGCCAACATCCCTTACGGGATGCGTCTTTCTTCTATGGACTCTCCCCCGGACTAAAAAAGTGTCCACCGGACACTTTTTTGCCCAGCCTGCGGCTGCGCCGTCCTCTTCGAGTCCCTCGGTGTATTAAAAAATCCAGATACCCGAATGGGTATCTGGATTTTTTGGTACGCCGAAAGGGACTCGAACCCCCGACCTACTGGTTCGTAGCCAGTCACTCTATCCAACTGAGCTATCGGCGCATAGCGCTCATCAAAGCGCCTGTATATACTAGCACAAAAGAAAACAAAAAGCAAGTACCTTTTTGAAAAAATTTCTATTATTTTTGCCGCACTTTTGCTCGTATTTTAGGGCGAAGCAAAAGCCACAAGGCGATCACCAGCGCAACAACCAGCAGCGCAAGGGCAATGCCGGCTATGGTCAGTTCCTTTTGCCGCTGCGAGCGCTGTTTCTCCTGCTCCTGCTGAAGACGCTCTTGTTCCAAGCGCTCCTGTTCTATGCGCTCCTGCTCCAAACGCTCTTGCTCCAGCCGTTCCTGTTCCAAACGTTCCTGCTCAAGCCGTTCTTGCTCCAGGCGCTCTTGTTCCAGGCGCTCCTGCTCGGCGTAGGTGGTCACGTTTTCGAATAGGGTGTTTTTCAGCGTATCTGCGCCCACAGTAGAGCGGTACAGACCGTACTGGGTGGGGTTGTAGGTGGCGATTTGGGTAGCTTTGGTGATCTTTACGCCGTTTTTGCCGTTGATCCAATCGGTAAACCAGGTGTATTGCTGGGATTCGTGACAGGGATAGCCGTATTTCTGAGTGATCTCAAAAGCAGACATACCGCCCAGGCTGTCCAGCTTCTGGTCAAAGTCCAGCACCACTTTGTTTTCGCCGTAAAGATGCAGGTAGGTTTTTGGCACGGCCCAAGTGCCGTATTTCTCCGCCAGGTCAGGATAAATCTGGGCGTTGTTGGTCATGTCCAGCGCTTTCGTCAACAGGTCGGCATAGACCATGTGCATGCCGTGACCGTATTCGCCCTTCAGGTCGTGGCCTACCACTACCAAAGGCTTAAAGCGGCGCAGCTGCTCTACCACAAATTTCTGCAGCTGGTCTTTGGATGTGCCACGGTTTTGGTATTCTGCGTAAGTACCGTTGAGATCGTCAATACGGAAATCATCGAAATCGCCGAAAACGGGATAAGCGGTGACACCCACAGCCCAAAGACCGTTGAGCATTTCGTGGGTGCGGGCGTTGGTCAGATTGCGGTGATCCGTCAGGTAAGCCACCTGTACCCGGTAGCCCTTAGCTTTGGCATAGTAGGGGAGCAGACCGGCAAAGAAGAGCTGATCGTCGTCGCCGTGGGTGGCAAGCAGCAGAAGGTCGGCGCCGCCGTCCAGCGGAGCATCCCATTTCTGCACAAATTCCGGCGCTTCACCTTCCGAGAGGGCGTAGATCTCGCCAAGCCGTACAGCGCCGTTTGCAAACTGCAGTGTAATATCGGTAACTGTGCCGCCAAAAATGCTTACCAAATCCACAAATTCGTGGAGATAGCCCTTTGCACCGGCGGAACAGATGTCGCCGGTGGTGTTGTTTTTAATTGTATACTGTCCGTATTCCAGATCAAACAGCAGATAAAGCGAGCCGATGCCGGCATCGTTTTTGAGGGTGATGGATGCGTTGCCGGAGGAGGTTTTGTAGGAGCTGATATTCTTGTCCTTCAAAAAAGCCAGATCGGCGTAGCCGCTGCCGGAAAAAGCGGTGGCTGCGGTGATGTCCGCTGCGATTGGGGACGAAACGGCATTTGCGCCGGGCAGCAGGTACAAAACCAGACTCAAGCATATCAGCACGCTCGCAAGGAGACGAGGTGTTTTTTTCATGGCAAAACCTCCCGGATCAAGATGAGCCTATTGTAGCAGAGAACACAGGGTTTGTCAAAGCTTGTCGCACTGGGAAAAAGGGGAAAAGAGGCTTGACATTTATGAAAAACATGCTATAATTTAATCCGTTCCACATATGGAGGCTTAGCTCAGCTGGTTAGAGCGCATGCTTCACACGCATGAGGTCACAGGTTCGAGTCCCGTAGTCTCCACCAAATATAAATGCCACCCAAAAGGGTGGCATTTATATTTGGTATGGCATTCAGCGGAGGGACTCGAACCCATTTAAATGCAACGCGGACGAGCGTTGCTCGCGATGGCTTGACGGAGCGACACAATAATTTTCGCCAACGGCGAAAATGCAAATCGAGTCCCGTAGTCTCCAGCACATGGGACTTCCCATTAAGGAGTTATGATGAGATTGCCACGTCGCTGCGCTCCTACGACTTGCTAAGAGCCGCCCAAATACAATCTTATAAAACTCTTAAACTTTGCCATGTTGTGACCTTTTTCCAGGTATGGTAAAATACCCATGGACAGCATACCGAGGAGGGACACTATGGAGCTTTGGACCTATGAGCATACGATAACGCTGATCCCGGCGCTGATCGTGATGCTGATCATTGCAGCGGTGCTGCGGCTGACCATCGGAAAAAAGAGCTTGAAGATCCGCATGATCCCGTTTCAGATCTTTGCGGTGGTGATCGTCTTGCTGGAGATCGGCAAGCAGGCGGTGTCCCTCAGCAAGGGGTATGATCTTTACCATTTGCCTTTTCATTTCTGCTCGCTGTTTATCTTCATGCTGCCGCTGATGGCGTTTTATCGGGGTAAGCACCGCAGCGTCGTCACCGGCATTACCGCCGCCATTACCTCTGCCATGTTCCTGCTGATGATCATCTATCCCAACCTGATCTACGGCGCATGGAACATCAACGACTACTTTAAAGGCTTCCTGGATTTTCACACGGTGACCTTCCACAATGTGGTGATGCTGGAATTTTTGCTGATCGTTGCGCTGGATCTGCATGAGCCTGCGGCAAAAGGGGAGACCAGGAATACTGTGTGGTTTACCACCGGCTTTTGCATGGTGTCTGCGTCTATGGCGCACCTGCTGAAGACCAACTATGCCAACTACTACACCTGCAATATTCCACCGTTGGAAGCGGTGCGGCAGAGCGTGGAAAACGCAGTGGGCAGATTGCCTGCGGTGCTGCTGTATGTGGCCATCGTGTCGGCGCTGAACATCGTATTTGTCATCGGCGCATACTGGTTCTACCGGCTGTGCCGCCGCATTCTCAGCCCAGTTCAAAAAACATCAAAAAGCAGCGTATGCTGACTTTCCTCCGAACAAACCGGCATCCTTCGTAAACGGGATGCCGGCTTCATAAATCTTTAGAAAACCTTAAGGTTTGGCAGGCTGACTTTACGATAGCGATATGGTATAATCCCTGGGTAAAGGAGGGGAGAAGCTTGTCGTTTTTTCAGGACTTACTGCGCATTATGGACGCCGAGATGCAGCGACCCACGCTGTTCGGCTGGTTTCATCTGCTGAGTCTGGCGCTGACCGTTGCACTGACGGTTTTTCTGTGCCTGCGGTATAAAAATCGCTCCGAAAAGATCCGCTTTATGGTGCTGGCTGTGGCGGTCATTGTTCTGCTCCTGGAGGTCTATAAGCAGATCAACTATACTTTCAGCTACGAAGACGGCATTACTGCCGATTATCAATGGTATGCGTTCCCGTTCCAGTTTTGCTCTACACCCATGTACATAGGTCTGCTGGCGGGCTTGACAAAGAAAGGCAAGATCCATGAAGCAGCCTGCGCCTATCTTGCCACCTATGCGGTGTTTGCCGGCCTGTGCGTTATGATCTATCCCGGCGATGTATTTATCAAAACCATCGGCATCAATATCCAGACCATGATCTGTCACGGCACGATGATCTCGGTGGGTGTGTGCCTGCTGGCAACCGGCTATGTGAAGCTGGAGCATAAGACCATATTGCGTGCGATCCCCATTTTTGCTGCCTGTATCGCGGTGGCGATGATCATGAACGAGACAGCGGTGGCAACCGGCATCATCGGTGATGAAACATTCAATATGTTCTACATTAGTCCCCATTTTGAGGGTACGCTGCCGGTCTACTCGTTGGTGCAGCAGGTTGTGCCGTATCCCTGGTGTCTGGTGATCTACATTGCCGCCTTCTCGGCAGCGGCGTACCTGATGCTGCTGATCGCTATGGGCGTCAAAAAGCTGACCACTCTGGGAAAGAAAAAAGAAGCAGTTATGCAATAAAAGAAGGCTGTCACAACCGTGACAGCCTTCTATTTATACCAAATCACTTTCCCGGAACTGCAGGGAGTAGAGCTCCTTGTAGGTGCCGCCGGCAGCCATCAGCTCCTCGTGGGTGCCTTTCTGGGTGATGCGGCCGTCCATGACAACGGCGATCTCGTCGGCATTGCGGATGGTGGACAGCCGGTGGGCGACCACCAGGGTGGTGCGGCCCTCGCACAGCTCGTCCAGGGCCTGTTGGATCAGCACCTCGGTGGTGTTATCCAGAGCGCTGGTAGCTTCGTCCAAAATCAGAATCGGAGGATCCTTCAGGAAGACCCGGGCAATGCTCAGGCGCTGCTTTTGACCGCCGGAGAGCTTGATGCCACGCTCACCGATCTGGGTGTCGTAGCCTTCCTCCAGCGTCATGACGTACTCATGAATATTTGCCCGCTTGGCAGCTTCGATCATTTCTTCCTCGGTTGCGTCAGGACGGCCGTAGAGAATATTGTCACGGATCGAGCCGGCAAACAGAAACACATCCTGCTGCACAATGCCGATGCTGCGGCGGACGGAGTCCAACGTCAGCTTACGGATGTCCTGCCCGTCGATGAGGATCGTACCGTCTGCTTCCTGCAATTTGTAGAAATTGGGCAGCAGGTGGCAGAGGGTGGTCTTGCCGCCGCCGGAGGGACCCACCAGTGCCAGCTTTTTGCCCTTTTCCAGATGCAGGTCCACATTGTGCAGCACTTCCTTAAAGCCATCGTAGGCGTAAGTGACGTTGCAGAAATCCACGTTGCCCTGCACATCCTTCAGCTCCTGAGCGTCGGGCGCTTCGGCTTCCGGCGCTTCGTCCATGATCTCGCAAAAACGCTTGAAGCCGCTGACACCGTTCTGGAACTGCTCCATGAAGGTGATGAGGGTGTTGACAGGGCTGATAAACAGGTTGACGGACACGATAAAGGTGGAATAATCACCGAAGGAGATCCGTCCGGCGTACAGGAACAGACCGCCGGCAATGAGGATGAACACGTTGAAAACGTCGGTGACGAAAGCGGTGGAGGAGTGGAATTTTGCCATGGCGTTGTAGGCCCGGCGGGAGGCATCCACGAACTGGGAATTGCCTTTTTTGAATTTTTCAACTTCTTTCTCTGCATTGGTGTAGGCTTTGGTCACACGAATGCCGGTGATGCTGCTTTCCACAGCAGCATTGATGGTGGCGTTGCTTTTGCGACGGTCATCAAAGGCTTTGCGCATGGCCTTACGGAAATACATAGTGACCACCGCAAGGATCGGCACGCAGGCAAAGATGATCAGCGTCAAATAAATGTCGATGGTGCTGAGGTAAGTAAAGGAAAGGATGATCATCACCGAGCTGATCAGCAGATTTTCCGGTCCGTGGTGGGCAAGCTCGCACACCTCAAACAGGTCGCTGGTGATCCGGGTCATGATACGGCCGGTTTCGTGGTTATCATAGAAGCCGTAGGGCAGCTTTTCCAGATGGGAAAACAGATCCAGACGCATCTGGGACTGCATCCGCACGCCGATCATATGGCCGTAGTACTGCACAAAATACCGCAGCAGCATCCGCAGAGCATACAGCGCCAAAACGATGATGCCGGCCACCACAATGGTGGAATACATCTTGTTGGGGATGTAAATATTGAGCATGTTGTTGGTCACCACGGGGTAGACCATGCCGATGACAGAGATCATCAGCGCAGCCAGCATATCCAGTGCCAGCATCTTCTTGTGAGGCTTATAATATTGCAAAAAACGTTTGAGCATATCCGTGGTCTCCTTTTCGATAGCTATATTGTAAATCCAGATGCTCATTTTGTCAAATCCGCAGAAAAAAAGAAAAGCCGCCAAATGGCGACTTTTCTATGGAGCGGGTGACGAGGCTCGTTGCTTCGGTGCCGATGACACCTCATAAGGTAGCGCCGGGCCCCTACCCAGCGCCCAACAGTCCACCGGACTGTTGGATTGGATGGTTCGAGCCTCGATTAAAAAGAAAGACCAGCCTATTGGCTGGTCTTTTATGGAGCGGGTGACGAGGCTCGAACTCGCTACCTCCACCTTGGCAAGGTGGCGCTCTACCGGATGAGCTACACCCGCGGAACAAGTAGTATTATAGCACGCAATCCCAGTTTGTCAACCCTTTTTTATTGAAAAAACCTTACATTACATAAAACAAAATGCAGATTAGCTGCAGCAGACTTCCCAAAAACACGAAGATGTGAAACACGCAGTGAAACCACCGTTTCTTTGAGCCGATGCCGTAGAGAATTGCGCCCACGGTATAGGCAATGCCGCCCCACAGCAGAAACAGAAAGCCCGGCTCTGTCAGCGCTTGCCGTGCCTGCTGCAGGAAGGGCAGAACTGCCCAGCCCATGCCGATATAGCAGACCATGGAAAAGACATTGTACTTTTTCAGATCAATGGCGGTCAATGTCACAGCTAGTGCCGTCAGTCCCCACTCAAACAGAAATAAGCTCCAGCCAAGCTGCGGATAGACAGGGCGGATCGCCGTCAGGGCGATGGGAGTATAAGTGCCGGCAATGAGAAAGTAGATGGTGCAGTGGTCGATGATCTGCAGCACCTTTTTGCCTGTAGACGGACGAAGTCCGTGATAGACGCTGGACATGGTGTAAAGGGTGATCATGGAAATGCTGTAAACAATGCCGGTGACAAGACCGTACATGTTATTGTGAAGAAGGGAAAAAACAACACACAGCACCAGGGCGATCACGCCCAGACCGCCGCCAACAATGTGGGTCACCATGTTCATGATTTCCTCGCCCCGGGTGTAGTTGGGAAGCTTTCTGTCGGATAGTTTGATTCGCTTCATAATACATGCTTCTTTCCGAAAAAGATGATGTTTAAAGTATAGCACGATTTTTCTGTTTGGGACACTACCGATGGCCGGCGGCCACTCTCCGGACCGGAGGAAGGGGACTCTACTGCCGGGAGAATCGGGAAATGTATTGACAAATCTATGCTTTTAAGCTAAAATGCATGGCATAACCATGGCTGAGGTTGCGGAGCGCATCAGTATCGTCCGGGTCTGGCAATTGCCCGGGCAGGAAAGGGCCCTCCGCCGAAGAGCAAACACGGTGCCGCCCGGTTTGTTCTGGGGCTGCGCAAAATATGCGCAGAACTGTCATCCGAAAGGATGGAGTGCTGACCAGGGGAAATGCGTGATTTGCTGCCCTGTGTCTATTGGACATGGGGCATTTTTTACAGGAGAGATACACATGAAAAAAACACCGTTTTTAACGCTGGAAAAGGCTAAGGAGATCGCACAGCAGATTCCCACGCCTTACCATATTTATGACGAAGCCGGCATCCGTGCCAACGCCCGGGCGCTGAAAAAGGCTTTCGCCTGGAACCCCGGCTTTAAGGAGTTCTTTGCCGTCAAAGCAACGCCCAATCCTTATATCCTGCGCATCCTCCATGAAGAGGGCTGCGGCTGCGATTGCTCCAGCTATACGGAGCTGCTGCTGGCTGAAGCGGTGGGTGTGACCGGACAGGATATTATGTTCTCGTCCAACGTGACACCGGAGCTGGACATGCGAAAAGCGGTGGAGCTGGGGGCGTACATCAATCTGGACGATTCTACCCACGTGGAATTTCTGGAGCGGATCGCCGGCGATGTGCCGGAAACCGTGTGCCTGCGCTACAATCCCGGCGGCTCCTTCAGTCTGGGTAACACCATCATGGATATGCCCAGAGATGCCAAGTACGGCATGACGGAAGACCAGATGGCCGGCGCTATCAACCGGCTGATGAAGCTGGGCACCAAGCATTTCGGTATTCATGCCTTCCTGGCTTCCAACACCACCACGAATGAGTACTATCCAGAGCTGGCCGGTCAGCTGTTCCGGCTGGTGCTGCGGCTTCGCAACGCCACCGGCGCACATTTCTCTTTTGTGAATCTGTCCGGTGGTATCGGCGTGGACTACCGTCCGGAGCAGCCCTGCTGCAATATCGACGTGATCGGCGAAGGTGTCAGACAGAAGTATGAGCAGATCCTGACGCCTGCCGGCATGGGCGATGTGGCGATCTATACAGAGCTGGGACGTTACATGCTGGCGCCCTACGGACATCTGATCTCCACGGTGCTGCACCAAAAGCACATTTACCGGGAATATATCGGCCTGGATGCCTGCGCCGCTGATCTGATCCGTCCGGCCATGTATGGCGCATACCACCACATCACCGTTCTGGGCAAGGAAGATGCCATTTTGGATCATGTCTACGACGTCACCGGCGGCCTGTGCGAAAACAACGACAAGTTTGCCATCGAGCGCAGCCTGCCCCAGATCGAAATCGGCGATATTCTGGCCATTCACGATACCGGCGCCCACGGCCACGCCATGGGCTACAATTATAACGGCAAGCTTCGTTCCGCAGAAGTGCTGCTCAGGCCGGACGGCAGCTTCCAAATGATCCGCAGAGCAGAGACGCCTGCAGATTATTTTGCAACCTTCGATTGCACAGAATTTAAGTTCAAAGCCTGAATTGTGCAAAGTGCACAAAAATGAGGAGCAAAATTTGGCACCCAAAATAATTATTTACAGTAAATTCGCATGATTTTCTGATTCGGTTGTGCTATAATATAGGTAGACGGCATCCCGTCCGAAAGTAATGCGAATAGAGGAGCCTTTATGAATAATATTTTGTTTTTCCTCACCCCAAAAGCCATGTGCGCTTTTTTGTACGATGATTATACCATGCGGCAGGCTTTGGAGAAGATGGAAACCGCCGGCTATGCGGCACTTCCCATACTCAACCGAAACGGCGAATACAGAGGCACCTTAACAGAAGGCGACCTGCTTTGGGGCATTAAGAATATGTGCTATATGGATATGCGCCAGGCGGAGGCCCGCAAGATCATGGAGATCTCCCGCCGCAGAGATAACATACCTGTCCGCGTAACTACATCTATGCATGACCTTGTGAACCGGGCAAGCGGTCAGAATTTTGTCCCGGTCGTCGATGACAAAAATACGTTTATCGGCATCGTAACCCGGGGCGCCATCATCAAATACTGCACCCAGCACCTGTTCCCGGAAGATTGATATTTGCGTCCGCAGGAATCGCCTGCGGACGTTTTTTTGGTTGCAAAGATTCGCCCGGTCTGGTAAAATAGAATGGAACAGACTTTGGAGGGACATTATGGACGTTGAAAAGCTGAGATTTTATATCGGCTCAAATATAGCGGCGTACCGCAAGCGCTCCGGCCTGACCCAGGCGGGACTTGCGGAAAAGCTGAATTATTCCGACAAGGCGGTTTCCAAGTGGGAGCGGGGCGAATCCGTGCCGGATGTGCAGACCCTGGTGCTTCTGGCAGACCAGTTTGGCATCACCGTCAATGAGCTTCTGACCGATCCCGACGCTCTGCCCGAAAAGACCGGCGCTGTGCAGCAGGTCATGGGGCAGGTGGTGGAAAAGGCCCTGAAAAGAAAAGCGAACAAGAATATCATTCTGGGCCTTTCGTCCGTTCTGGTATGGTTTGTGGCTATGTTCATTTTCGTGGTGGTCTCTTCTCTTGAGATCCCGAAAAGCTGGCTGGCTTTCTTCTATGCCGTGCCGGCAAATGCCATTGTTTTGCTGAGTTTGCGCTCTGCATGGCGGGACTTCCGCGGAAACCGGGCGCTGATCTCCATGCTCATGTGGGGCTGCATCGTCAGTGTTTACGTTACACTGTTGGTACTGGCACAGATCAATCTTTGGAAGATTTTCCTTCTGGGCATTCCCGGACAGGCGGCCATTCTTTTATGGTTTAGGATGTTCCGGCCCGCAAAGACAAAGGAGGGGCATGATGGACAAGAAGGCGCTGCGAAAGACCATCCGTGAGCAAAAGCAAGCCATGACGCCCCAGCAGATCGCAGAAAAAAGCGAGAAGCTGAAGGCGCTGTTTCTGGAAACGCCCCAGTATCAGCAGGCAAAAACGCTTTATGGCTACCTGCCTTACAATCAGGAAGTGCGAACAGTGCCGATTCTGCAGCAGGCGCTGGCGGACGGCAAGCAGGTGGCGGTGCCGAAGGTCTATGGCGACAAGATGAAATTCATTTTGCTGACGGACCTTGACCGGGTGGCAGAAGGCTATGCCGGAATTCCCGAGCCGGTGGAGGATACGCCGGTTGCGAAGGATCCCACGGCCCTGGTGCTGATGCCCGGCCTTGCCTTTGACCAGGAGGGCCACCGCATCGGCTACGGAGGCGGCTTTTACGACAAATTCCTTTCCTGCGAGCCAAATCATCCCACGGTTGCGCTGTGCTACGATTTCCAGGTGCTTGAAAAGCTGGAGACCGAAGCCTTTGATGTACCGGTGGATTTGGTGTTGTGGGCATAAAACGGAGGATCGCAATGCATATTCCCAAAGGAACTACGGCGCAGCTGGAGCTGGTCACATTTGCGCAGGCTCTGGAAGCTGCCAATACCCCCACCGACAACTATGACATCAAAAAGTGGATCTATGCGCCCAATTTTTACTCCGAGTACCGGTACATACTGGGCACACGGGGCAGCAATCCCTTGATCTGCATCGGCATCAATCCTTCTACGGCAGAGCCGGATCATCTGGACAATACCCTCAAATCCGTGGAGCGGATCGCGCTTGGCAACGGCTTTGACAGCTTTATTATGTTCAATGTCTATGCTCAGCGGGCAACCGACCCGGATGCCATGGAAAAAACCTGCAACCTGGTGCTGCATAAGGAGAATTTGGAAGCTTTCCGCTACGTGCTTTCAATTTCCGAAAAACCTGCCGTTTGGGCTGCCTGGGGCGCCATTATTGAGAAACGTGGGTACTTGGCAAGTTGTGTGCAGGATATGCTGGCAGCCGGCAAGGAGTTTGGCGCACAGTGGTACTGCGCCGGCGCCATCACAAAAAAGGGTCATCCCCATCATCCGCTGTATCTTCGTAAGGATGAAAAGATCAAGCCTTTCGATGTGGAAAGCTATTTGCGGCTGCTGGACTAGGGGAGAAGACTATGGAACAAAGAGATTGTGAAACCTGCTGGTACTATGATTATGATGAGGAATACGATGAGTATTTCTGCATGATGGACCTGGATGAGGACGAACAGTACCGCTTCTTTTCCTCCGGCGCCAACCGATGCCCCTATTACCGGCAAGGTGACGACTATACATTGGCAAGAAAACAATAAAAAAGCCGCTCTTAAGGGCGGCGCACCATAGTGATAAACCGGTTTTGAACAACCCCTTTTCTCCAATACTGCACAAAAAATTCCCGAAATGCGTCAGCATTCCGGGAATTTTGTTATTTGTCTTGAAGAAAAGTTGTCACTTCAAAACTGCAAA
>JAZQJO010000081.1:0-35238 GCA_045541695.1 Faecousia sp.
AATCCGGTATGGGTCACCAAAGTTTGTGTTGATTGTCATGTGGGTCCACCTGTTCCCATCCCGAACACAGAAGTTAAGCACATGTACGCCGACGATAGTTGCCGGGTGACTGGCCGTGAAAATAGGTAACGCAAACACAAAAAGCCTCCACAGTAATGTGGAGGCTTTTCTCTATTCTAAAGAGCAACCGGATGCTTATGCACCGGGTTGTTTTTGGTAGAGGTAATAGGTGAAATTCACGCCTTCAAAGGGCATGGTAACCTCGTCAATACAAACGTATTTGGATGAGTCGGGGGAGTAGCGGTCCAGGGTATAGCGCCGTGTGATGATGAAGTCCAGTTCACCGCTTTCGATGGCTTCTTTCTGCAGCAACCACATATCCGGCGTGTTGATATTCAACGTGCAGAAATATTTGCAGGTTGGCTCTACGTCGGCAGCAAAATAGAAGCCCGCATCCAGAAAACCGTAATTGAGGATCTTGGCATCCTCCACTTGCTGGATGGTTGCGGCAAAGCGGTAGGCGGGCATTTCCTCTTTGGAATAAGCCATAAGATAGGAATTCCGGTTGTTTTTATAGCTGTAAGAAAACAGTAGAGCAACCACAGACGCCAGTGCAAGATAGCCGATGATGGCGTGCTTCTGGTGAAGCTGCGAAAGCCATTTGCGAACTGGAATCAGTTGCAGAAGCCATGCGATCCCAATTAAACCGAAGACCGTAAAGACGCTGAAGATGAGGCCGTAATAGGTGTAGCCACGGCCACCCCAATAGGTGCCGATGGTCAGCCCCACGAAGGTCAAAATGCCCATCAGCAGATGACGCCACAGCTTATTAAGCCGCAGGAGCAGAAATGCCGGCCCTACATAGAAAAGCCATGCGTAAGACTTGTTCAGCAGAACGGTGGTTTTCAGACATTCCAGGATCATATCCCGGCGAGAGCCCTCGATCTCAGCAGGATAAAGGAAAAGGTTATTGTAAAAGTAAACTGTAATAAAATCGTTGACAGCGCCGTTGAGGAAGAAATAAGCGAACACCGGAAGACTCAGCGCAGCCACACCAAGAAGGAATGCCCCAATGGTGGGAAGGAGGGATTTGAGATGGGATGGTTTTGTAAGATACCAGATGATAACAAACAGGGCTAGGCCCATATAGAATCCCAGGATCGTGAATTTGATATACAGCACCGCAGCAGCGCAGACTCCGTTCCAAAAGGCTTCCCAGAATGTAAGCGGGCGCTTTTCGTGCAGGGCGTGAGCGACGCTGTAAAGACTGTATGCCAGCATGAACAGGCAGGTCTCCTCACAGCTCGATCCGTGGGAGAAAGCCGGAGAGACGGGGATCAGCGCCGCCAGAACGGCAATGATCACGTAAACAAGACCGCTCCGCCCCAGATACAACTTGGCAAGGCAGCCGCTAAAGAACAGGAACAGGCCAAATGTGGCGATTTCGAGAATAAACACGCCTACAAAGCTGTTTGATGAGATCAGGGACGCAAAGGAGTACAGAAAGTACAGGACAGGGCCTTTCTGCTCATACAGGTCACGGTAGGGAACAAGGCCGTCCAGAATGGAACGGCCCATGGTAAAGAAGCAATGCACGTCTACCCAATCGTTCATCGGATACAGCGGTGAGCTTTTGGAGCAGACAGAAAGAAATAGCGTTGCGATTATAAAGCTATAGATCAGCAAAGGTCGGTCAAGGTGGGAAAAACGATTCTTCTTCATCGATCGTCCTCCGGGTCGCCGGTCCGCTGACTGATGATATAGCGGGGGCGCTGCTTGACCTCAAGGTAGATCTTGCCGATGTATTCGCCGATTACGCCCAAACAGGTCAGCTGAACGCCGCCAATGAAGCAAATAATGCAGGTCATACTTGCCCAACCGGGAACGGTATTGCCGCAGAATGCCACGATCAGTGACCAAAGCACCCCAATAAAGCTGAGGACGGCGATTCCGCCACCGAGACCTGTGATGATATGCAGCGGTTTTACACTCAGGCTGGTAATGCCCTCAAATGCCAGGGCCAGCATTTTCCGAAGAGGGTAGTGACTCTTTCCGGCAAGACGCTCGTGGCGCCCGTAGAAGACGCTGGTGGACTTGAAACCCACAAGGGGGAACATTCCTCTCAGGAACAGATTTACCTCATGGAAGTCCGCAAAGGCCTCCAGAACACGGCGGGAGACAAGACGGTAGTCTGCGTGGTTATAAACTGTGTCCACACCCATGCTTTTGAGGAGCTTGTAGTAGCCTTGGGCGGTGAAACGCTTGAAAAAAGTGTCGGTATCCCGCTTACTGCGCACGCCGTAAACGATCTCGCAGCCATCCAGATAGGAATCAACCATCCGGTCCATGGCGTCAATGTCATCCTGACCGTCACAATCAATGGAAATGGTGATGTCACAATGATCCTTTGCTTCCATGAGACCTGCAAGAACAGCATTCTGGTGGCCGCGGTTGCGGCTCTGGCGAATACCAATATAGCGGATGTCTTCTTTGGCAAGTTGAGAGATGATCTCCCAGGTCTTATCCTTGGAGCCGTCGTCAACAAACAGAACACGGCTGTCTTGGCTGATCTTACCGCTGCTGCACAGCGCAGCGATCTTACCCAAAAACATAGGCGCAGTTATGGGCAGCACAGCTTCTTCGTTGTAACAGGGAATGACAATATACAAAACAGGCTGTTTCATGCGTGGCTCCTTTCAAAGAATCAATGTTTCTTTGCTTCGAAGTGGGAATACAGCTTTTCCACAAGCCAATTTCCCAGGAATGCAATGCCGATACCCAGCACCACGGAAAACAGAACGTCTGTAGGGTAATGGACATACAGATACATTCTGGAGAATGCGATCAGCGTAGCAAGGATAAGGGCAGGAACGCCCATTTTCTTGGTTCGGATCATCAGCACCGTTGCTGCCTCAAAGGATGCAAGGGTGTGACCGGAAGGAAACGAAAAATCATGCTGCGCAGAAATAAGAAGCTCGATCGTCTTTCCGAAATGGGTCAGCTGATAATCGTAAGGGCGGGGACGAGCGATCAAAGGCTTCAGGGTGACGTTGCAGATCAGTAGTCCGATCAGCAGCGCAGCGCCCATGGCAAGGCCTGTTTTGCGGTATTTCGGAAAGAAAAGCATGATAACAGCCAGCGCAATCCAAAAGATACCGGCATCTCCAAGAACGGTTATGACAGGCATAACCGCATCCAAAAAGGCGCAGCGCAGATTGGCGGCGATCCATTCCAAAATCGGCAGATCGAAGCCTTCAGCCAAATATGACATTACTGCTTCCATTATTGCTCACCACCTGCATCTTTAAACACGGCGATCAGGGTCATAGGCTCCAGCTTGGTTTCGCCGGTTAGATAGACAGTTCCGGTCTCGTCGTGGGTAAAAACGATGCGCATGGTGGTGGTGCCGTCGGCATTGCGCACCTCCTGCGCCCAACCAACAAACTCCTGACCGGCCGGAATGGTAACAGCGGGCGGTGTCAGCTTGGTTGCAGCGGAAGAAACCAACGTGGACGCCAGCGTCTGACCGTCACAAACGTAGGTCAGTCGCACCTTTTCCACCTGCTCCTGGACGTTGCCGTTGACCATGTTGGTCACAAGCCATTTGTCATCTGCCTTGGTGAAGAAATAGGTGTTATCCATAGGGAATGTTTTGATGCCGCCGTCGGCGGTGCGGGTAACCTTCAGAGTCATGGACACACGGACAGAGAAAAGACTGTCGGTGTAACGGCAAATATCGCTGACAGCCATGTCTTCAAACACAGGGTTTCTGTAGCCCTGCACGTAGCTGTCGGCCTCGACAATGGATCTGTAGATCTCGCTTTTGGGATCGAAGATATTAGCCAGAGCATTTTTGTCGATGGCACGGATCATGAATTTGCCATTGGCTTCCGCTGCCTTCACGGCAAGATCATTTTCCTCGGCAGTAATGGGCACTGTGTCCATTGCAAAGGTCATATAGTAGCCGGTTTTTTCATCGGTGAAAACAACCAACGCATTGCCGGCTGCATCCTTTGCAGTGATCTTGGGAGCAGAAAACAGACCGCCCACATATTGCTGCGCTGCGCTGTAACCGGTAATGCCACCGGGGAGGTAGTTTGCGGCCAGGGTAGTGACGGTGCGCACGGTGTAAGTCTCATCCAAAGCAACGCCGTTGATATAGACGGTATGCCCCGGCTGCTTGATGATGTTGACCTGCGTGTACTGCAAACTGTTAAGCTCCAGCTTGTCCAGCGTCCATTGCGCATTGTCTTCGCCGCCATCTGTTACAAGGGTGAAGGTGGCGATCTTTTCATCGCCCAGACGTACAACATATTTCCGATCGCCGGAAAGACCGGCGGAGGTTTCCAGGCAGCTAAGCTGGTTGTCGCCAACCTTCTGGTTCATAAAGCCGGCAAAGGAATCGGCGTTTTCGAATTTGGTATCCTGAATGCCGGCAGCGGCATAAACGGCCTTCCAATCCTTCTGGACAAACAGCTCCTGAAAGACTTTGTCGGCAGCCTGGTGGGGCTGAGAAGCCTCAAAGCCGATAAGCCAGCTATTCAGTGGGATCAGCAGGATCAGAATGACAGCGAGGATCACGGCGGAGGAAATGCCGTAGATCGTGTAGAAAAGCCGTGTGCCCTTGGTTGATGTTTTGGACTGCTGGCGGGAGGGCTTGCGTGGAGGTGCATTCGTCTGACTTACATATTTGCCTTGGTACATAATCAGCCCTCACTTCCCGGCCGCACCATAAAGAAGGTGGGCATACGTCTGGGTTCCTGCTGCAAAAGGGAGTAGTTATTGATCATCACAACGTCAGAGCCGAAGCGGGTCAGGCTGCTGTCGCCTGTGTAACGGCCATAGCGGTCACGGTAGAGCATAACGGTAGAGCTGCCGCCATCAAGGTTGCAGCCGTTGACCACGCCATATTCCACCATGATATTGATGATATCGGCATAGGTGCCACCAAGAGAACCGGCCTGCCGTCCATCAATACAGACGAAGACGACCGTTCCGTCCGCACGCTGACCGATGGCAGTACGGGGATTAAAGCCGGATTCTTCATTATACGCCTTGGCATTGATCTCACCATTGATCAGCAGAACAGGGCCGAAGCAGCAGCCGTCGCGGATGTTCAGCTTCATGGCTTCGTCTGCGGTCATGCTGTGCTTTACGATAAGCTTGTTATCTTTATCAAAGCCAACAAAGCCTTCCTGAGGTGCGGCACCGGAATTCCAGCGAACTTTGCCGTCAGAGATTACAAGACCCTCAGGTACGCTGCCGACAACGGAGCTGGAGGTGCCGTTGTCAAAGAACGCACCGGCGTTAATGGCGGCAATGGCACCTTGCTTTTCAATTTCTTCATTGATACGGGTGCCGGGAATGTCTTTGGAAAACTCGCCCTGGGTAGATGTTGCAAGATAGACCTTGGAGGGGTCGCGGATCAGCATAACATAAGCATTGTAGGTGCTGCCGGAGACCTTTTCGATGCGGATTCCGTCGGGGTAATCCTTCCATGCTGCGTCGGCACCGGAATTGATCGCATCGTAGTCAATAACGATTTTGGAGGTGTCGGTCTCGTCTTCTTTCATGGAAACGTTGACCTGTGCCTGGATTTCCTGCACCTTCTCCTCGCCGATAAACAGGGCAGGGAACCATTTCATGCCGCTGGATTCCAGCATGGACATGGTCAGTACGTTTCGTGCGCTTTCGGAAGGACCGTTGAAGATCAGGTTGCAGACCAAAAGCAATCCAACCAGGATCAGGGCAATCAATGTGAAAAACACAAGAACGCAGCGCAAAACAATGGTTTTTACCATCGCCTTTGCGTGCCGTGCCTCTTTGCGTGCATTTGCTTGTTCGGGTGTTACCATAGTTATATCCTCGATGTAGGGTTAGTTATTTTTCTTTTCTGGGTCAAAGACCCAGCGCTGCTGAATGAGAAAGCTGACAAGAAACAGAATCACCATTACAACAGCGTAGATCACCGCCCGCAGAAGCGTCTGTGCGGCGGTTATGCCAAAAAGCATGTAAACGCCGTGGGTCAGCAGAAGCTGAGCAGCTGCAATAGGAACTGCCAGCGCATAGTAGCGCAGCAATGCCTTGCCGGTGCTGCCTTGGCTGCGGAAGACAACTTTCTTGTTCATAAAGAAATTGAACAGGGAAGAAATGAGCCGTGCGCAGACAGCAGGAACAGCTGTCAGCCAGATTCCGGAAAGGGTGGCTTGCAGTAAATACGTCAAAGCGGCAAAGACACCTTCGTCAATGACAGCGCTGGAGATAGAAGCCAGCGTATACCTGAAAAAGTGGGCCAGGATCAGCTTGTAGATCCGCCAGGAATCCCGGACTGCCCGGAAATGAGAGCTTTTATTCTCTTCAATGTACACAGTGCGGATCTTGACTTCGTCGAAGGCGATGCAATTCGTCTTCATGGCCAGAAGCATATTTGTTTCATACTCAAATCGGTCACCGTAAACGCCGCACAAAAGGGAAAGCCATTTGGCAGGGATGGCACGCAGACCGGTCTGGGTGTCGGAGATGGTCATATTGACAAAAATCTTGAAAACTGCGGATGTGATCTTGTTGCCGTTGCGACTCTTGAAGGGTACGTCGGGCTGGTCAAAGTCACGAACGCCCAGAATCAGATTGCCGGTCTCCAGCATTCGCTGTGCGCAGCGGCGGGTGTCCTCCGGGTGATGCTGGTTGTCACCGTCAACAGTGACAACGCCGGCGCTCTCCGGTCTGTTCTCCAGCACCCATGTAAAGGCAGTTTTCAGCGCAGCGCCTTTGCCACGATTAACCTTGTGGTGAAGCAGGTGCACCTCCGGGTGGGCAGCTGCACGGTCAAAATAGTGCAGATTTTCAGGCTTGCTGCCGTCGTTGACCAGAATGATGTCAGTAAAGCCATATTCCAAAAGACCGTCGATCACGGTGATCAGCTTTTCGTCCGGATCAAGAGAGGGCAATATGATGCTGATTTGATTTAAGTTGTTCATAGTACCTCCTTATAGCCGGAAGATTTCTCAGCACATTTCATTATAGCACACCGGCTAGCGAATTGAAAGCGGAAATTAGTAGTATTTTTCGTTATTTCGCAAAAAAGAAGTGAATTTTCTGTTACGGAAAAATGCTTTGCAGAAAGATGTATATAAATCGACGATGATTGTGCAAAATCGCTTTATGTTATGGAATCTGCCTTGACTTTGCATGGGGGCAAATTTATAATGATCGTATATGTGCCACTATCATTTTCCGAATGCAGAAAGGCGGTAACACCATGGTCAGATTTGAAGATTACACAATGCCTGCAGCATCATTGGGCAAGGTCAATCCCATGCCCGATATTAAGAATGTCAGCTATATCCACGCCGGCTACGAAATGACAGAAAAGGTCACCCAGGACGAGCGTACATATATCGGTCAGGGCATGATCCCCACGCTTTTGCCGTACCTGACCCAGGATGGATATGACCGGGACCGGAAGCCCCGGGCATTTAAGGCTGCCGTGCTGGAAAACAGCCGGATCAAGGCCGTTTTTCTGCCGGAGCTGGGCGGCCGCCTGTGGTCCATTTTCGACAAGAAAGAAAATAAGGAGCTGCTGTATGTCAACCCTGTGTTCCAGCCCGGCAATCTGGCGCTGCGCAACGCTTGGTTCAGCGGCGGCGTGGAGTTCAACGTGGGCATCAAGGGTCACAACCCGCTGACCTGCTCTCCCATGTGGTGCGCCGTGGACAAGCTGGAAAACGGTGAGGAAGTCCTGCGGCTTTATGAATACGAACGTATCCGTGGTGTGGTGTACAGCATCAGCGCTTATTTGCCCGAGGAATCTCCTGCACTGTATATCAAGTGCCGTATTGAAAATACCACCAATGAAACAAAGCATATGTATTGGTGGAGTAATATTGCCGTTCCGGAAACAAAGGAAACAAGAGTGCTTGTACCGGCGGACGATTCTTTCCTGTGCTTTTATAACTCCGACCATTATATCCTTGACAAGGCAAGCATCCCTGTTTTTGAAGACGTAGATGTAAGCTATCCTTCCAATATCGTTGCTGCCCGTGACTTTTTCTACAAGATTCCCAAAGAGCATCACAAGTGGATCGCAACTGCCGACAAGGACGGTTTCGGATTACTCCATTGCTCTACCAGAGAGCAGATCGGCCGCAAGCTTTTTGTTTGGGGCATGAACCCCGGCGGCAGACATTGGAACGAATGGCTCAGTGTCCCCAATTCCACCTATATCGAGATCCAGGCTGGTCTTGCCCATACCCAGCTGGAGCATATCCCAATGCAGGGCAAAACGGCATGGGAATGGGTAGAGGCATATACCGCCATGTGTGGTAAGCCTGAAACCATGCACGGCGATTATGTGACCGCTGTCAATGAGATCGAAAACTACATGCTGGAGCGTGTAGGCGATCCAGACCAGCTGACCTTCCCCCAGCAGAGCGAAGTTATCAGTACCGAGATCATCTACCGTGGCTCCGACTGGGGCGCCATCGAGGAAAAGGTGCGCAGCGCACGTATCAGCGACTCGCTGACCTTCCCCAAGCAAGGCACCGATGAGACCGCTGAGTGGACAAATCTGCTGGAAAACGGTACTTTCCCGGCTCCCGATGTCCGCAAGGAGCCTCTCAGCTATGTCAGCGGTGAATTCTGGCGTGATAAGTTGGAAAACCTGGCTGAGCCCAATTGGTACAGCCTGCTGCATCTGGGCGTTGTAAAGTATGGCATGGGCGACAGCGAAGGTGCCATGAAGGCGTGGAAGGAATCTGTCCAAATGACTCCCTCTGCATGGGCGCTCCGCAATATCTCCATGCTCTATAAAAATGAGCTCGGCGATATGGACAAGGCCCGTGAGTATATTCTCGAAGCCTTCGGGATGATGGGTGACCACCCGGTGCTGTGCAAAGAGGTTGCCATGCAGCTTACCGCTGACGGCAACGATGCGCTTTGGCTGGAGATTTATGACAAACTGCCCGAAAACCTGAGATCTGTTGGCCGTCTGCGTCTGTACCGTGCCATTGCCTGCATCAATCTGGACCGCCTGGAGGAAGCAAAGGAAGTTATCAATAAGGACTTCGTCATGAGCGACATTAAGGAAGGTGAGCTTTCCGTTTCCCATTACTGGTTTGAGCTATACCGCCGTGTCTATGCCAAAGAGCAGGGCATGGTCTACGACCCCAACGATAAGGAAATGGCAAAGGCTGCCGACGCAAAGTATCCGCTTCCCAGAGAAATTGATTTCCGTATGCACGACTGAAATAGAAAGAAGGAGAACGAATATGAACATTCCCAATCCCTTCATTCCCGTTAGAGTGGAAACAAGCGGCTTTTCCCATACGGTCAATGTTGTGGGCAGAAGCTATACCTTCGGCCCAAACGGTATGCTCACATCCATTGTTTCTCAGGGCACAGAACTGTTGGCAGAGCCTATGCGCTTTGTGCTGCAGGAGGACGGCGAGCCCGCCGAATTCCGGGACAATTACGATGATAACGAAAGCGAAAGCTTTATCCAGCGGCGCAGCGATGAAGAAGCTGTCATTTGCGGCTGCATGCAGACCAAGCGGTTTATCCTGAATGTCTGCAATACCGTGGATTATGACGGCAATGTGGACGTCGATTTGAAGTTCGTCACCAAGGGCGAGACTGTTGCGGAGCATCTGGGTTTTGTGGGCATGAAGCCTGTGCAGTACCTGCTGGATCATATGTGGCTGGAGATCCCCATGAAGCGGGAGCTGTTTACCCTTTACCATATGCATCCCAACAGCGATGTTCGCCTTGCCGACGGTACTGTTGTTGAAAAAACAACCACCACCGCCAGCGGCAAGCCCCATGACCAGAGCTTTGATATGCCTTTCCGTGCTCTGTACTGGATGGGCAATGAGGAGCTGGGCCTTGGTTGGTTTGCGGAAAATGAGCGCAACTGGCAGCCGGAGAGGGAAGACAAGGTAATGCAGGTCATTTATGACGGCGACAAGGTCATTCTTCGCGCCCGTCTGCTTGACAGCCATCCCAAGGCATGGACCGGCGATCCTGCCCGCGGCTGGCAGCTGTATAACCCCATCGATTTCCACTTTGGCTTCCATGCCACTCCCGTCAAGCCTTTTCCCAAGAATCCTTATGTCCACAATGCATATCACGTGGATGTCGCAGTCAAGATTAAAGGAAATTACATGGATTTCCTTACAGCCGAGCGCTTCGACCGCCTGAAGGAAAAGGGCGTGGATACCCTTGTGCTTCACGAAAAGTGGAACAAGTCCCAGAACTGGTTTGAGCTTTCCGAATATACCGGCAAGCAGCTGCGATATATCGTGGATGAGGCCCACAAGCGGGGCATTAAGGTCTTGCCTTATTTCGGTTACGAGATCTCTTCTTTGAGCCCCGTTTGGAGTGAGCTTCAGAAGACCGTTACCATGAAGACCAAGGAAGGTCTCAACGGTAGCGGCTGGTGGCGTGTGCCTTTCCAGAGAGATTACATCGCCTGCTACAACAGTGAATATGCCGACTATTTTATCGACGGTATCGCAAACATCATGGATACCTACAACATTGACGGTGTCTACCTTGACGGTACGGCCTATCCCCGCCATTGTCATAACGTAGAGCATGGCTGCGGTTGGTATGATCCCGAGGGCAACCTCCGTGGCAGCTATCCCATCAAGGCCATCCGCCGTCTGTTCAAGCGCCTGCACAAGGTGGTCAAGAGTCGGGGAGGACATATCAATGTCCATACCTTTGGCGTTGCCAACTTCACCGCGCAGCCTTATATTGACCAAAACTGGTACGGCGAAACGCTGCAGTTTGACCTGATCGCCGGTAAGGTAAAAGAAGTCAATCTGGACTTCTTCCGTGCGGAATACACCGGCAGAAACATGGGTGTTCCCGTGGAATTTATCGCCTATGAAAACCGTCCGGTGTGGACCTTTGAGCATGCGCTTTCCTGCGCTTCCATTCATGGCATTCTGCCCAGAGTCAACGATATTGATTTCCCACTGGAGCTGATGAGCAAGGTGTGGAAGATCATCGGCAACTTCCCGGTGGAGCAGGCCCAGTGGAAGCCCTACTGGAATAACGGCGCTGAGTCCGACCACGAAAAGGTGAAGATCAGCTACTATAAGTATACCGCTCTGGACGGTCAGCAGCAGATGCTTGTCTTTGTTGCCAATACAGCTGTGGAGCCCATCGAGAGCACAACCATCCGCCTCGACGAGAAGATCAGCACCGTGATCAATGCGGAGACCGGCGAGAGCGCATCGCTGACAGTTGATCTGAATCCTTTTGGCTACAAGATACTATTTATGCGTTAAGTGCTTGTTTTTTTGGCAATCATTTGCTATAATCAATAAATAAATTCCTGAGAGGAGATTTGTTTATGGAAACAAGACCTTACGTTCAATGGGAACTGATCAACGACTTTATGGTCGATGTTTTTAAGGCATACGGTGTGCCGGAAAACGATGCAAAGATCTGCGCTGATGTTCTTCTGGAATCCGACCGCAGAGGTATTGAAAGCCATGGCTGCAACCGTTTTAAGCCCATTTATCTGGATCGCATTAAAAACGGAACGCTGCTTCCTGTGACCAATATCGAGATCGTGAAAGAGACACTCACTACCGTGGTGATGAACGCCAATAATGGTATGGGTATGGTGGCAAGCCATAAGATGATGGAAATGCTCATCGAAAAGGCAAAGGTCTACGGCATGGCCGGCGGTACGATCTATAACTCTACCCATTACGGCATTGCCGGTTACTGGACGACTATGGCGCAAAAGGCCGGCATGATCGGCATTTCCGGCACCAATGCCCGACCTTCCGTTGCGCCTACCTTTGGCGTGGAGCCCATGATGGGCACGAACCCCTTGACCTTTACTATGCCCACCGATGAGGCGTTTCCCTTTAATTTTGACTGCGCAACTTCTACCATCCAAAATGGCAAGATCGAGTATTATGAGCGCAGCGGCAAGCCGACTCCTGCCGGTCTTGTTGTGACCAAAGAGGGCGACACTATGACCGACTCCGGTCAGATCCTGAAGGATATGCGTGCCGGCAAGTGCGCTCTGCTGCCCCTGGGCGGTTTGGGTGAGGAGACCGGAGGCTACAAGGGCTACGGATTTACCACCATCGTGGAGATCCTCTCTGCCGCATTGGCAGGTGGTCCTTTCATGAAGCAGCTTTCCGGCAAGGATGCCGAGGGCAATAATGCTATGTACCGCCTGGGCCATTTCTTCTTTGTGATCAACCCCGAATTCTTCATGGGTCTGGAGACCTTTAAGGAAACTGCCGGCGGCATCTGCAGAGGTCTGCGTGAGTCCGAAAAGGCACCCGGCGCTGATCGGATCTACACTGCCGGCGAAAAGGAGTACCTTTCCTGGCAGGAGCGTAAGGACAAGGGTGTTCCTGTTGGTGAGACGATCCAAAAGGAATTTATAGCGCTGCGTGACGAGTGCGGCCTTTCCTACAAGTTCCCCTTTGAAAAGTAAACACTCGAAAATCGCAGGATTTTTTGTCTGTGCAGCCTGAAGGGTGCATGGTATACTGGTTGTATCAACCGAAAAGGAGCAATCACTATGGATTACGCAAAAGAATCTTTGAGACTTCATAAGCAGTGGGGCGGCAAGATCGAAGTGGTCTGCACCGTTCCGTGCAAGACCAAGGATGACCTTTCTCTGGCCTACACTCCCGGCGTTGCACAGCCCTGTCTGGAGATCCAGAAGGATGTGAATCTGTCCTATGAGCTGACCCGCCGTCACAATCTGTGTGCCGTGATCACCGATGGCAGCGCAGTGCTCGGGTTGGGTGACATCGGCCCTGAGGCCGGTATGCCTGTTATGGAAGGCAAGTGCGCACTTTTCAAGTCCTTTGGCGACGTGGATGCCATTCCGCTGTGTGTCAAGACTCAGAATGTTGACGAGTTCGTCAATGCAGTTTACCTGATCTCCGGTTCCTTCGGCGGCATCAATCTGGAGGATATCGCAGCACCCCGCTGCTTTGAGATCGAGCAGAAGCTGAAGGAAAAGTGCGACATTCCTATCTTCCACGACGACCAGCACGGCACTGCCGTTATTACACTGGCCGGTCTGACCAATGCACTGAAGGTGGTTGGCAAGAAGAAGGAAGAGGTCAAGATCGTCACTTCCGGTGCAGGCGCAGCCGCAATCGCGATCGTGAAGCTGCTGCTGAGCGCAGGCTATCGCAATATCGTGATGACTGACCGTAGCGGCGCCATCTACGAGGGCCGTGAAGGTCTGAACTGGATCAAGGAAGAAATGGCTAAGGTCACCAATCTGGAGAAGCAGAAGGGCAAGCTTGCGGATGTGATCGTAGGGGCTGATGTGTTTATTGGTGTTTCCGCACCCGGCACGCTGACCGTGGACATGGTCAAGACCATGAACAAGGATGCCATCGTTTTTGCCTGCGCCAATCCCATCCCCGAGATTTTCCCCGAGGATGCCAAGGCCGGCGGCGCCCGTGTGATATCCACCGGTCGAAGCGATTTCCCCAACCAGATCAACAATGTTCTGGCTTTCCCTGGCATCTTCCGTGGCGCATTTGATGTGCGTGCTTCCGAGATCAACGAGGAGATGAAGGTTGCCGCTGCTGAGGCGCTGGCAAACCTGATCTCCGACGAAGAACTGTGCGAGGATTATATTATCCCCGCTGCTTTCGATGAGCGCGTTGGCCCTGCAGTTGCCAAGGCAGTTGCCGAAGCGGCTAGAAAGACCGGCGTTGCCCGTATTTAAAGATTCGAATTGGGCATAAGCGCAATGCTTATGCCCAGTTTTCACGAGAGGGAAATATGAAACGCATAAAAAACAGGAAACTGTATTTGTTCGACATGGACGGCACGCTCTATATCGGTGACCGCCTGTTTGATTTCACAAAGGAATTGCTGCAAACCATCCGCAGCACCGGCGGAAGATATATCTTCATGACCAACAATTCCTCCAAAAGTGTGGATGCCTATGTGCAGAAGCTGGCAAGGCTGGGCATTGAGGCAGATCACGACGATTTTCTGACTTCCTCTCAGGCGACCGCCTACTATCTGCATAAAAACTACGAGGGCAAGACGCTCTATGTCTGCGGTACGCAATCTCTCAAAGATGAACTGATCCGCTCCGGCTTTTCTGTTACGGAGGAGCTTGACGAGGTGGAGGTCATCGTGTCCGGCTTTGATACAGAGCTGAATTTCCGCAAGCTGGAGGATATGTCCATTCTGCTTTGTACGAAGGATCTTCCCTATATCGCCACCAACCCCGATTATGTATGCCCCACAGAATTCGGCAGCGTGCCGGATTGCGGCAGTGTGAGCGATATGCTCTATAATGTGAGCGGAAAGCGTCCTCTGTTTATTGGCAAGCCTTCTGCGCTCATGGCGCAACTGGCCATGGAAAAGTGCGGCTGCACACCGGAGCAGACAGTTGTGGTTGGAGATCGGATCTATACGGACATCAAATGCGGGCTCAATGCCGGCGCACTGACGGTGCTGGTCATGAGTGGTGAAACGACCCCGGAACTTCTGGAAGCTTCCCCGGATAAGCCCCATATTGTCGCTGCAGATTGCGGCGAAATGCTGAAAATGCTGAAAACAATATAAAAAGACCGCCGTGAATTTTCACGGCGGTTTTTGTTTACTCAGCAAAGAGTGTTTTTTCTTTCAGCCAAGCTACGGATTCACTGAGGGCTTTCAGGGTTTTGGTTTCCAGCACAACGGTACAATCATGTTTCCGGGCAAGTTCCCGGTAGTAGGGGATGTCCAGATCGCCAGTGCCCAAGGCCAGGTGGTCCTTGGTTGGGGCTTTGGCATCGTGCATGTGCATATGCCGGAGCTCCTTTTCGTTTTCCAGGATCCAGGGCTCATCCATGCCGCCGGTGCAAAGGTTGTGTCCAATATCATAGGTTAAAGCAAATACGGGACTTTCGATCAGCAGGGCTGCGGCCTTTTGCATAAAGGGCAGGTATCCGGTGGTATTTTCCACGCAGATTCGCACATTGCTGCAGCCGATTGCTTCTTCGCAGGCATTCCGGAAAGCAAGGATATTGCTGAGGTATTCTTCCTCGAATTCCTCAAAGAAATAAAGCTTGCGTTCCGGCAGCGTGTATACCGCGCCGCGGTTTAAATGCATATTCAGCACGGGAATATTCGCTTTCTTGGCGATCTCAATGGTCTCCAGCACAGTCTTTTGATAGGCCTGGGCCACATAGGAGTTGAAATCTGCAACATTCAGGTTGTCGTCAAGATGTACAGTGAAGAAAATACCATACTTTTCCGCAAGGGCATTCAGCTCGTCGGCATCCAAAGCCGGCAGCTGGCACTGGGGAAAGTTCATATTCAGCTCCACAAATTGCAGATCATTCTTAACGCAGATCTGCGCCCATTGCTCCACGGTTTCCGCTTCTGTCAAGCTGGGCATACCAAAACGCAGCATAGTGTATTCCTCCATGCATGAAATTGAAGCTATTATAGCACCCTCCGGTGCAAAAAGCAACGGCTTCAAAAAACTTTTCCGGGCAGGTTTGATTTTCAGCAACGCTTAAGCCTCAAGTGTTAAAATCAAATGCGGAAAGGACGGTGCAATTATGGGCGCACGGACGGTTTTTAAACGTTATGAACTGAAATATTTGCTCACAAGAGCCCAGAAAGATGCCGTTTCAGAGGCCATGAAGCCCCACATGCAGCCGGATATTTATGGCCGCACCACCATCCGTAATCTGTATTTTGACACGGATAACTATCGATTGATCCGTCATTCTATCGAAAAACCGGTTTATAAAGAAAAGCTGCGCATTCGCAGCTATGCCCAGGCAGATGCGGACAGTCCGGTGTTCGTGGAGCTGAAGAAAAAGTTTGACTGTGTTGTCTACAAGCGCCGCATTGAGGTTTTAGAGCAGGAGGCAATGGCTTGGCTTTGCGAAGGGCAAGGCTGCGCAGAAAGCCAGATTTCCAGAGAGATCGACTACTTTCTGTCCTACTATGGTAGCCTGCATCCAACGGTGTTCCTCTCTTATGACAGAGAAGCCTATTATAACCTCGAGGAAGCGGATTTTCGTGTTACTTTCGATGGCAATATTTTGTGTAGGCAGGAAGACCTTTCCCTGCGTATGGACGTGGGCGGCGCATCGCTGCTTCCGGAGGATACATGCTTGATGGAGATTAAATGCTCCGGTGGCATACCCTTGTGGATGACGCATGTGCTTGCCAAGGAGAAAATATACAAAACATCGTTTTCCAAATACGGAACGGCGTATCAAAAACTAATTTATCCCAAACTAAAGGAGGAAGCATTGTATGCTTGATACTATTTTCCGGGGAATTTTCAGCGCCGGCAGTACCGCGGTCATCAAACCCACCGATTTTTTGCTCTGTCTGGGTGTTTCGCTGGTGCTTGGTCTTGCCCTTGCGCTATGTTATATGCTGCGCACACGCTATACCAAAAGCTTTGTTGTCACGCTGGCGATGTTGCCGGCTATCGTCTGCGTTGTGACTATGATGGTCAACGGCGATATTGGCACTGGCGTGGCTGTGCTGGGTGTTTTCAGTCTGGTGCGTTTTCGCTCCGTGCCCGGAACTGCAAAGGAGATCGGAACGCTGTTCATCGCCATGGGCACAGGCTTGATCGCCGGAATGGGATATCTGGGCTATTCGGTACTGTTTACGCTGATCATGTGCGCCGTGTTGGTGCTGTATAATGTTCTGGATCTGGGAAGGGACAGACGGCAGTGGGCGGAAAAGACGGTCACCGTTACCATCCCGGAGGACCTGAATTATACCCAGGTTTTCGATGATATATTTGAATGCTATACCCGTTCCCACGAGTTGGTCCGGGTCAAGACCACAAACATGGGCAGTATGTTCCGGCTGACCTATCATGTGATCTTCAGAGATACCAATAAGGAAAAAGAATTTATTGATAAGCTCCGTTGTAGAAACGGCAATCTGGAGATCTCCGTTTTACAAACGGAAACCGGCGCTGCAGAGCTTTAAGAGGGAGGGTTATATGAGATCCGGTAAAAGATTCTTGGCAGCGCTACTGAGCGTTGCGCTGCTGAGTGGCTGCTCCCAGCCGATGGGGACACAGGGGGGTATCGATCCCACAACCGGCAGCGCATCTATTGACAACTCCTTTGCAAAAACAGATGAGGAAATGTTTACAGACCGTGATCACAAGACGGACTATGACGAAAGTGAAGCTGTCAGGATCATGCTGAACGGAACGACCTCAAGCGCTTCATCCTCTGCGGTTACGGTTTCGGGAAGTACAGTTACCATCACCCGTGCAGGTACATATCTCATTACCGGCACGCTTACAGACGGCATGCTGGTTGTAGACGCCGGCGAGAGCGATAAACTGCAGTTGATCTTCAGCGGCGTCCAAATTTCCAGCAGCACCTCTGCGCCGCTATATATCCTGAAGGCGGAGAAGGTGTTTGTAACCCTGACAGATGGCACGGAAAATGCCCTTTCCGGCGGCGAAAGCTTCGTTGCCATTGATGACAATAATATTGACGGCGCAGTGTTTTCCAAACAGGATCTGACCTTTAACGGCGCAGGCAGCCTAACGGTCACATCGCCTGCAGGACACGGCATCGTCTGCAAGGATGACCTTGTGTTCACCGGCGGCAAATATACTGTAAATGCAGCTTCTCATGGTTTGCAGGCAAATGACAGTGTTCGTATTGCCAACGCCGCAATTACCATCGATGCCGGCAAAGACGGCATCCATACGGAAAATGATGAGAATGCCGAAAAAGGCTATTTTTATATGTCCGGCGGGTCGCTGAATATTGAAGCGGAGGGTGACGGCATCAGCGCAGCGGCCTTTGCACAGCTTGAGGATGGAACCATCGATATTTTAGCCGGCGGCGGCAGCGAGAACGGCACGAAGTCCAACTCCGGCGGCTACGGCGATTTTATGGGCGGTATGGGCGGTAGACCCGGAGGACGAGCTGCCACCGCAAGCGATGATGAAAGCACCAGCATGAAGGGTATTAAGGCAACCGGCAGCCTGCTTATGAACGGTGGCAGTATTACCGTTAATTCTGCTGACGATACGCTTCATGCCAACGATTCCGTTGCCATCAACGGGGGCAAATTTAATTTAAAAACAGGCGATGACGGTGTCCATGCGGATGGAAATCTGGTCATAACAAATTGCGATATGGAAATCTCTGAATGCTACGAGGGCCTGGAGGCGGAGAGGATCTATGTTTCCGGCGGCAATATCAAGCTGAAAGCTTCTGATGACGGGATTAACGCTGCAGGCGGAACGGATTCCAGCGGCAGCGGTGGCAGAGATCAGATGTTCGGCAGACCCGGTGGCATGGGCGGAATGGGCGGCTCGTCCAACGGCTATATTGAAATTTCCGGTGGCGATCTGTATATCAATTCCTCCGGTGACGGAATCGATGCCAACGGCTCTTTTTTGATCTGCGGCGGCTATACGGTTATTGTCGGCCCTACCCAGGGCGATACCGCAACGTTGGATTATGACAAAGAAGGCAAGATCACCGGCGGCACGTTTATCGGAACCGGCGCATCCGGCATGGCCCAGACCTTTAGCAGCAACGAACAGGGCGTTTTTGCTGTGCGTGTAGGCAATCAAGCCGCAGGCGCACAGATCACGCTGCAGGATAAAGACGGCAATAAGTTGCTCAGCTTCGCTCCGGAGCTTAGCTTTGCTGTGGTGATCCTCAGTTGCCCCGAGATGAAGTCCGGAGAATCTTATACCATTACGGTAGGATCGGTGTCCGGTACGTTTGAGGCAAGTTGACAGATATGATATGATGGAGCAAATGAAGAAAGGTGCTCTGCCATGCTCCAACGTGAGACAATAGTATATCGGCTTATCCGCAGTAACCGACGGACAGTCAGCATCGCGCTCAGCAGGACAGGGGAGATCACTGTCCGCTGTCCAATGGGAATGTCTGATAAAGAAGCGGCGCAGTTTGTTGAGAGTAAACGCCTGTGGCTTGAAAAGCACATTGCAAAGCTCTCGGCCCAGCCACGGCTCCCGGCGATTACGGCCGAGCAGCTGCGCCAGCTGAAAAAGCAGGCAAAAATGCAGATTCCACAGCGGGCTGCATACTTTGCGCCAGTGGTGGGCGTCACCTATGAGAGAATTTCCATTCGTGCCCAAAAGGGCAGATGGGGCAGCTGCAGCGCAAAGGGCAACCTTAATTTCAATTGCCTTTTAATGCTTGTGCCGGATGAGGTGCTTGACTATATCGTGGTGCATGAGCTGTGCCATATCAAGCACCATAATCATTCTGCCGATTTTTGGGCAGAGGTAAAACGTGTTATGCCGGACTACAAGCTTAGAGAAAAATGGCTGAAAGAAAAAGGCAGTGCATTGATCGCTGCCCTGCCGGAAAACTAAAAGACCCGACTCAAATGAGTCGGGTCTTTGGCACCCCAGAAGGGATTCGAATCCCCGACCTTCCGCTTAGGAGGCGGGTGCTCTATCCAGCTGAGCTACTGGGGGATTTTCACGGAGACATTGTACCGAAATTTTACTGTGCTGTCAAGAAATTACGATAGATTTTTCCCTTCCGGGCGCATATACTATCCAGAAAGTCAAGCGGAAGGAGAATGTGTATGAAAGAATGCGATGACTTTACCGTGGATCTGGAGGATCTTATTTTCGACGATGACGAGTATGCTCCCAGCGAGCGGTGACGATATCCGGGCAATGAGCCCGGTTTTTCGTTTTTGCAGCAGTTTTTCTGCGTTTGCTCTTTACATAACCGGGAAATTCGGCTATAATATATCCCAAATGCGCAAAACAAAAGAAATGAGAGATTCGTATGAATATTGAGTTTGACAGCTATAAGCAAAAACTGAATGATCTGAAACCTGCGCTGGACGGTCTGGCAGCTTCGCTGAACCTGGAGGGTCTGCGCAACGAGCTGGAGCGTCTGCACGCTATGCAGGAGGCTCCCGGCTTCTGGGATGATCCGGAAAAGAGCCAGAAGATCGTTATGAAGATCAAGCAGTCTGAAATGAAGATCGAACGGTACGAAAAGATGGTGTCCTCCTGGGAGGATATGATCACCATTTGTGAAATGGCCGAGGAAGAGGATGACGATTCCATGCTTCCTGAGCTGAAGGAAAGCTTTGAGAGCCTGACTGTGCAGATGGAGACCTGCCGTCTTGAGACCCTGCTCACCGGCAAGTATGACAAGAACAATGCCATGATGAGCTTCCAGGCAGGTGCTGGTGGCACAGAGGCTCAGGATTGGTGCCAGATGCTTTACCGCATGTACACCCGCTGGGCAGAACGCAGCGGCTTCACCTATAAGATCCTGGACTATCAGGAAGGCGACGAAGCCGGCCTTAAGTCCGCATCGATTCTGGTTGAGGGTGAGAATGCTTATGGCTTTTTGAAGGGCGAGAGCGGCGTGCACCGTCTGGTGCGTGTTTCTCCCTTTGATGCCAACGCCCGCCGACAGACCTCTTTCTCCGCGATCGAGGTTATCCCCGAGATAGAAGACGATTCCGAGGACTTTGAGATCAAGGCGGAGGACTACGAAATGCAGGTCTTCCGCTCCTCCGGCGCAGGCGGTCAGCACATTAACAAGACGTCTTCCGCTGTCCGTTTGATCCACAAGGCCACCGGTATCGTGGTTTCCTGCCAGACAGAGCGAAGCCAGTTCCAGAATAAAGAGACCTGTCTTCGTATGCTGCGCAGCAAGCTGGTGGAGATCCGTGAGCGTGAGCACCTTGCTACCATTGCTGATATCAAAGGCGTGCAGCAGAAGATCGAGTGGGGCAGCCAGATCCGTAACTACGTGTTTATGCCCTACACATTGGTCAAGGATACCCGCACCGGCTGTGAAACATCCAACGTAAATGGCGTCATGGATGGTGCCTTGGATCCCTTTATTGAGGCATATTTGAACTGTTTGGCCACAGGAAACTGGGTAACAAAGTAAAAAAGTTGGTTTTTCCTCTTGAAATATGCTGAGCATTGTGTTATAATTCTGTGGATTATGTGATTTACTCTTCTTTGGAGGGAGGTTAAGAAAAATGGAAGTTCTTGAAATTGTCTTAACTGTGCTGGAGGTTCTGGCCAGTGTTTCTTTGATCGTTGTCATCATGCTGCAGTCCGGTAAGGAGTCCGGTTTGTCCAGCGCTCTGACTGGCGGCACGGCAGATACTTATCTGAGCAAGGGCAAGGGCGGCAGTCTGGACAAGAAGCTTGCCTCTGCTACCAAGTGGGTCGCTCTGGCTTGGGGTCTGCTGACTCTGTCTTTGAGCCTGTTTTGATTTATGATCACCAATAACCACAGGGCATGCCCTGTGGTTATTTTATAATTTCTCAAAAGGAGATTTCTCATGGAAGCTGTGAAGCTGGCAGGTCTGCAGCCTGCGTCTGTGTTTGCCTATTTTGAAAAAATTTGTTCCATTCCCCATGGCTCGCGGAATACAAAGATGATCAGCGATTATCTGGTCTCTTTTGCCAAGGAGCAGGGCATTGTGTACAGGCAGGATGAACTGAACAATGTAATCCTCTTTGGCGAGGGCACCTGCGGCTATGAAAACCATGCGACCGTCATTTTGCAGGGACACATGGATATGGTCTGCGAAAAGGATGCCGATTGTCCTATCGATATGGAACGGGAAGGCCTGAATGTGACGCACGATGGCACCCATGTTTATGCCAAGGGAACGACCCTTGGCGGCGACAACGGAATCGCCGTGGCCTATGCGCTGGCGCTTTTGGCAGATAAGACCATTCCCCATCCGCCGCTGGAAGTGGTGATTACCGTGGATGAGGAGATCGGCATGGAAGGCGCTGCCGGAATTGACCTTTCCCAGCTTAAGGGTAGAATGCTGATCAATCTGGACTCTGAGGACGAAGGGATTTTCACCGTTTCCTGCGCCGGCGGCGCACGAAGCACCATCCTGCTTCCGGTTGCCAGACGTGCCGTGTACGGTCCGTGCGTGCGGCTCACGGTGGATGGCTTGCAGGGCGGCCACTCCGGTGTGGAGATCCACAAAAACCGGGCAAATGCCAATAAGGTCATGGGTGAGCTTTTGAGCCGTGTGCAGAAGCTGTTTCCTGTTTGCATTACAAAGCTCTCCGGCGGCGCAAAGGACAATGCCATTCCCCGCAGCTGCGAGGTAACCCTGGTTGCGTTGGGCATGTATATCGAGCGGATCAATGAAGTTGCTGCGCAGCTGCAGCAGGAGATCCGGGAGAACTTCGACGAGCCAAACGCCGTCATCCGTGGTGACGATGTGGACGCGCTGGGCGGCAATGCGCTGACAACAGAAGACAGCGCCAAGGTGATCGCCCTTTTGAATGCAGCGCCTAACGGTGTGCAGGCCTGGTGTGAGGATATGCCGGAGCTGGTGCAGACCAGCTTGAATCTGGGCGTTGCCAAGCTGGATGAGCAGCTGTCGCTGACCTTTGCCGTACGCAGCAGCGTCAATGCCGAAAAGCGGGAACTGCTGGATAAACTGGCCCAGCTTGCAGCATTTCACGGAGGCAAGACCGAGGAAATGGGCGATTATCCTGCTTGGGAATATCAAAAGGACTCTGCACTACGGGACACCATGGTCAAGACCTTTGAAAAAATGTTCGGCCGTAAGCCACAGGTAGTGTCCATTCATGCGGGACTGGAGTGCGGCTTGCTCAGCGAAAAGCTGCCGGGGCTGGATTGCGTGTCCATTGGACCGGATATGTTGGACATCCATACCAGCCGTGAAAGGCTTGATATTGCCTCCACCGGAAGAACATGGGAATTTCTGCTGGAAATTCTGA
Organism: Faecousia sp.; assembly: GCA_045541695.1. Classification (GTDB taxonomy): domain Bacteria; phylum Bacillota; class Clostridia; order Oscillospirales; family Oscillospiraceae; genus Faecousia. The sequence goes on from JAZQJO010000081.1 coordinate 22,751, forward strand.
AGGAACTGTGATACAATATGCATACCGATTTGCAGAAGGAGTATGGTTATGAAAGAAAAGTGGCTGCTTAGCACAGAAATCTTTGACGAATACGAGCGCCGTTTTGCGCAGGCCCGTGCCCAGAAGGTCATGAGCCACCCCTGGGAGAGCAAGACCCGTGAGCAGATCATCGCTGCCGCAAAGAAGATGCTTCGCTATGACGAGGCGCTGATGCCTCAGATCGGCAATATGGAGGAGATCGCAAGGACGCCTTACGATACCTACGATGCGATCCAGTACCGCTACACCACCTGGGAGCATTTCTACGGCGCGGTGACGCTGTATATGCCCCGTACGGACAAGAAGATCCCCCTGGTGTTCCTCTGCTGTGGACACGGCGAAGAGGGCAGACTGACCGATGCGTATATGGCCATGGGTCACCGGCTGGCAAGCCTTGGCATGGGTGCGCTGGTCATCGATAACATCGGCCAGGGCGACCGCAACCTCAGCAAGGGCGAGTTCAAAGCCCCCGATCATTGGAACGCCATTGCGCCTTTCTACTGCGGTCTGACCCTGCAGGGACTGATCGTCATGGAAACCATTGCGCTGATCCGTTATATGAAGAATGATCCCCGTTTTGACGCAGACCGCTTCGGCGCTTGCGGCAACTCCGGCGGTGGCACGCTGACCATGTTCCTGGCTGCGCTTGCTCCCGAGCTTTCTGTTTTGTCTTCTTCCGGTTATCCTGCTGAGGTTACTTATGTTCTGCAGAAGGAAAGAAGACATTGCGCATGCAATCTGTTGATAGGCCAGGCACACAGCGTGGAAATGTGGGAGATGTACAGCGTATTTGCTCCCAAGCCCATGCTGCTGGAGGGCGGCAAGATGGATAATCTCCTGCCCCTTGACCTTGCTCACAGAAATGCCCGCAAGGTGCGAAATACCTATGTGCAGCTGGGCGCCAATGAGAATTTTGAGTTCGACCTGACAGACACTGGCCATTCCTGGGGACTTGCTGACCTGAATTACATCAGCCGATTCCTTTGCCAGCGGCTGACGGGCGTGACTCCCGAAGATATGACGGAGTCCTTTGTGTGCGACAGCCTGGATGCCTTCCGCGTGGAAATGCCCGCGGATATGCTGACCGCCGAACAGCTGTGCGCCAAGCTGACGGGTATTACCATGCCTGCCGGCACAGAGCTGGAGGATGTGTTCGTACCTACGTACAAGGGCGAGAAGATCGATCCTGCGGCGATCCAGAATGATGTGGGCCGTGGTGATATCATGCGTGTGTTTGCCCAGTTTGAGTGTGATCTTGCAAAATAATGAAAATGACCTGCTTCGGCAGGTCATTTTTTTCGTATAAGTCCTTTGAGCCAGTATATATCATCCTTGCTTAAAACCTGCAGTAAAAACAGTAAGCATGTCAAAATGATTACATAGGCGCAGCTTCGGGAAACCGGAGCAGCCAGATGACTTGCGATCCAAACGGCAAGCACAGCCGACGATAGAGTCATTATGGGAATGCGCAGGGGAACAGATTCTCTCGCTATGGTCAAAAGCCTGCGAATGCTTAATATGAAATTGATAACGTGGGTTACCAGAAAGCTTATGAAGTAACCCAGTATTCCGTAACGTGGCAGCAGAACATAAAGCAGGGCAACATCCATGGAATTGGTCAAAATGTTATAGCGAACAGAGGCCTTTTGCTCCCCAAGTCCCTTGATCATGGCATCCGTGATCAAATCGCAGTACAGCATGACCGTAAGTGGCGCAAACATACGAAGATACAACCCTGCCTCTTTGTTGCCGTATAGCGAAACGCACAGGGAGTCTGCGCACAGAAACAGGATCCCACCGCACACAGTACCGTACAGCATTGCAACCCGCAGACTCGTTTTAACAAGATGGGATATTCGTTCTGCGCTTTCTGTAACACGGCAGCGGGCAAGTTCCGGGATCAGCAGCTCTGTAAGTCCAAACAGGATCGCCGTCGGAAACATCAGCACCGGAAAGACCATGCCGCAAACGATTCCGAATGCAGCCAGCGGTGACAATACGCCTGGATACAGCGCAAGACGTTTTGGCACCATCAGATTTTCCAATGTGGATATACCTGTGCGAAGATCATCCGCAAGGGCGAGGGGAACTGCGGTTTGGGTGAGCCTTCGGGCAACGGGTATTTTTGTGCCGCTATTTACATGCTCCATAAGACGTAAAATAACAAGGCTTGCAAGGGTAATGCAGGAGCCCATGCCGCTGCCCATTACCACAGCAAGGCAGGAACGGACCGGATCTGTGCCCGCCCAGAATGCAAGCAGAGCGATGGTACAGACCATGGTGCATAATTGCTCTGCCACCTCAACGGCGGCAAGGGTGCCTATTTTGTTTGCGCCGGTAAAATAACCCACCATGACGCCTGTCAGACAGTTGATGGGCAAAAAAGCGGCATATAGGCCAATGGCATCCATGGTATTTGAGTTGCCAATCCAATCCTTTGCCAGTACAGGCGCAAAAATGAAAATCACGGCGGCAACAGCCGCGCTGCAAATAACGCTGTATAATATGCAGCCTGATAATACCCAGGTAACGTTATGAGGCTTTCCGCGACCCAGCTCCTCGGCGGTTAAATACATGGTTGCGGTACGTATGCCGGCCATGCCTGCCACCATGGCCATAGAGCCGACACTCAAAACCAACTGCAGCAAGCCGATCCCTTCAGCGCCGATCCGACCTGACAGATAGACCTGGAAGGATGTCCCCACAAAGCGAAGGAGCAAATTTACGCCGGTCAGCAGCAGGGCGTTATAAAAAATGGGCAGCTTTCTGGACAAAGAAATCCCTCCTTGTCCTCTTTTTATGGGGACAGGGAGGGATTAGAACTTTAAGGCGTAAAGTGCTTGCAATGCATGCGCAGCGGGCACTCGCCGCATTTTGGATTCCTGGCGGTGCAGATCTCTCTGCCGAACAAAACGATTCGGTGGCAAAAGTCACTGCTTTCCTCAGCCGGGAGAATAGCACGCAGCTGCCGCTCCACCTTTTCCGGCTCTGTTCCCGCCGAAAGACCCAATCGTCCGCAGATGCGGATGCAATGGGTGTCACAAACTACGCTGCCGGGAACACCGTACAGGTCACCAAGCAGCAAATTTGCCGTTTTCCTGCCGACGCCGGGAATGCGAAGAAGCTCTTCCATAGTGCCGGGAACTTTTCCGCCATATTCATGCAGCAGCATTTGGCAGCCCAGAACAATATCTCTTGCCTTGTGTTTATAAAAACCACAGGAATGTACGTAATTTTCCACATCTGTAATGTCTGCGGCAGCCATGGCTTCCAGGGTTGGATAGGCCGTGAACAGGGCGGGGGTGACTAAGTTGACCCGGGCATCGGTGCATTGGGCAGACAGCCGCACGGCGATCATCAGCTCATAATCCTTTTTGTAGTGCAAAGCGCAGGGCGCATCCGGATAGCGCTGCCGCAGCAGCGAAATGATTGCATTGACTCTTTCTTGCATAGTAATTTCCTTTTTATCTTTGGTAATGTAAGTATACTATATTTGCCCGAAAACATCAATACCGGATCGGGAACTTGTCACAAAACCACCGCTTTTGGGATAGAATGGCATAACGATCTTGGGAGGGATTGGTATGCTGACTTATTTAAACCGACTCGTGCCCGGCGATACTTGCATGCTAGAGCATATTGATGTGTCTGCGGCGCTGGAGAGCCGCCTGCGGGACTTTGGTTTTGTTTCCGGGACGAAGATCCTTTGCCGTTATCGCAGTCCAGACGGCAACGTAACGGCTCTGGAGCTTCGTGGTACGGTGCTTGCGCTGCGGACAGCGGATCTGCGGCGCATCCGGGTCTGCGTTCTATGAGTGGAAAGCAGATGCAAAAGATTACCGTTGCCCTTGCTGGTAACCCCAATGTGGGTAAAAGTACGCTGTTCAATTCGCTGACAGGTATGCGCCAGCACACTGGAAACTGGCCGGGAAAAACCGTGGGTATTGCAACCGGAACATGCACAAGAGGGGATACACAGTACTGTTTTGTGGATCTGCCGGGCACGTATTCTTTGCTGGGCAGCAGCGAAGATGAACAGCTTGCTGCGGAGTTTATTACATCCAATCAAGCTGATTGCACAGTGATCGTCTGTGACGGTAGCTGTTTGGAGCGGTCATTGATTCTTGCCTTGCAGATCCTTTCAAGAACGCAGAGGGCGGTAGTTTGTGTCAATCTAATGGACGAAGCAAGGCGAAAAGGTATTTTTGTGGACGATGCGCAACTCTCGGAAATGCTTGGCGTGCCAGTGGTGCTGACCAGCGCTGGCTGCAAACAGGGGATCAGACAGCTGCTTGCGCAGATCAGCTATATTTCCGGGGAAATAACTGGACACCCAGCAGAATGGGATAACCCCATAGCAGCAGCTGAAGAAATTTCCGCTACTTGTGTAAAACGGACAGCAAACCGAAGTGAGGATCATACATTGCGCTGGGACAGGATCCTTTTGAGCCGCCGTTTTGGGATACCAATTATGCTGGGGCTGCTGCTTTTGATCATTTGGCTGACAGTTTGGGGCGCAAATTATCCGTCTGCGATTCTGGAAGAGCTGCTGGATATGGGCTACCGTGTTTTTAGCCGATGGTTTGTTTGGCTGCCCGGGTGGCTTCACAGCTTGCTGCTTGACGGAATGTACGCAACATCAGCCCGTGTGATTGCAGTGATGCTGCCGCCAATGGCAATCTTTTTCCCGCTGTTTACGATCCTCGAAGATATAGGATATTTGCCAAGAATGGCATTCCTTTTGGACGGGAAGATGCAGCGCTGCGGCGGCTGCGGAAAACAAGCGCTGACACTGTGCATGGGGCTTGGTTGCAACGCAGTTGGCATTACCGGTTGCCGGATCATCGACTCTCCCCGTGAACGTTTACTGGGGATACTGACAAATGCCATGGTGCCATGCAACGGCCGATTTCCCACATTGATTCTGCTTGGAACACTTTTCTTTTCCGGTGCCGGTGGCGCCTTGTCCGTTGCGGGGTGCGTGGTGATGGGCGTACTGGGCGCAGCTGTTTCTTCCGGCGTGTTGAGCCGAACAGCGCTGCAGCACGAGCCCAGCGCATTCGTTATGGAAATGCCGCCATTTCGCAAGCCACGCTTTGGACAGATTCTCGTTCGCTCGTTGATCGACAGAACACTCTCCATCAGCGGCAGAGCCTTGAAGGTAGCTGCGCCGGCAGGTGCATTGCTGTGGCTTTTAAGAAGCACAGGTGCGCTTACGTCCTTTGCGGCATTTTTGCAGCCTGTTGGCGCTGTCCTGGGAATGAGCGGAGCGATTCTTGCCGGATTTGTGCTTTCGTTTCCTGCAAATGAGCTTCTGATACCGGTGATCGTTATGATTCTGAAAGGAGCAGATAGTCTGCATGCTGTGGATTCGGTGCAGACGGTGCTTTTGGAAAACGGACTTACCTGGCAAATGGCTGTTTGCATGATGCTGTTCTCCGTATTTCACTGGCCTTGCGCTACGGCGTTGATGACCGTCCATAAAGAGACCGGCAGCATAAAGAAAACAGCGGCGGCATTTTTGCTGCCCACCGCTGTTGGATTAGTCTTGTGCTTTTTGCTAAATCTCGTCTTCCATATGCTGTGCTGACAGGGCGGAGATCTCGTAGGCAACCCGCTCTACGGCACCTTCTTCCGTCAGCTTTGTATAGGAACGGCTTTGCAGACGTCCGTAAATACGGACGCAATCCCGAATGTGCAGATCGGCGATCTCCTGCGCTGTCCTGCCCCAGAGAATACAGGGAAGATAATCTGCACGATGAAAGGCTCTTGGCACAGCCAGCATGATGTCACAGATCTCCCGGCCAAGCGGTGTTCGCCGCAAAATAGGTTCTTTACAAAGCGGCCCTGCCAGAATCACGTCGTTGAGCGGCTCACCTTCCTCTGCAACGATCTGGGAAGCAAACACAAAAATCAGCAAATGCCTTACCCCGTCAGAACGGATGTTGTGAGAGCGGATCTGTCCGGTCACGGTCAGCATTTCGCCGCCGCAAGGATCGATCTGCTCCAAAGTCTTTTCAGAAGCAACCACATTCAGTGTGTCAACTGTGCCGGAGAGTCGGGGCACCTCCAAACTGAATCGATAAAACCTGCGACCGTGGTTTTCGTGGGAAAATTCAGGAAGCTTTGCAAGGCTGCCCCGCAGCGTGATCTGGTTAACGATTTGTTCCATATGTACCACCTCAAAATCAAATGTATGGAACATCTTATGCACTAAAATCGAAATAAGAACGCACAAGAACATAGGAAACCCCGTCCGACGGACGGGGTTTTTCAACTACTTTTTCTTTGTCCTGCTTTTGACACTAGGCTGCAATTTTCGTGCAGGCGGTGCTTTTTTTGCCGGTGGCTTGGCGGGATAGGCCGTTCGTCCGCCCGGTTTGGGCGGTACGGCACGGATCAGGCATCTCGGCCCAGAGCCGATCAGATCTTCTCTATGGGCCTTCAGCAGCGCTTCCCGGACCAGATAGTAATTCTTAGGGTTTCGGTACTGGATCAGCGCACGCTGCATGGCCTTCTCGTGGGGGTCAGTGGGGACATAGACCTTCTCCATTGTCCGGGGGTCAAGACCGGTGTAATACATCACCGTGGATAAAGTGGAGGGCGTGGGATAAAAATCCTGTACCTGCTCCGGATTGTAGCCCATTTCGCGGATATATTCTGCCAGCTCAATGGCCTCTTTGAGGGTAGAGCCCGGGTGGCTGGACATGAGATAGGGAACAAGATACTGATTCATGCCGTACTGCTTGTTCAACGCAAAATACTTGTCCACAAAGCGGTTGTAGACAGCGTTTTTGGGCTTTCCCATACGGCTTAGCACAGCGTCGGAAACGTGCTCCGGTGCAACCTTCAGCTGACCGGAAATGTGGTGTTGGACAAGCTCCTTGAAAAACGTATCCTTATTATCCGCCAACAGATAATCAAAGCGAATACCGCTGCGAACAAAGACCTTTTTTACACCCGGCAACTTCCGCAGTTTTCTGAGGAGCGAAACATAGTCAGAATGGTCTGCATTCATGTTTTTGCAGGGCGTGGGGAACAGACATTGCCGACCGCCGCAAGCACCCTTGGAAAGCTGCTTCTGGCAGGCGGGATGACGGAAATTCGCTGTCGGACCGCCCACATCGTGGATATAGCCTTTAAAATCCTGATCCTTGATCATCAGCTCTGCTTCTGCAAGAATGGATTCGTGACTTCTGGTCTGGATGATCCGTCCCTGATGGAAAGTCAGCGCGCAGAAGGAGCATGCGCCGAAGCAGCCACGGTTACTCACAAGGCTGAATTTGACTTCTTCGATGGCAGGCACGCCACCGGCTTTTGCGTAGCTGGGATGCCAGCTGCGGCAGTAGGGAAGGGCATAAATTGCGTCCATTTCCTCGGTGGTCAAAGGCTTTTGAGGCGGATTCTGCACAACAAAGCAGCCGTCATAAGGCTCAGCAAGGCGCTTTGCGGTAAAGGGGTCACAGTTGCCGTATTGCAGCTTAAAGGATTCAGCGTATTTGCGCTTGTTTTTCCTCAGTTCGTCATAGGACGGCAGGGTGATGGTGGGCAGACTGTCATCCGGTTGCTGCGTCTTAAACACCGTTCCGTCAATATATGTGATGTCCCTGACATCCATGCCGGCGTTCAGCGCATCCGCAATTTCCACAATGCTCCGTTCGCCCATGCCATACATTAAAAGGTCCGCCTGGCTATCCAGAAGAATGGAGCGCTTCATGCTTTCGGACCAATAGTCATAATGGGCGAGTCTGCGTAAGCTGGCTTCGATTCCACCGATCAAAATGGGAATGTTCTTATAGGTTTGACGGATCAGATTGCAGTAGACAGTAGTTGCATAATCCGGGCGTTTGCCCATCACGCCGCCGGGGGTGAAGGCGTCAGTTTTGCGGCGGTGCTTTGTGACGGAATAGTGATTGACCATGGAATCCATGTTGCCGCCGGAAACCAGAAATGCCAGCCGTGGTGCGCCGTAGATGTTAATTGACTCCGGCTTTTTCCAATCCGGCTGCGAGATAATACCAACGCTGTAGCCGTGGCTTTCCAATACACGGCTGATGATGGCGTGACCAAACGACGGATGGTCAACATAGGCATCGCCGATCACGTACACGAAGTCGCATTGCTGCCAGCCTCGCTGGATCATATCCTTTTTACAGACAGGAAGAAAGTCCATAAAAACCTCCAAAGAGTTACTTATCCAAGAAGAACGTCGGAAATCAGCATAACGCAGAAGCCGACTAAAAGAGCATAGGTTGCGCCACGCTGGGCGCCGTGGGCATGCGTTTCAGGGATCATTTCATCGCTGATGACATACAGCATGGTGCCGCCTGCAAACGCCAGAGCAAAGGGCAGGATCGCAGATGCAACTGTGACCGCCAAATAGCCCAGCAGCGTGCCGATCACTTCCACAAGACCGGTAGCCATGGCAAGCAGGAACGTCCGTTTGGCGCTCACACCGGCCGCCAGCATAGGGCCGATAATGACCATGCCTTCCGGAATGTTCTGCAAGGCGATACCGCCTGCGATCACAAGTGCTTCTGCCGTATTTCCGGAACCAAAGCTGACACCGGCGGCAATGCCCTCCGGCAGATTGTGGATCGCAATGGCTGTGACGAACAGCAGCACTTTGCTCAGCTTGCCGCTTTTGGGGTGACTTTCATCCTCCACGCCGGCCAGACGGTGCATATGTGGCACAAGCTTATCCAAAAGATTTAGGCACAGCGCACCGGCGAAAATACCGGCCACAGTAATGAAAAGTCCGTATTTACCGCCGTATTCCAGCGAAGGCAGCACAAGACCGAGCACGGCGGCAGCCAGCATGACACCGGCAGCAAAGGATAAAACAATATCGCTGAATTTGTGGGATACCTTTTTAAAGGCGAAGCCCATGAGTGACCCGAAAACAGTAGCGCCACCCACACCGAGGGCAGTCAGAAAAACCATTTCCATAAAGTGACCTCCGTCAATGCTTGTATTCGCTGATCAATGCAGCACCCAGAATCATCACAGAACCGATGATACCGGAAAGGGACATAGGCTCCTGCAAAAACAGCGCAGAAAGAACGATTGCCAGGATCGGATCGATGTAGCTGAAGATGGCAACGGTTTGGGTGGGCAGCTTTTTGATCGAACCGAAATACATGGCATAAGCAATGCCTGTATGAACGATGCCGATAATGATCAGCATAATGATACCGTTTTGCCCAAGAGACAGGATGCTCCAATCCTCTGTCAGCAGGGTGTAGGGCAGCAGGACCAGGGCGGAAATTCCCAGCTGGATCACGGTGCGCAGCAGAGAAGTGATGCCGGAGATTTTCTTGTTCAGTATCACAACGGTGGCATACAAAACCGCAGCCGCAAGGCCAAAGCCGACACCACCCATCTCCGCAACGCCCGCAAAGCCGGACTCCAAGACACCGGAAACCAGTACAATGCCGGTCAGCGCAACGGCAATGCAGATTGCCTTCTTTACGGTCATTTTTTCACGGAACAAAACAGGGGACAGCAAGACCACAATAATCGGCGCCATGTAATAGCATAGGGTTGCGGTGGCTACCGTGGTGTAACAGTAGGCCTCAAACAGGAAGATCCAGTTGAAGCCGAGAGCTGCGCCGGACAGCAGCAACAGCAGTGCGTTTTTCCGTACGGCGGTCAGATCCAATTCCTTCCGCTTTAGCACAAGGGGAATCAGCAAAGAGGCAGTTCCGATCAGTGCTCTGGCAAGGGCGACAATACCGGACGGAAGGTCAATATATCTGCGGAACAATCCGATGCTGCCGAAAATGCACATGGCGGCGACCAAAAGGATATGATCTGCGTAGGATTTCTTCTGCATAATGAGCGCTCCTAAGTTTGGTAACTTTTCTACCAGTATACAACAGGAACCAGGGAAATGCAACGAAAATCCGGTGATTAAAAAAATCGAAACCCGGATGAAAAAGTGGTTGACAAATTTCACCTGCCGTGGTATCATGTCTAGGCGGTTGAGCGAAATGCTTAACGGAGAAATGAAAATGGGCGAGTGGTGGAATTGGTAGACTCGCTAGATTCAGGTTCTAGTGTTCACTGCGGACGTGCGGGTTCAAGTCCCGCCTCGCCCACCATTTTCTTTCTTAATTTCATATGGGCGAGTGGTGGAATTGGTAGACTCGCTAGATTCAGGTTCTAGTGTTCACTGCGGACGTGCGGGTTCAAGTCCCGCCTCGCCCACCAAAACAAAAAGCACATCCAACTGGATGTGCTTTTTGCTTTGATTTGGAAGGGAAAGGCACTAGTCCCCCTCTAAATGCAGATGTCCGGTGGACATCCGCTTGCCGACAGCTCGATGGCGGCAACACTATGATTTATCAACTCCCGCCTCGCCCAGGCATTGTTTTTTCTCCAACTACAAGCAGCCTAAATGCGTTGGATCATCTGAATATATAATAATATTCCGCGTATCCGTTCTGCTTGCACCGGAGTTGATCCTGTGGTATACTTCAGAAAATGCTAAATGAGAGTGATATGGTATGAAATTGCTTTTCCTCATATTTCTGACACTGATTTTAACGGGCTGTGCTGAAGCACTGCCGGAAAAGATAATGGAGACGACTGCGATGACAGAAACAGTTTTTATTGATGTTCAAGACAATACAACATATTTATCAACAGACTCCGCCCCCTTGACAGAAACTGATTTCCCACAGCAACCTGTACTGGTACCTCTTGTGAATCCCAGAGATACGGACTTTGTCCGAGTGACGGATTACATTCCGGATGCAGTAACGGAACTGAGATATGCTACAGCAGATAATTTCACAGGACAGGTGATCTATGAGTTTGAGGATGTGTTCCTTCGTTATGGTACTGTGATGAAGCTGAAGGCAGCGGCGGAGGAACTGGCGGAGCAGGGGCTGGGTCTTAAAATCTGGGATGGCTTCCGTCCGGTATCTGCCCAATTTAAACTCTGGGAGATCTGCCCCGATGATACCTATGTTGCCAATCCTCACAATGGCTACAGCAACCACAGCCGTGGTTTTGCGGTGGATGTGACACTGGTGGACAGCCAGGGCAGGGATTTGGAAATGCCCACAGGCTTTGATGATTTTTCTGCTATGGCGGACCGGGATTATTCCGAGTGCAGTGAAGCAGCCCGGGAAAATGCCCGTCTGCTGGAATCAGTTATGGAAAAGCATGGTTTCCAGGGCTACTGGGGAGAGTGGTGGCACTTTAATGATACAACACGGTATGATGTTGAGTCCTGCTTTGATCCCGGCGTGATTTCACTGCGGGAAACGGCAGAGCAGACTGCGCTGCTGACGGAATTCTGGGATGAAAGCAGTGAGATTCTGACGATCCCGGCAGGGGAGGGCATTACCATCCTTGGATATGACGAGGGTTTTGCGATGGCAGAATACTGGGGCTATCGGGGCTATGTTTTCATGGAGTCCCTGAAGTAAACATACAGTGCGGTATTTTAAAAATGCCGCACTGTTTTTGTTGCATTTGCTCTTCTCATTCATTATAATATTTTCGGCAAATGACGATCAAATAACACAGAGGTTTATTTATGTTTAACAGATGGAAACAGCGGCTGCCCTGGCATATGATGCCGGTCATTCTGTCTCTTGCGTGGCCCACCATGTTGGAGCAGCTGATGCAGACTGCCGTGCAATATATTGATACCGCTATGGTGGGGGCTCTTGGCACCCAGGCAACAGCTGCCGTTGGTGCCACATCCACCATTAACTGGCTTTTGGCCAGTTCTATTTCAGCGCTGAGCATTGGATTTCTTGCTTATGTCTCCCAGGCCATCGGCTCCGGAGACCGGCCAAAAGCTGTCCGGGCATCCTCTCAGGCAGTACTGACCACCTTGGTGGTTGGCATTCTGTTTACTGCACTGACCCTTGGCGTTTCCGGTGTGCTCCCGGTCTGGATGCAGGTGGAGCCGCATATCCAGAAGCTTGCCGGCACCTACTTTTTTATACTCTATACTCCCATGCTGTTTCGGACGGCTTCCATCATTTTTGGAACTCTCCTCCGGGCTGTCGGTGATTCAAGAACACCTATGCGGATCGGCATCTGTATGAATGTGATCAATGTGGTGCTGAATTTCCTGCTGATCTATCCTTCGACGGCTTTCTTCGGTATTACTATTCCCGGTGCCGGTCTGGGGGTGGTGGGTGCCGCCATTGCCAGTGCAGCATCCTTTACCTTTGGTGGTATTGCCATAAGCATTGCGCTGTGGAAACACCCGGTGATTTCTCCCCGGGGCCAGCGGATCAAACCGGACTGGAAGATTCTGCGTCCCTGCCTGAAGGTTGCACTGCCCAATGCGCTTCAGCGGTTTGGAACAAGTCTGGGTTATGTGGCATTTGCTGCCATGATCAATTCCCTGGGTGATGTGTCCACTGCTGCCCATACCATTGCCAATACCGTGGAATCTGCCTTTTATATTCCCGGCTATGGTA
>JAZQJO010000082.1:0-28092 GCA_045541695.1 Faecousia sp.
CTGGTTGACGACGAAGAGCTGCTGGAGCTGGTTGAGATGGAGATCCGTGAGACTCTGTCCTTCTACGAGTTCCCCGGCGACGACACCCCCATCATCAAGGGTTCCGCTCTGAACGCTCTGATCTCCGAGTCCACCGACAAGGACGCTCCCGAGTATGCTTGCATCAAGGAGCTGATGGATGCTGTTGATAACTTCATCCCCACTCCCGACCGTAAGGCTGACCAGCCCTTCCTGATGCCTGTTGAGGACGTCTTCACCATCTCCGGCCGTGGTACTGTTGCTACCGGTCGTGTTGAGCGTGGTGTTATCAAGAAGAACGAGCCTGTTGAGATCGTTGGTCTGCAGGACGAGAAGAAGGCTACCGTCGTTACCGACATCGAAATGTTCCACAAGCTGATGGACTACGCTGAAGCTGGTGACAACATCGGTGCTCTGCTGCGTGGCGTTGACAAGAAGGAGATCGAGAGAGGCCAGGTCCTGTGCAAGCCCGGTTCCATCAACCCTCTGACTAAGTTCGCTGGCCAGGTTTACGTTCTGTCCAAGGAAGAAGGCGGCCGTCATACTCCCTTCTTCAACAACTACCGTCCTCAGTTCTACTTCCGTACCACTGACGTTACCGGTATCATCAGCCTGCCCGAAGGCGTTGAGATGTGCATGCCCGGCGACAACGTTGTTATGAACGTTGAGCTGATCACTCCCATCGCTATCGAGAAGGGCCTGCGTTTCGCTATCCGTGAGGGTGGCCGTACCGTCGGCTCCGGCGTTGTCACCGAGATCTTCGAGTAATCTTAGATCCTCAGTTACAAACTGAATTTAAGCCCCGACCGTAAGGCCGGGGCTTTTTTCGACTTGCAAACGCAGCGACAATGTGCTATCATACCAACAAGGGTTTTCCCGAATTATGGATTGAATGGAGAGATAAGAATGTTTTGTCCCAAATGTGGAGCCGCTGTAGAAGATGGCGCTCGTTTCTGTGGCAAATGCGGCCATGCTTTTACGGAGCAGCCGGCAGCACAAGAGCCTGCAGTACAGGAAAACGCAACACAGCAGCCTGTTGCCCAGAAGCCTGCAGCCGAGCCCAGTGCAGCCATGCAGACTGTAAATCAGGTTGCTGACAAGGTTAGTGCTGCGATCGGCGTGGTCACCGGCAAGGTGGACGCATTTATCAGAGGCTCTGATAAGTTCACCCTGATGGGTCTTGGCGCTTCTGTCTTGTGTGTCATTATGCTCTTTGTTGGCATTTACAGCGCTATGAAGGTGGATTTCTATGAACTGCCGGCTCTGTCTTTGATCATGGCTGGTGAAATCGATGACATCGAAGATGCCAAGGATGAGATGGGTGACGACATCGAAAGAATGGAAGAGCACCTTGACGATCTCGACCTGAGCACCAAAGAAACAAAGCTTGCCAAGGATTTCCTCAAGAAGGGCAAGGACCTGTCCAAGACCTTTTCTATCAACAACATGAAGGCGCTTGTCAAGAGTGCCGAAAAGCTTGCAAACGGTGTGGATGCTGACATTGACGATTTCGACATGGAAGTTGATGAGATTATGAGCATCATTACTGTTGTGGAAGTCATCATTTGGGTTTCTATGCTGGTTCCTCTGGGCCTTGCTGTGGCATCCGGCCTGACCAGAAACTTTATCGTGGCTATTATTGCGCTGCTTCCTGCTCTGCCGTTCTACCTGCTGTTTGGCGGTATCGGCTGGGGCCTGCTGGCCATCGCCGGCTATGTGCTACAGGTATACGCTTTCTTCAAGCGGAAGAAAGAGCGGGATGCTCAGAAGCGAGCCGCTGCCGCTGCTTGATTTTCTGCACGATATACATAGCTGTGACCACCGGTTTTTTGCCGGTGGTCATTTTTTGTGTCAGCAAGGAAAGGTATGCTGAAATGATTGTGAATTTTTGCGTTTTCTGTTGGCAAAGGACGGCCGGTATGGTATACGGCAACCAGCGATACAGAATGGTGATGAATTTTGAAGGTGCTCTGGGAGAAAATTAAAGAAGCGCTGCTGTCGGCCCTGCCGGTCACGGCGGTCGTATATATTTTGGCGTTAACACCGCTGGTAGATCTGTCTGCCGTGGAGTTGATTACATTTTCAGTAGGCGCTGTGCTGCTGATTTTGGGAATCGGCGTCAATTTGTATCAATTTTTGAGCAACAACCGGCTTAAGAAGGGAGAATGAGTATGAAAACTGATAATCATGAAGTGATTTTTGCCATTGTGGATTCTGGCTTTGCGGAAGATGTGATGGATATTGCAAGAAGCGAAGGTGTCCGTGGCGGTACGATCCTCAATGCCCGTGGCGTTGCCCGGGAGGATGCTGCGGCTTTCTTTGGAATCACCCTCCATGCAGAGAAGGAGATTCTCATGATGGTGGTGGAAAAAGAGATCCGTGATAACGTTCTTAACGCCATCTACAAGGAAATGGGTATGGCCAAAAAAGCCCACGGCATTGCTTTTTCTCTGCCGGTATCCGACGTTGCCGGTCTGGTACAGATCGAAGAGAAAAAGGAAAAAACCGAACAACAGTAAACAAAAAGCACCGCTCGAAAGAGCGGTGCTTTTTATGTGCGACGCAAATCTGTAAGCCGGGTTCTGTCTTGACAGCCATCTATCTAGTCCCGCAATTGCTCACGGGATCAAGCCGCCTCCTCGAAGCGATCGGGCAGATCGTATGCTTCTCCACGGCGTTGCTCCGGAATAGAGTTTACAGCGTAAAACCCATGTTACCATGGGCCGGGTGGGCTCTTACCCCACCTTTTCACCCTTGCCTTGCGGCGGTATCTCTCTGTTGCACTTGTCCTGGGGTCACCCCCGGCGGGCGTTACCCGTTATCCCTGCCCTGTGGAGCCCGGACTTTCCTCACCTGGCTGCTTTCGCATGCCAGCCGCGGCTGTCCGAAATGGTCGCAGAGCTATTGTACAGCGATTTGGACAGATTGTCAAATGTCTTGCAAAAAGCCGCAAGTCTGTATATAATAACGTCGAGAGCTTATGCTGCGGCGTGCGCAGCGGAAAAGAGGCGCTTATGCAATCGGCGTTTGAAAAATACTTTACTTCCCTGAATGGCAGAAAGATCGCTGTTTTGGGCTTGGGTGTCAGCAACCGCCCATTGGTGCGGCTGCTGCTGAAATACGGCTGTGATGTCACAGGCTGTGACCGGACCGCCCGTGAAAAGCTGGATGCTGAGGTTTTGGAGCTGGAGCAGCTGGGCTGCAAGCTTTCTCTGGGCGACGGCTATTTGGATGACATTTCTGCGGACCTGGTGTTCCGCACCCCCGGTATGCACCCGGGCAATTCTGCGCTGCAGGCACTGCGTCAGCAGGGTGCAGAGGTCACCAGCGAAATGGAAGTTTTCTTTGAGCTTTGCCCCTGCAAGATCATTGCGGTGACCGGCTCTGACGGCAAGACCACAACGACCACGCTGATCAGCGAAATGCTGAAAGCAGAAGGAAAAACCGTATGGCTGGGCGGCAATATCGGCACGCCGCTGCTGTCCGGCGTTCCCCAGATGAGGGAAGAGGATTTTGCGGTGGTGGAGCTGAGCTCCTTCCAACTGATGGATATGCGCCGCAGCCCCAATGTGGCGGTGATCACCAATATCACGCCCAACCATCTGGATGTCCACAAGGACATGGCGGAGTATGAGCAGGCAAAGAAAAATATTTTCCGCTTCCAGAGTGTCGGGAATGTGCTGATTCTCAATGCCGACAATGATCTAACCAAAACCTATGTCGGCAATGGCGAAACCCGCTGGTTCTCCCGGCAAAAGCAGGTCAGCGGCGCATGGTTTGAAAATGATGCGGTATATCTGGATGGGCAGCTGTTTTTGAAGCGGGAAGACATTTTGCTCCCCGGTACGCATAATGTGGAAAACTACATGGCTGCCATTTTGGCGGTGAAGGATATTGTCAGCCGGGAGGCGATCTTCCGTGTGGCGAAGAATTTTGGCGGCGTTGCCCACAGGGCGGAGCTGGTGCGGATCAAAGACGGCGTGAAATTCTATAACGATTCCATCGCTTCTTCTCCCACCCGGACCATTGCCGGTCTGCGCTGTTTCTCCCAGAAGATCATTCTCATTGCAGGCGGCTACGATAAGCACATTCCCTATGATGTGATGGGTCCTGAGGTCTGCCGGCACGTGAAGAAGCTGTTTCTCAACGGCGCGACGGCGCCCCAGATCCGCAAGGCGGTGGAGTCTGCGCCCCAGTATCAGCCCGGTTTCCCGGAGATCGTGGATTGCAAGGATTTTACCGAAGCTGTACAATCAGCGGCGGCAGCTGCGCAACCGGGGGACATCGTCTTCATGAGTCCCGCCAGCGCATCCTTTGACCAGTTTAAAAATTTCGAAGTTCGGGGAAATTATTTTAAGAAACTTGTGATGGAGCTGTAGTGTATGGACATTACGAAAGTGACAAAGCCTGCCCGGCGTTTGCTGAGGCTGAAATACTGCGGCGCAATTATCGTGGCTGCCGGTACGGCATCCCGTATGGGCGGCATCGACAAGATCACTGCGCCCATTGGTGAGGAAACCATGATCGTGCGGACAGTGCGTGCTTTTGAAGAATGTGATGCCATCCGGGAGATCGCCATCGTCACAAGACAGGATCTGATCGTGCCGGTCATGGACTTGTGCCACAGCTTTAAGAAGCTGCGGGCGGTGGTCATGGGCGGCGAAACACGGCAGGAATCTGTGGCCATGGGCCTTTCTGCCCTTTCTTCCAAGGTACGGCTGGTGGCGGTGCACGACGGCGCACGGCCGCTGGTGTCCTGGCAGGTCATCGACCGTACGGTACGGGCTGCCAATTCCTATGGCGCAGCTGCCCCTGCGATTCCGGTGAAGGACACCATTAAGATGGTGGAAGGCGGCATCGTAAAGGAAACACCGGAGCGCCGGCTGCTGCAGGCAGTTCAGACCCCCCAGGTGTTTGATAAGGACTTGCTGCGATCTGCACTGAAAAAAGCTGCCCAGGATGGGGCAGAGGTGACGGATGATTGCTCCGCTGTGGAACGGCTGGGCATGTCTGTCAAGATCGTGGAAGGCGACGAAAAGAACATAAAGGTCACCACGCCTCTGGATCTGAAGATCGCAGAACTGTTTCTGGAGGAAGTAGAATGAGGATTGGACACGGTTATGATGTGCACCGCCTGAAGGCAGGCAGAAAGCTGATTCTTGGCGGCGTGGGAATCCCGTTTTCCCTTGGGCTGGAAGGACATTCCGATGCGGATGTTCTTCTTCATGCGGTAGCCGATGCGCTGCTGGGCGCAGCCGGATTGGGAGATATCGGGCGGCATTTTCCCGATACCGACCCGCAGTACAAGGGTGCGGATTCTGTGAAGCTTTTGAAGATCGTGGGTGAAAAAGTAGCGGCTGAGGGCTACTGTGTCAGCAATATTGATGTGACCATGATCGCCCAGCAACCGAAGCTGAAGGACTACATTCCGGCAATGGAGAAAAACATTGCAGCTGCGCTGAATCTGGATGTTAAGCAGGTGAACGTGAAAGCCACCACAGAAGAAAAGCTGGGCTTTACGGGACAGATGTGGGGTATGGCATGCCATGCGGTGTGCCTGTTGGAGAACCGATAATGGTCAAAAAACAGATCCTTTGGCGGGCACTTTTTGCGGTGTATGCAGCACTTATGCTGTGGCTGCTGTTTGGTCAGCGCCTGGGAAGCACGGTGTATGAGCAAAATCTGGCGGAAGGGATGAATCTGCGTCCCTTTGCAACGCTGTCTATGTATTGGATGCTGCTGATGCAAGGCGCAAGTCCTTACTACATACGCCATGCGGTGATCAATTTGGCGGGGAATGTGATCATGTTCGTCCCGCTGGGATTTCTCCTGCCGTGCTTATTTCCCATGCTGAGAAGGCTTTGGAAAACGACCTTGGTTTCCCTTTGCGTGCTTGTGATCGTGGAGGCAACCCAGTTTATCACACGTTTGGGTACCTGCGATGTGGATGACCTGATCCTGAATTTGATCGGTGTCATTGCCGGATATCTGATATGGCGACTCGCCTATAAGTTCACAAATTCGACCTCCGGGGCATAGGCTGACCCGGAGGTGCTTTTTATGAAGTTTTATTATATTACCTTTCGCTCCATC
The DNA here is from genome assembly GCA_045541695.1 of Faecousia sp. Taxonomy (GTDB): domain Bacteria; phylum Bacillota; class Clostridia; order Oscillospirales; family Oscillospiraceae; genus Faecousia. The sequence continues at coordinate 6,112 of JAZQJO010000082.1, forward strand.
ACTTTGGCGCAGCGTGGTGAAGAGCTGATGAGACGTGCAGGTATTGACAGCAGCCTGCAAAGAACGCCCAAAAGCCTGGCTCAGCGCGGCTGTGGCTACAGCCTGCGGGTGAAAGACCGGGATTCACTGTCTGCGGTGACGCTTTTGCGGGACAAAGGTGTGAATTTCGGTAAACTCTACGCCATCGGTGATGACGGCACAGTGGAGGAGCGACAGGCATGATCTATCTGGACAATGGAGCTACCACCTTGTATAAGCCGCCTGAGGTCAGCGCCGCGGTGCGCTGGGCGATGGAGCGTTGCGCAAATCCCGGACGGGGCGGCTATGGCGCGGCCATGCTGGCAGCGAAAACGGTTTATCGCTGCAGAGAATTGGCGGCTGAACTTTTTGACTGTGATCCGGTGCAGGTGGTGTTCACCTCCAACTGCACCCATGGCCTCAATATTGCACTTGGTACGCTGGTCAAGCCGGGGAGCAGGGTAGTGATCTCCGGTTTTGAGCACAATGCGGTGACCCGGCCGTTGCATACCATTGGCGCAAAGATCACCGTTGCGGGCAGAAAACTGTTTGACCGGAAGGACACCCTCCGTGATTTCGAAAAGGCCTTGCGTGCAGGAGCGGACGCCGCGGTATTTACCCATGTTTCCAACGTGTTTGGGTATATTCTGCCGGTGGAAGAAATGGCAGCGCTTTGCCGGCAGTACCATGTACCCTTTGTTGTGGATGCAGCCCAATCGGCAGGATCGCTGCCGGTAAAGCTTGGTGAACTGGGTGCGGATTTTATCGCCATGCCCGGACACAAGGGCTTGCTCGGCCCGCAGGGGACAGGACTTTTGCTGTGCGGACGGCTGCCGGAGCCGCTGCTTGCCGGAGGGACGGGAAGTGAATCTGTGCTGCAGAAAATGCCGGATTATTTGCCGGACAGGGCAGAGGCTGGGACGCTCAATGTGCCGGGGATCGCCGGACTATCGGCTGCGCTGGCGTATTTGCGCAGAACAGGCATGGATACCATTGGCCAGCGGGAGCATGCGGCTGCCGCACGCTGCGCGCAGCGCCTGGCAGATATGGGTGCCAAGGTTTTTTTGGGGCCGGACCAGGCGGCGACGGTATCCTTTGTACCCAAAACGGATTGCGAGGAAGCGGCCCGGCTGTTGGCCGGGCGGAATATTGCGGTACGTGCGGGTCTGCATTGTGCGCCCCTTGCCCATGAAAGTGCCGGTACGCTTCAAACCGGAACAGTGCGCATCAGCTTTGGTCGTGATGCGAACAATGCCCAAGTCGACGCTGTGATCGCAGCGGCGGGAAAATTGCTTGCGTTTTGACACAAAAAATTTTCAGTTTTTCTATTGCTATCACTGTGCAAATCAAGTATAATAGAACAGATAATAGGCTCAGTATGCCGATTTCCGAGAAGAGGATGCAAAACAGGAGAAAAGAGGTAGCACAGTGGAATTTGTTCAGGAACTTTTCCGACAAGTAACGACCATGCAGTGGTCGGATTATCTGGATATTATCATCGTTGCGTATTTGCTGTATCGGCTGTTTTCGCTGGTACGCACCACCGGCACGATGCGTGTTGCCGTTACGGTGGTTGCGATCATTATTTTTGCGTCGCTGACCGAAGTGCTGAAGCTGCATGCTCTGAATTTTATTTTTGACCAGTTTATTCAGGTCGGTCTGATCGCCGTGGTGGTCCTGTTCCAGCCGGAGCTGCGCAGAATGCTGGAGCATTTGGGCAACGTGAAGCTTAACAGACTGTTCAACCCGGACAAAGAGACCCAGGAAATGATCCCCATCATCCGCCAGACAGTTGCTGCCTGTGAGGTGATGAGCCGTGAGCGTGTGGGCGCATTGATCGTGTTCGCCCGGGACAATCGGCTGGATGAGCATTTCAAGACCGGCACTGTCATCGACGGCAAAGTTTCCGAGCAACTGCTGCGCAATATTTTTTTCCCGAAGGCATCGTTGCATGACGGCGCTGTGATCATCCGTGACGGGAAGGTTGCGGTTGCAGGCTGTGTGCTGCCCCTTTCTGACAGCGTGCGGCTCAGCGCCGATCTGGGTACACGCCACCGTGCCGGTGTGGGCATGAGTGAGGTTTCCGATGCGGTGGTGGTCATCGTTTCCGAGGAAACGGGCACCATTTCTGTGGCGGTGGGCGGTATGCTGAAGCGGCATCTTGCTTCCCAGACTCTGGAGCGGCTGCTGACCAATGAGCTGTGTCCGGAGGACAACACCGGAGACGAAAAGCTTGTGGTTCGCCTCAAGCAAAAACTGAAGAAAAAAAGTAAGGGGGAGCGGAAATGAAACGCAAGATCATTTATGCGCTGCTGTCGCTGGCCATCGCCATCGGCCTGTGGGTGTATGTTGTTTCCGTTGTCAGCCCTGAGTCCACGGAAACTTTCCACAACATTCCTGTTGTGATAGATGGCGAAAGCCTGCTGCGTGAGCGGGGACTCATGATCACGACGGAAAAGATCCCCCAGGTGACGCTGAAGCTTTACGGCAACCGCAGCGACCTTAGAAAACTCAATAGCTCCAATATTACCATCATCATGGATGTTTCCCGGATCAGCGATCCCGGTGAAAAGGAGCTGCATTACTCTGTGTCCTACCCGGGCGATGTTCCCGGCGGTTCCATCCAGATCATGAGCCAAAGCCCGGAACGGATCAGCATTACTGTGGCTGAAAAGGACCGCAAGACCGTGCCGGTCAAGCTGGAATATATCGGCAAGGTGGATGACCAGTACATTGTCAGCAAAACCAATTTAGAGCTTAACCACGAGAGCATCACGGTGGAAGGCCCTGCAGACGTGATCGAAAAGCTGGATCATGCAAAGATCAGCATCGATCTTGAGGGCAAGACCCAGACCATCAATCAGGTCTTTGACTTTACTCTTTGCGATGCTGCAGGCGAGCCGGTGGACAGCCGCTGGCTGACCGCCAACGTATCCGAGGTGAATGTAAAACTGCCGATCCAGATGGTCAAGGAAGTGAAGCTGGAGCTCGACGTGATCTACGGCGGCGGCGCAACAGAGCAAAACACCACCGTTACAATCAGCCCCTCCAGCATTCAGATCTCCGGCAGCGAGCAGGTCATTGCCGATCTGAATGCGCTGAATCTGGGAACCATCAACCTGGGCGAGATGAACGAGGGCGATACAAAGACCTTCGATCTGGATGCACTGCTGCAGTCCCTGGGTGTGACGAATCTGACAAGCAATAGTGAAGCCAGCGTTACGGTGAGCTTTACCGGCCTTGAAACCAAGGAACTGAAGGTCACCAATATCGTGGCGCAGAACGTTCCCGAAGGCCTGGTGGCAAAGCTGTATGCCCAGGATATTACGGTGAAGGTCCGTGGTCCGAAGGAGAAGATCCAGACCATCAAAGCGGAGAATATTACCGTCTATGTTGATTTTGCCGGCGAAACCGCAGGCTCTGAGGCTGCGCTGGAGGCAATGATCGTGTTCAGCGATGACTTTAGCGACGTGGGCGCTGTGGGCAAGTATGAATGCACAGGCAAGCTGACCCAAAAATGATCACTGTGTTGAGATCTGAAATAAAAGGGGATAATGACCTTGATTAAAAGTATGACTGGCTATGGCCGGGCTGTAAATACCGTTAACGGCAGAGAATTTACCGTAGAGATCCGTTCTGTAAATAACCGCCATCTGGATTGCAACATAAAGCTGCCCAGATTTGTTTCCTTTGCGGAGGAGGCGGTCAAGCAGGCAGTCAAGCAGGCGATTTCTAGAGGTAAGGTAGATGTGTACGTTACCATTAAGTCCGAAGAGGCGGAGGATGCCAAAGTCAGCTTGAACAAGGCTGTTCTTGAGGGATACCTTGCTGCAATGCGGCAGATGGTGGATGAGTTTGGTGTCCGGGATGACATCAGCGTTTCCACCGTGTCCAGACTTCCGGAAGTGTTCACCGTGGAAAAGCCTGAGGTGGACGAGCAGCAGTTGCTGGCAGATCTGATGAGTCAGGTGGATGCTGCGCTGAGCGACTTTAACGCCATGCGTACCACAGAAGGCGCTGCCATGGATGCAGATCTGCGGGCAAGACGGGAAACGATTCTGAAACTGGTTTCCCAGGTGGAGCAGGGCAATGCCCAGACCACCCTGGATTACCGGGCAAGGCTGGAAGCCAAGCTGCGTGAGATCCTGGAGAACACAGCCATCGATGAGAGCCGTATTTTAACAGAAGCCGCAATTTTTGCCGATAAGGTGGCGGTGGACGAAGAAACTGTCCGCCTGCGCAGCCATATGGATCAAATGCAGAGTATGTTGGACGGTGAAGGGTCCATTGGTCCGAAGCTGAATTTCCTGCTGCAGGAGATCAACCGGGAGGCCAATACCATCGGCTCCAAGTGCAGCGATGTGCGTCTGGCGAGAATCGTTGTGGAGATCAAGTCGGAGCTGGAAAAGATCCGTGAGCAGACCCAGAATATTGAGTAAGAGGTGCGTATGAAGCTGATCAATATTGGTTTCGGCAGCATGATCGCAGCTGCCAGAATGATTGCCGTTGTTTCTCCGGATTCCGCACCGGTCAAGCGTGTGGTGCAGGAAGCTAAGGAACGAGGCATGCTGATCGATGCGTCCTACGGACATAAGACCCAGTCAGTGATACTGATGGATACAGATCATGTGATCTTGTCTGCCGTGACGGCGGAGACCATTGATGCCAGATACGCAGACAAGCCGGAAGAGGAGAAATGATGAGTAAAGGAAAACTGTTTGTGATTTCCGGCGCTTCCGGTGTGGGCAAAAGCACGGTGCTGGGAAACGTCATGTCCCGGCGGAGCGACCTGCGTTTTTCTGTTTCCGCTACCACCAGAGCGCCACGCCCGGGTGAGCAGGACGGCGTGCATTACTATTTCATTTCTCACCAGCAGTTCCGGGATATGATCGACCGGGGCGAGTTTTTGGAGTATGATGCCCACATGGACAATTACTACGGAACGCCGGAAGGACAGCTGGAAGAGAAGCTGGTCCATGGCAGCGTCATTTTGGACATCGAGCCGGTGGGCGCCTTTAACGTCAGAGCAAAACGGCCGGATGCGGTGCTGATCTTTATTGCGCCGCCCTCTGCTGAAGAACTGGAGCGCCGGCTGCGCAGCCGGGGAGATACCTCTGATGCCCAGATCAAGATCCGCTTGGAACGAGCCGCATGGGAAATGGAACAGGCGGAAAAATATGACTATATCGTTATCAATGACCAGGTGGAAGCCTGCGCCGATAAAATACTTAAAATCATTGCCGAAAAGGCAGATTCAAATTAATGGAGGAAACTAACTATGCTTTACCCCCCTGTTGCAGATTTGCTGAAGGATATTCAGAGCCGCTATTTGCTGGTGAATGTGGTTGCCCAGCGGGCACGCCAGATTGCTGCCGATGCGGAGGAATTGAACGAGGAGCTGACCGAGAAGCCTGTTACCCTGGCTATTAAGGAAGTGGCAGATGGCAAGCTGAGCGCCTGCCTGAAGGATGAATACATGAACTGATTGAAAGGAGAGGGGCTATGATCGCAAGAATCGCTGTTGCTGCGGCAACATTTGCTATCGATAAGCCCTATTCCTATCAGATCCCGGAGGGCATGAAGCTGTTGCCGGGTCAGCGGGTAATCGTCCCGTTCGGACAGGGAAACCGCCGGACAGAGGGCATCGTGCTGACGACGGAGCAGGGAGATCCTGCGGGACTCAAATGCGTGGAACGTGCTCTGGATGAAGAGCCGTTCCTGTCGGAAACCATGCTGAAGCTGGCTGCATTTATCCGCAACCGTTATTTCTGCACCATGTATGATGCGGTGCGTGTGATGCTGCCGTCCGGCATGAATTTCCGCAACCAGGATAATTATCAGCTGACGGAGGATCGCAGCTGGCAGGAAAAGAACCCCAAGCAGCCCAATGCGCTGGCGGTTTTGGAGCATTTGCGGGACTTGGGCGGCAGCGCCGGAGAAACCGCCTTGCGTGCTGTGATCCCGGAAGAAGAGGCGCTGCAGGAAGCGCTGCGGTATTTGCTACGGAAGCGCTGGGTTAGCGTTGACAGAGGCTTTCAGCGCCGTGCAGACGACAAAACCGAGAAGATCGCCACGCTGGCCACATCTTCCGAAGAAGCCATGGCTTACGCCGCCCAATGCCTTCGGGCGCCCATGCAAAGAGCTGTGTTGGAGGTGCTTTGCGGTGTTGGCAGCGTGTCCGTCAAGGAGCTGTGCTATTTTACCGGCGCAGCCACCGCAACGGTAAAGCGGCTGGAAAAGCTGGGGTATCTGGAGCTTACCGATCGCCAGGTGCTTCGCTGCAGTCAGATCAAGCCTGCCACGTTGGATGGCCCGCTGGTGCTCAGCGATGAGCAAAGTGTAGCTTACGATGGCCTGCGGGAGCAGATGTGTGCACAAGTGCCGGGCGTGGCGCTGCTGTACGGCCTGACCGGCTCCGGAAAGACTTCTGTATATCTAAAGCTGATCCGAGAATGTTTGGATATGGGCAAAAGCGCCGTTCTGCTTGTGCCGGAAATTGCGCTGACGCCCCAACTGCTCAGCCTTTTGGCTGCCCATTTTGGTCAGCAGGTTGCAGTACTCCACAGCAGCCTGTCCATGGGCGAACGGTATGACCAATGGCAAAGAGTCCGTAAGGGTGAAGCCCGTGTGGTGGTTGGCACCCGGTCGGCGGTCTTTGCGCCTTGTCCTGATCTGGGACTTCTGATCCTGGACGAAGAGCAGGAACATTCTTATAAATCTGAAAATTCACCTCGTTATGCCGCAAAGGATGTTGCTTTGTGGCGTGGCGTGAAGGAAAAAGCGCTGGTGCTGTTTGGCTCTGCAACGCCCTCTGTGGAGACGATGTATCATGCTAAAAACGGCGACTACCGGCTCTATACACTGACAAAGCGCTACAACGGAAAACCTCTGCCGGATGTCCGCATCGTGGATATGCGGGAGGAACTGAAGCAGGGCAACGATCTGGAATTCAGCACAGAATTGCTGGAAGCCATAGGCAAGACCCGGGATGCAGGAAAACAGACCATTCTGTTTCTCAATCGCCGGGGCAACAGCCGTGCTCTTGTGTGCGTGGATTGCCGGGAAGCGCCGGAATGTCCCCGCTGCAGCGCAAGACTTACTTACCACAGCGCAAACAATCGGCTGATGTGCCACTACTGTGGCTTCTCCCAGACCGTTCCGGAACAATGCCCGGCTTGCGGCGGACCGCTGAAGCGAGTGGGGACGGGAACGCAGAAGCTGCAGCAGCAGCTCAGCGAGCTGATCCCGGATATGCCCATCGACCGTATGGACGCAGACACCGTCAATGCAGTCAATACCCACGAAAAGATCCTGGAGCATTTCAAGGATAATAAGGTGCCGGTGCTTATCGGTACGCAAATGGTGGCAAAGGGACTCAATCTGCCGGACGTGACCTTGGTCGGTGTTCTGGATGCGGATATGGGCCTTTATATGGGCGGCTACCGGGCCGCGGAGACCACCTTTAATATGCTGACCCAGGTGGTAGGCAGAGCCGGCCGTGGCGACACGGCGGGACAAGCCATCATCCAGACCATGGTGCCGGAGCATAAGATCCTTTCTCTGGCTGCAAGTCAGGACTATGATGGCTTTTATCAGCTGGAGATCGGCCTGCGAAAGATGCAGGAGTATCCGCCTTTTGGCGATGTGGCGACACTGACCTTTACAGGTCAGGAGGAAGCCAGGGTGCTGCGTGGCGCTGCAAAGTTCCGGGACAGTCTGCTCGAATGCCTGAAGCTGTCTCAATACAGCACAGAGCGATGCGATGTTCTTGGACCGGCGCCCTGCGTTGTGCCGAAAATCAATTATAATTTCCGCTACCGTCTGACGCTGCGCTGTGCCATGAGCAAGCAGCTGCGGGAGCTGGTCGCCCATCTTTTACGGCAATTTGCTCTGGACGGAAGCAACCGTGGCGTGTCCGTCTTTGCGGACGTGAACGGTTTTGACGAATAGAGAGGGAAAACAATGGGATTGCGTAAAATACTCACAGACAAAGAGCCCGCCCTGCATAAGACCTGCAAGGATGTGGTAAATTTTGATCGAAAGCTGCACAAGCTCCTGGACGATATGCGGGAAACATTGATCGAGTCCGGCGGCGTTGGTTTGGCTGCGCCCCAGGTGGGAATCCTGCGCCGGGTGGTTCTGGTGGATACCGGAGAGGAGATCCTGGAGCTGGTCAATCCCAGCCTTGTGGAGACCGACGGCGAGCAGGTGGGCGCAGAGGGCTGCCTCAGCGTGCCCGGCAAATACGGCATCGTCAAGCGTCCCTACTATGCCAAGGTCCGTGCTCAGGACCGTGACGGCAACTGGTACGAGGCAGAGGGCGAGGAGCTGATTGCCCGGTGCTTCTGTCACGAGCTGGATCATCTGGACGGCATTCTCTACACCGAAATCATGGAGCGATTCCTGACAGACGAGGAGCTTGAAGCTGACGAATAACCTTTTCGGAGGAACAGCATGAGAATTGTTTTTATGGGAACGCCGGACATCGCAGCGACTTGTCTAAAAAAGCTTTTGGACGATTCGTTTCAGGTGGTGGGCGTATATACACAACCGGACAGACCGAAAAACCGGGGCATGAAGCTTGCCTTTTCTCCGGTGAAGGAAGTCGCGCTGGCAGCGAATATTCCCGTTTTTCAGCCGGAAAACTTCCGGGATGACGAAACGGTGGAGACCTTGCGTGGGCTGCAGCCGGATGTGATCGCCGTGGTGGCTTACGGACGAATCCTACCCCAGCGGGTTCTGGATATTCCGCCCAAGGGCTGCATCAACATTCACGCAAGTGTTTTGCCTGCCTACCGTGGCAGCGCACCCTATCAATGGGCGGTGCTGGACGGTTTGGAGGAAACTGGCGTAACGGCAATGTATCTGTGCCGGGAAATGGACGCCGGCGATCTTATTGAAACCTCCAAAACGCCCATCGGACCGGACGAAACAGCCGGTGAACTTCTGAACCGTTTGGCGGTGTTGGGCGCTGAGCTGCTGAGCAAGACCATGGGTCGGCTGGCACAGGGTGCGGTGGAAGGAATCCCGCAGGATCACAGCCTTGCGACCTATGCGCCTATGCTGGACAAGGCCATGAGTCCCATTGATTGGAACAAAACGGCGCAGCAGATCCACGACCACGTCCGGGGTCTCAATCCCTGGCCGGTGGCTACCATGGAGCTGCAGGGTAAGCGGTTTAAGGTTTATGAAGCTGTGGCTGCCGATGGCAGCGGCACGCCGGGACAGATCCTGGGCGTGACCAAAACCGGATTGAAGATCGCCTGCGCTGACGGTGCTGTGGAGATCCGTGTACTGCAGGCAGAGGGCAGCAAGCGCATGACTGCACCGGATTATTTCCGTGGCCATCCGCTGGAGGCCTAAATATGTCGGCAAGAGTTGTTGCGCTGGATGTGCTGATTGCCTGCCGTAAGCAGGGCGCGTGGTCCAACGGCGTTTTGAAGGATTATATTGAACGGGATCGCCTGGACCGGCGGGATGCGGCCCTTGCCACCCGTCTGTGTTACGGCGTAATGCAAAACAGAGGTCTTCTGGACTTTTACCTGAAGCAGTTACTAACGGGAAAAGTGAAGGATCTGCACCCGGTCGTGCGGGATATTCTCCATCTGGGTGTGTACCAGATCTGCCTGATGGACAAGATCCCGGACAGCGCAGCGGTGAACGAGTCCGTGGCTATGGCGAAAAAGTACTGCAAGCGGCAGAGTTTTGCGCCTGGCCTTGTAAATGCGGTGCTTCGCAGTGCGGTGCGCATGAAAGATACGCTGCAACAGCCTAAAGGCTTTGCGGAGAAATACAGCCATCCCCAAAGTCTGATCGACCTGCTGAAAGACAGTGTCGGCAGCGCCCGGCTGGAGCCTATGCTGGCGGCAAATAACACCACCCCCTTGACGGTGGTGCAGGTGAACACCCTGCGTACTACCACAGAGGAGCTTATCAGAATTCTGGAGCAGGAGAGTGTAGCCGTTCAGCCTCACGGCTGGATGAGCGACTGCCTGCTGCTGAGCAGCACCGGAAGCATGGACAAGCTGCCGTCTTTCCGGCAGGGACTCTATTACGTGCAGGATGCGGCGTCCAAGCTTTGCGTTGCCTGCGCCCAGCTCTCCCAAAATGAAGCGCTTCAGGTGCTGGATTGCTGCGCTGCTCCCGGCGGAAAAACCTTTGCTGCGGCGATCGCCATGGGCGGCAAGGGAAAGCTGCATTCCTGCGATATCCACAGCCACAAGCTGGAGCTGATCCGCAAGGGTGCGGAGCGTCTGGGTATCGAGAACGTTTCTGTTTTTGAGCAGGATGCCACCCGGGAAAAAGCGGAATGGACAAGGAAGATGGATGTAGTTTTTGCGGCTGTACCCTGCTCCGGCTATGGCATTATCCGCAAAAAACCGGACATTCGCTATAAAGATCCGGCTCAAATGGAGCAGCTACCCCAGCTGCAGCTGCAGATCCTGTCCCGGCAGGCGCAGTATGTAAAACCCGGCGGTGTGTTGATGTATTCCACATGCACTGTGCTGAAACGGGAAAATGAGCAGGTGGTGGAAGCCTTCCTGCAGCAAAACAAAGATTTTTATCCGGAAAAGCTGAGTTTGCCCGACGTATTTCCCGAAAATACAGACGGAATGCTCACCTTAGTCCCCGGAGAATTTGATACGGACGGCTTTTTTATCTGCCGTTTGCGGAGGAAATAATGCAAACAAATCTGAAGTCCCTGACACAGCAGCAGCTGGGCGAGGTTTTCAAAGAGCTTGGTCAGCCTGCTTTCCGGGCAAAACAAGTTTATACATGGCTGCACAGGGGCGTCAGAAGCTACGAGGAAATGACCAATCTGCCCCGTACACTGCAGGCTTTGCTGGCGGAAAAATACCCGATTTGTCCGCCGGAGGTGGTGCGCAAGCAGGAATCCGCCAAAGACGGCACGATTAAGTATCTGTGGAAACTGTCCGACGGAAACTGCGTGGAAACGGTGCTGATGCGGTATCATTACGGCAATTCCGTGTGCATATCCTCAGAGGTAGGTTGCCGCATGGGCTGCGCCTTCTGCGCTTCCACATTGGGAGGGTTTGTACGCAGGCTTGAGCCCTTTGAAATGCTGGATCAGGTGCTTTTTACACAGATCGATTCCGGCCTGCCCGTTTCCCATATCGTTTTGATGGGCATCGGTGAGCCGCTGGACAATTTCGAAAATGTCATGCGTTTTCTGGAGCTGGTCAACAGCCCCGACGGCATGAACATATCCATGCGCCATATCAGCCTTTCCACCTGCGGCCTTGTGCCTATGATCGACGAACTGGCAAAGCGGAAGCTGCAGCTTACATTGTCTGTTTCTTTGCATGCGCCCAACGATGCCGTTCGTGAAACCATTATGCCGGTGAACAAGGCCTATCCTACCGAGGAGCTGCTGGCGGCCTGCCGGCGGGATTACAAGGCCACCGGACGCCGGATCTCCTTTGAATACGCCATGATCGACGGCGTAAACGATTCCGAAGCCCACGCCAAAGAGCTGATCGCTCGGCTGAAAGGGCTGCCTGCCCACTTTAACCTGATCCCGCTGAATCATGTGGAGGAAAGTCCTTTGAAGCCCAGCTCACGGACAGCGGTAAGCAAATTTCAAAAAACACTCAGCGACAGCGGCATTACCGCTACGGTCCGCAGAACTTTGGGCGGCGACATTGATGCCTCCTGCGGACAGCTGAGAAGAAAATACACTAAGCAAAATTCTTAAGCGTATCCAATCGATCGAAAGGGGTGTTCTGTATGCAATGCTGGGGTTTGACTGATCCGGGATGTGTCCGGACTCAGAATCAAGACGCCTACAAAATTGAACAACTGGACCGGAATACGGCGCTTTGCGTTGTATGCGACGGTATGGGCGGCGCAAAATCTGGAAATGTTGCCAGCACATTGGCTCTGGACGTATTTGTGGAAGAAGTGCGGCGCAGCTGGACGAACGGAATGACCCCTGAAGAGACCGAAGGTATGCTGCGTGGCGCTGTGAAGCTAGCAAACTTTACGGTTTTCGATCAGGCGCAGCAGTTTGAAGAGTTTGCCGGCATGGGTACGACCCTGGTTGCGGCGCTGGTCAGCGGCAGGGAAGCCACCGTTGTCAATGTTGGCGACAGCCGTGCCTACGGTGTGAGCCGCAACGGCATCCGCCGGATTACCACAGACCATTCTCTGGTGCAGATGATGGTGCAGCGTGGTGACCTGACCCTGGAAATGGCCAGGAATTATCCCGGCAAGAACTACATCACCAGAGCCATCGGCACGGAAGGTACAGTCATGTGCGATGTTTTCCATCAGGACATGGAAAAAGGCGATTGCCTGCTGCTTTGCAGCGACGGCCTGTCCAATTTGATGGATGACCAGGAGATCCTTTTTGAGGTGATCCACGGCTTTAATAAGCAGCATTGCTGCCAGCGGCTGCTGGACATTGCCAAAAACCGGGGTGCACCGGACAATGTTACAAGTGTTTTGGTGCTGATCTGATTCGGCCGCAAAGGAGTTTCTTTTTATGGATATGGATAAATACATCGGTCGGTTGCTTGACAACCGCTATGAAATACTGGAAGTGATCGGCGTCGGCGGTATGGCGGTGGTTTACAAAGCACGCTGCCATCGGCTCAATCGCCTTGTGGCCATCAAGATTCTGAAGAATGACTATTCCCAGGACGAAGAATTCCGCCGCCGCTTCCATGCAGAGAGCCAGGCTGTTGCCATGCTGAGCCATTCCAACATCGTTTCTGTGTACGATGTTTCCACATCGGATGATGCAGACTACATCGTTATGGAGCTGATCGACGGCATCACGCTGAAGCAGTACATGGAAAAGAAGGGCGTTCTCAACTGGAAAGAAACGCTGCACTTTGCCATCCAGATCTCCAAGGCGCTGGAGCACGCCCACAGCCGGGGTATCATTCACCGGGATATCAAGCCTCATAATGTGATGGTGCTAAAAAACGGCTCTGTGAAGGTGACGGACTTTGGCATTGCCCGTGTGATGTCCAAGAGCAACACCCTGACCAAGGAGGCCCTGGGCTCGGTACATTATATTTCTCCGGAGCAGGCTAAGGGCGGCCGTGTGGATAACCGTAGCGATATTTATTCTTTGGGTGTTGTGATGTATGAAATGATGACCGGCCGTCCGCCTTATGACGGCGAATCTCCGGTCGCGGTGGCGATCCAGCATATCAACGGCAAGGCATCCATGCCCTCAACACTGAATCCCAATATGCCCGGCGGTCTGGAACAGATCATTATGAAGGCTATGGAGCAAGATCCTGCCAAGCGCTATACAACGGCCACGGAAATGCTCTATGATATGGACGAGTTCCGCAAGGACCCCACCATTTTGTTTGACTATAACAATACCAGCACCGGCATGGACGATGCCACACTGCTGCAAAGACCGGAGCAACCCAAGGAGCGGGAGACTGCTGTGCCGCCTGCAAGGACCACGGCGGAGAAAACCGTCAGAAAAGCCGCTGCCGGAAAGGCCGCTTCAGCAGCGCCGGCAAGAAGACCTGCCAATACCGCTGCTCAGCGGGCTCGCAGACATCAGCGGGAAGAAATCGTGGAAGATGACGATAACCGCAGCATGGTGGCTACCATTGCCATTGTCTTGTGTGCGCTTGTGGCGGTAGCGGCGATTGCAATCTTCATTTATGTGCTGCTGGGTACGGACACCGGCCCCCAGATGGTGGAAGTACCGAATTTGGTGGGACAGAAATTTGAAAGCAATTATGTTGCAAGCATCGTAGAGCTAACCATTAAGGAAGAGGAAAAAGCCTATTCCGATACCTATGCCGCAGGACAGATCATGGAACAAAGTCCTGTAGCCGGCACCCAGGTCAGCCAGGGAACAACGGTCACGGTGACAGTTAGCCTTGGTCCGAAGCCTCAGGAGCTGCTGATGGAAAATCTGGTGCTTTTGAAGGAAGATATTGCCTTGAAATTCCTGAAAGAATCTCAAGGCATTGAGGAAAGCCGGATCACAGTGCAGTATGAAGCCAGCGAAAGTGTGGAATCCGGCTATGTGATCCGCACCACCCCCGGCAAGGGCGAGTCCCTTTCCTCCGGGCAGAAGATCACTCTGGTGGTAAGCTCCGGAAAGCAGATCAAAATGAATAAGATGCCTAAGGTCATAGGCAACAATGTGGATACTGCCCAGACCATTCTCAATAAGAACGGCTTCAACAATATCCTCATTGAAGAGATCGACAGTACGCAGCCTAAGGGAACTGTGGTAGGCGCATCCGAAACAGAAGGTGTTGAGATCCCGCTGTCTACCTATATCGTTTTGCAGATATCCAAGGGCGACGATGTGGTTGTTATACCTCCCGCCGCACCCACCGAGCCGGATGAAAGTCTGACCGTCAAGGTGGTTACCGTGGAGCTACCGAAGGATATGAGCCAGCCCTATAACATTTGCATTCGCAAAGACGGCCAGCTGTTTGCCCAGATGGATGTGCCTGTGGAGGCGCTGAATGTGCAGGTGGAGCTGAGAGGAACCGGCGTAGAGACCTTTGAGCTTTGGGTAAACAATGCGCCTGTGAGCACATTCGAGGTGGATTTCGGAGATTCTGCTGAAGAGGACGATACGACCAATGAGTGACAGACTTACCGGTAGAATCCTGCGTTCGCTCAGCGGGTTTTACGATGTGCAGACACAGCGTGGTATCATTACCTGCCGTGCCCGGGGCGTGCTCCGCCGGGACAGCAGCCCTCTGACCGGAGATATGGTTGAAATTACCGCAGAACGGGGCAAAGGGATGGTGGAGAAGATCCTCCCCCGGAAGAACAGCTTCGTTCGTCCGGCAGTTGCCAATATCGATGCCCTTGTGGTGTTTGCGGCAAATGTCAATCCGGTGACAGAGCCGTTCCTTATCGACCGGGTGGCGACCATCGCCGGTGATCAGGAAGTGCCGGTTTACCTGTGTGTAAATAAGTGCGACCTGGACCCTGCGGAGGACTTAGTGCGTATTTATGAAAATGCCGGCTTTCCGGTGATCTGCGCCAGCGCAGAGACCGGCGAGGGTGTGGATGCCCTTTGGGAAGCGATTCGTGGCAAGCTGACCGCCTTTACCGGTAATTCCGGCGTCGGCAAGAGCAGCATGCTGAACAGACTTTGTCCCGAACTGCAGCTGGCGACCGGTGAGGTCTCTGAAAAGCTTGGACGTGGACGGCATACCACCCGTCATGTGCAGCTTTATCGGCTGCCGGAGGAAACATACGTGGCGGATACGCCGGGCTTTTCCTCCTTTGATACTGACCAGATGGAAATCATTCTGAAAGAAAATCTGCAATATGCGTTCCCGGATTTCGGGAAATATATCGGCAAATGCCAGTTCCGTGACTGCTCTCATCGGGCAGAGCCCGGCTGCGCTGTCACAGAGGCTGTGGCGGCTGGATCCATCGAAAAGACACGCTACGACAGCTATCTGCGTCTGTACGAAAAATCCAGCCAGACAAAGCTGTGGGAAATGAAACAGGAGAAATAAAAAGAACCCGGGCCTTCCCGGGTTTTCTCCATACATTTTATGGAGGCGAATCTATGCTGAATGTAGAAAAGAAAATACTTGCCTGGATCGAAGAGCATTTGCTTTTGTTTGTGATTTTGGCATTTACTGCGGCGGGTGTTGCCGTGCGGTTGCCGCTGATGGATTTCGTCAGCGATGACAGTCACTTTTTCCTGCTTCCCTGGTATCAGCGGATCCTGGAAAACGGCATCGGAACGCAAGTCGGAAACTACAATTTAATGTACCAAATGCTGATCTGGCTTATGACGAAGCTTCCGGTGGAACCGGTGCATGCTTATAAGCTCCTGTCCATCATTTTCGACTATCTTCTGGCACTGGCCGGTGCGCTGGTGGTTATGCGTACAGTGCGGGAAGACAAGCTGTGGAAAGGCACTTTTGCATACGGTGCCATTTTGCTGTCGCCGATCGTGTTTTTGAATTCTGCGGCATGGGCGCAATGCGACGGTATTTATGTCTTTTTTGCCGTTGCGGCGTTGGCTGCGCTGCTGCGTGACAGATCCCGCACCGCCATGGTCTTGCTGGGACTTTCCTTTACCTTTAAGCTGCAGGCGGTGTTTTTGCTGCCGCTGGTGCTGTTCGTTTATTTCCGGAAACGGAAATTTTCCATTCTTGAATTTTTGCTGATTCCCGCAACCATGTGCGTCGCAACACTGCCTGCTTTGTTTTTTGGCAGAAATCCGCTGGAGACCTTTGCGATCTATGCCAACCAAGCGGTGGAGTATGAGTGGATGTCGGCCAATTACCCTTCTTTCTGGATGCTGCTGACCGCAGAGCGCAGCCCGGCCCATTATGCGCTGATGCGCACGCCTGCGATTTTGGTCACCGTAGGTATTCTGGCGCTGCTGATGATACATTGGCTTCGGGAAAAAGCGGAAACTTCCGGCGAAAACATGGTGTATATGGCTTTTTTGCTGGCGTTTACCTGCGTGCTGTTTTTGCCGGCCATGCATGAGCGCTACGGCTATCTTTATGAGATATTGGCCATTATCATTGCCTGCGTTTGTCCGAAAACGATCCCGCTGTGCGCAGCGCTGCTGGGCGTGAGCGTGTGCACCTACGGCTATTATCTGTTTGATATTCAGACGTTGGGACTTGTTTGGTTGGCGATCTTCAATCTGGCGATCTATATTGGCTATATCATGGTGCTGACGAAGAAGATCTGCACAGCTAAGGAGCAGTGACCCAGTCGGGCATTGCTTCAAAGGAATGGACTTCTCCCCGGAATGGGAAACTGATTTTACAGGAAAAAAGATGCGGGGCAGGGGCTTGGTCTCTTGCCCCGTATTTATGATCGCCTACCAGAGGATAGCCTCTGCTGGAAAATTGCACCCGGATCTGGTGGCTTCGGCCGGTGTGCAAGCGGATGCGGACCAGCGAGCTTTCCCCGTCTGTCAGCCGGCGATATTCCAAACGGGCCTGTTTGACCCCTTTGCGCTCCCGCTTTACCACGAAAACCTTGTTTTTGCTGCTGTCTTTCCACAGAAGGTCGGTCCAATCTCCGCTTTCCGGCGGTGTGCCGTGGACCAGAGCCACATACTCTTTGACCATTTCTCCGTTTTGTATGACCCGGGACAGCGCCGCCGCTGCGGACTTTGTGCGTGCATAAACCATCACGCCGCCAACATTTTTGTCCAGCCGGTGCAGCGTAAACACTTCACCGCCGAGCGCCTGAGAAAGCGCTTCGGGAACGTCTTTTTCAGAGTCCAGGCCTACAGGTTTGACGCATACCGCTATATGTAAATCAGAATACAGAATTTCCATACCCACTCCTCCATTAAAGTTATTATAACACATAACGGCAGAATGTTCAATTTGTTCGGTTGCAGATATGCATGCAACCGAACACTTTTTTTGCCATATCGGTGAAGAGAGATAAGAAAGCTTTGCATAGTATGGGAGGAAGAATATTTTGGAGGTGTAATTATGAAAAATGTAAAAGCCGGACATGCAAGGCCTGTGGTTTGCCTGGATGCAGGGCATTTCAGCAAATACAACCGCAGCCCGGTGGTGCCGGAATACTACGAATCCGACATGAACTGGAAGCTGCATTTATTGCTGAAAAAGGAACTGGAGCGCTATGGCATAGAGGTGCAGCTGACCCGCCAGGATAAGGAGCGGGATCTGAATGAGTACTACCGGGGAACGGCATCCGAAGGGGCCGACCTTTTGCTTTCTGTTCATTCCAATGCGGCTCAGCGGGAAAGCGCAGATCATCCGGTGGTGTATGTGCCGCTGAACGGCTCCGGAAACGAACTGGGAAAGGCGCTGGCTGCCTGTATCCGTAAGCTCATGAAAACAGCTGAGGAGGAGCGCATAGCGGTCCGGGAGGGCGCAAACGGAGATTACTACGGTGTGATCCGTGGCGCAACGGCTGTTGGGACCATTGGCTTGATCCTGGAGCACAGCTTCCACACCAATGAACGTGCGACCCGGTGGCTGCTGGAAGACAGCAATCTGGCGGCGTTGGCAGAAGCGGAAGCGCTGGTTGTTGCCCAATGGTTTGATGTTTCCGGCGAGCCGGAAAAGTGGTATCGCATTCGTAAAAGCTGGGATGCGCCCCAAACCCAGACGGCAGCATTTATGAATCTGGAGAGCGCAATCAAGGCTTGTCCGGTGGGGTACACGGTGTTTGACTGGGAGGGAAACCCGGTCTATACCAACATCCCGGAACAACCGGAGGCAAGCCGTTATTCTCTGACTTTGCCGCTACTACGCAGCGGTGACAGCTCCAATGCCGTCAGGGCGGCGCAGCTTTTGCTGGAGGGGTGGGGCTATCCCTGCGGCAGCTACGGCGCAGACGGCGTTTTCGGATCGGCAACGCAGGAAGCGGTCATAGAATACCAAAAAGCTAAAAAACTGACCGCAGACGGGATCATTGGCGCAGAAACCATGGGCAGTCTGCTGGGAGGATAACAGGAGGATTTTACATGAGCGAAGCGATCATAGCTGCAGCAATTACAGGTGTGCTGTCTTTGACAGGTGTGGTGGTGACGTGTCTGGCAACTGCCCGTAAAAACGAAAACGCCATGCGTACCGTACAGGCTGTGACCGACACGAAATTGGAGGAGCTGACCCGGGAGGTCAGAGAACACAATCATTTTGCCAGAAGAATGCCGGTGGTGGAAGAGCAGATCAAGGTGATCAACCACCGCCTCAGCGATCTGGAAAACGGGAGGTGAAGAGTATGGACTTTGGTGTTGCCACCGTGGCGGCCATTACGGCGGTGATCTATATCATGGGTCTTGGTATCAAGGCATCGCCGCTGAGCGATAAGTGGATCCCGGTAATCTGCGGCGTTGCGGGAATGCTGCTGGGCGTCCTGGCGATGTATCTGCACATTCCGGACTATCCGGCTGCCGACCCGCTGACGGCGGCGGCAGTGGGCGGCGTATCCGGGCTGGCTGCCGTGGGCATCAACCAGATCGGCAAGCAGTTTTCCAAAGAAAACTAAAAAGCGCCCCCATTTCCGCAAGGAAATGGGGGTAATTTTTATTCATTCTGTGCATAGTAGATTTGCAGCTTCATCAAGTCCAGCTTTGCCGCAAGAGCGGTGAGGAACTCCGTGATGGTAGGCTTTTTTGTCAGACCCGGGAAGTATTCCTCCCAAACGGCAACATTTCGTATTTCCCAAGTGTCGCTGATCAGCCGGCGAATGGCGCTTTCCACTTGGTTGCCGTTGTTATTTCCGCAGATCTGAGCCACAGCGGGGTGTAGCTCCTTGGAAAGAGATTGCTCCGGGTCCTGGGCAAACAGCGGCAGCTCCACGCAAAGCTGCTTGAAACCGTCCCGGCTTTCTTTCATGCCCAGAATGCGCAGATGCTCCCGGACAATATCCTGGGGATCTTTTTGCCTTTTGGGAAGGCGGGCAATGCGAACCATATTGTTTATGTGACCGGCAACGGCCTGCACGCTGCAGGGAATGCGCAGAATGTGGCTGACGCCTGCATCCACCGCTGCCTGCAAAACATAAGGTGTCGGATTTGTTGTCAGCGCCAGAATATGAGGCGGCACGTATTCCGTTTGCTGCAGGACCGTCAAACCGTCGCAGCCGACGATGGACAGATTGATGATCAAGCATTCGGGACGGAAATCTTTCAAAAGGGAGAATGCGGCATTGCCACCCGAACAGCAGCGGATATCATATTGTTTTTTAAAAACTGCGATCAGGGATTCGACGAAAACATCGGACGGATCCACAATCAGGAGTTTCATCATGATTATCCCTCATTTTGACGAATTTCTACCTTGACAATAGCATAAGTGACAGATAAATTGCAAGTGTGTCGTTTCGACATTTTTCGAGAACGTTCATTATTTTATCACAAAAGCTTCTGTTCGTCCAGAAAATGTTCACAGATTGAGAAAAATGTGATATAATCAAAGAAAAAAGGAGATTTGACATGGACAAACTCTATGATGTGATCGTTATTGGCGGTGGCCCCGCAGGCTGCACTGCCGCGATGTATGCCGCAAGAAGCGGACTTTCGACCCTGCTGATCGAGAAAATGTCCGCAGGCGGACAGATGAATCAGACCACCCAGATCGACAATTACCCCGGTTTTGACGAGGGGATTGATGGATTTGAGCTGGGCAGGAAAATGCACGCCGGCGCCCAGCGTGCGGGTGCGGAAACGAAATATGCGCAGGTGCTTTCTGTGGAGTTGACCCAGGGCGTCAAGACCGTCCGGACAAAGGATGGTGAAATCTGCGGCAAAACGGTGATTATTGCCACCGGCGCAGACCATAAGCATTTGGGTCTGCCGGATGAGGAAGCGCTGGTTGGAAGGGGAGTGGCATACTGCGCCACCTGTGACGGAATGTTTTTCCGTGGGAAAACCGTAGCGGTGGTTGGCGGCGGCAATTCTGCTGCAGCAGATGCGCTGTATCTGTCCAGAATTGCGAAAAAGGTGATTTTGATCCATCGCAGGGATTCGCTCCGTGCCGCAAAGATATACCTAAATCAGCTGCAGCAGGCGGAGAACGTGGAGATCAGGTGGAATCAAACAGTGCAAAAGCTGCTGTTTGACACAAAGCTGACCGGCGTTCAACTGAAGAATACGGTGACCGGAGAAAAAACAGAGCTGGCGCTGGATGGCCTGTTTATCAGCGTGGGCAGAGATCCCCAGACGGCGTTGTTTGCTGACCAGCTGGCGCTGGACGGCGCAGGATACGTGGTAGCAGGGGAGGACACCTGCACAAGCATCCCAGGTGTTTTTGCGGCAGGCGATGTTCGTACGAAGGCTGTGCGGCAGATCGTTACAGCAGCCGGCGACGGTGCTGTGGCGGCATATTATGCAGAGCAGTATTTGATGGGGGGATAAAATAGATACCGCCTTTCGAGTCCCATCTCCCGCAAATTACCAAAAAAGAGGACAACCCAATGGGGTGTCCTCTTTTTTGGTGCGAGAGATGGGACTCGAACCCACACGGCGGTTGCCACACGCACCTCAAACGTGATTGTCTACCATTCCAACACTCTCGCAAGCGCTTAGTTATTATAACCGCACAGCGATTTTTTGTCAACATATTTTTGTAAATCTATTGCAAATCCTACCTGCTTTTGCTACACTTAGAAAAAAGCGACAGGAGAATGGAAATGACCCGATTTTTTGTGACACCGGAAGAGCTGAAACCGGACTTTTTGGTCCTCACCGGGGACAATGCTCAGCACGCAAAAGTGCTGCGACTGAAATGCGGTAATGACGTGCTTGTCTGCGATGGGCAGGGCAAGGAATGCATCTGCACCATTAGCGATGTCAGCTCCGAGCGCATCAGTTTGGTTGTTCACAGCCGCAAGGAATCGGAGTCTGAAGCGGCGGTGAAGGTGACGGTTTTCATGGCCTTTCCAAAGGCAGATAAGCTGGAGCACGTGATCCAGAAAGCCACGGAGCTGGGCGTGCATGAGATCGTGGCGTTTCCCTCTGCCAGATGTGTTTCAACCCCTGACGAAAAGAGCTTAAAGAAGAAACTGGAACGCTGGCAGCGGATCGCAGCTTCGGCAGCAGAGCAATCCGGCCGGGGCAGAATACCCCAGGTGCGGGTGCTTCCCGGCTACAAGGCTGCTTTAGACGAAGCTGCGAGGGCCGACAAGGCGCTGCTGTTTTACGAGAATGAGCAGGCAAACACGCTGCGCATGGCGCTTTCCGACGGACCTTACAAAACGGTCAGCCTGATGACCGGACCGGAGGGCGGTCTGGAAGAAAAGGAAGTGGAGCAGGCTATGGCCGCGGGTCTGCAGGTCTGTACCCTGGGAAAACGGATTCTTCGCTGCGAAACAGCGCCCCTGTGCGCCCTGTCTGCGGTAATGTACGATTCCGGTGAATTTTAAATGAAGACCCCTACCGATTTCGGTAGGGGTCTGCTATTTGTGATATTTACTGCCGGCCTGGATCGCTTCTGCCCGATATAGCTGTTCCAGCACCATGATCCGCGC